>CAKQEW010000003.1 GCA_934230415.1 uncultured Alphaproteobacteria bacterium | reverse complement strand
TTCAAGCTTGGAAGGCTTGCATACTAGCCTTTGTACTATGCCCGCAACAAATTGAAAGCCTGCCTATTATAAATCAATTTTCCTAAAACGCAAGCCCTTTATTCAGTGGTCGCGGCGGCACCAGTTATCGGTGGAAAACAATCGCCCCCACTTTTCGGACAGCACGCAAATGTCCCGCCCATATCGCGGAACAGTTCGTCTGCACAACATCCGTATTTGTTCGGTTTGGTTCCATCGGCGCACAAACCGGCGGCAATATTCGCATTTATTTCATCTGCGATTTCGGCATCTGTCCGCACAGGCGTGGTCGGGGCCGGCGTTTCCACGGCGTCTGTTTTTTCCACCACCATTGGGATAAAGCACACATCGCCATCGTTTTGACAGCAATATGCAACCCCATCAATGTCCGACAGTGTTTCATTCGGACAGCATCCATTGACATCGGGCGCATCACACGCCGGTGCGGTCACAGTGTTGTCCGTATTGTCATCGGATTTGGTGTCATCTGACATCTTTACCTGGGCACGCGTTTTTGCAACCGTACGATTGCTGCGCGTGGAACTGGCACGACGTGCACAATCACGACGATATGTCAACCGCAGTTCGTACAGCAGTGCCGCATCCGCATCTGATAAATCATCGCCCGTGTTCAACGTGGCAATTTGCGCACGCAAATCATCACAGTTTGTACGCGCAACCACCGCCGCCCCATCATCGGCAATTGCCGGCATCGCCAACAACACCGCACAAATCAATGACAGTAATTTTTTCATATCAGTCCTCTAGGATTTTTTCCAGTTTTAATATAAAATCTATGGTCGGTTCAGAAATTTTTTGCAATTTATCAATCATCTGTTGCGCGGCGGCCTGCATCTGAATTTTCTTGTACACATCAATAACGTCTTCTATCTGGTCTTCATCCATTTCATCAACAGGGTCCAGTGCCATCGCAATTTGAATTTCACGCAACGCCAATGCGCGATATTTGTCGGCATTTTCCGCGCACCCTGTTTCAACCAAACGCGCATATGTTTCTGCATTTGATATATGCGCCCAAGATTCATCAAACTCTTCTGGTCGTAAACGATTGGATAATAATTGTTCAATGCGCGCGCATGTTGCCACGGGTCGGGCATCGTTATCATTACCTGTATCAGACGCCACAGGTTCCGATATATGTTCAATCACACGACCGGCACAGTTATCACGATATGTGTCATTTAATTCTTCAACCAATTTGGCATCGGTTGCGCCCGCAATTGTGCGCGCGATTGAATCACATGTCGCGGCCGACATTCTGATAACATTGTGGTGCACACGTGGCAATTGATGCACGCCCATACCAACGAACAGGCCACATGCAAACAGCCCCGCCAACGCAATCACACCAATTACCTTGCGCGATGTTGGCGCCGACCGGCTTGCCACCTTTTTATTTTGTGCTTTTTTCATGTTTTCTCTCTCCTCTCTTGTTTTTATTGCTCTGTAATAATTCCGTCTTTGATTGTGATGCGGCGATCGGCCCGCGCAGCCAGGTTCATATCATGCGTCACAAACAGCATTGCCATTTTATTTTTTCGCACCAAATCCATCAGTAAATCAAAAACAGACGCGGCATGCGCCGGATCCAAACTGCCGGTCGGTTCGTCCGCCAATAATATTTCTGGATTATTCGCCAACGCGCGCGCCACGGCGGTACGTTGCTGTTCCCCGCCCGACATTTCCCCGGGCAGGTGTGATGCACGGTGTGCAACACTTGCCGCCCGCATTAATTTCATTGCGCGCGATGTCGCGGTCACTTCGTCCACACCAGCCGCCAACATTGGCAACACAACATTTTCCAACGCTGTAAAATCAGACAACAGATTGTGCCGCTGGTACACAAAACCGATTTTATTACGACGAATGTTTGTGCGCGCATCTTCGTCCATGCGGTTTGTCGCCGCACCATCCAGCAATATGCTGCCAGACGTTGGCGCATCCAACAATCCCACACATTGCAACAGGGTTGATTTACCACTGCCCGACTGACCGACCAATGCGATAATTTCACCGCGGTGCAAATCAAACCCACCACCGCGCAGGATATGCAACGGCTGGCTACCTTCTATAAACGTTTTGGTAATATCGCGCACCGACAGAACGACATCTGATTTTTTCACACGCGCCAAAGAATTCAATATGCCTGCCATGTAATTAATCCTTTATTCATTACGCAACACATCAACAGGGTTTGTTGACGCGGCCTTCCATGCGGGATAAATCGTTGCCAAAAACGCCAACGCAATCGCCAACATCGCAATACCAATAACTGTTTCCGGCACCAGTTTAGACGGCAATTCCGACAAGTAATATAATTCCGCCGGGAACAAATCACGACCGGTTGCCCACTGGAAAAACTGGCGTATCGGTTCAATATAAATTGCAACAATAACACCCAATACCGTACCAAAAAATGCGCCAATCACACCGATACTGGTACCCGACAGGATAAATATTTTCATCATTGAACGCCGCGAAACACCAAACGTACGCAATACGGCGATATCCTTGTTTTTATCTTTGACCAACATCACCAATGACGACACAATATTAAACGCCGCAACAATTACAATCAGCATTAATATTAAAAACATAACATTTGATTCCACCTGCAGTGCACCAACAAACCCACGATTCAATTCACGCCAATCGCGCACAACAAAACCATCCGGCAACAGGCGTGACAACGCATCACGCACCGCGGTGGTATCTTCGGGATTACGCAAGAACAAATCAATATGTGTTACCGCATCGCCAATATTTAAATATTTCTGGGCGGTTTCCAACGGCATAAATATGTATCCAGAATCATATTCATACATTCCCATAAAGAACGATGACATCACCGGATACGCCATAATACGCGGCATCGTACCAAACGGTGTTGGCGTCGCACCATTTGCAGAAACCAACGAAATTTTGTCCCCCATACCAACACGTAAACTGCGTGTCAGGGACGCCCCGGCGACCAATTCACCATCGCGAATTTCTGATAATTGTTTGCCGTAAATTCTGGTCCCTGTATCTGTCTTGGCCGCCAAATCAGACATACGAATTCCGCGTATCATCGCGCCCGTATTATTGCCACCAGCGGTTGCCATAACCTGGCCTTCTGCAATTGGGACTATACCGGTCGCATGCGCAGAAACCACTTTGTTCTGCTTCATTTTATCAATCAAGAAATCGTAATCAGTAATTGCACCATCCTGGTGATACACAACGACATGACCATTCATCCCCACAATGCGCGACAACAATGTTTCATGAAATCCACCCATTACCGACATCACGACAATCAGTGTCGCCACCCCCAGCGTGATACCAATCAATGACACCCACGAAATCACAGAACCAAATCCGCGCTTTTTCGCGGCCAGATATCTGAATGCAATCTTTCGTTCCAATCTGGAAAACAACATCTTTTGTTCCTTACTTGCTTAAAAATTCACGCAACGCATCACCGACCAACGGTGTCGCCCTGGACACACCACTGTCTGCATCAACGATGGATATCAGACGTGGCGACATAAATACCACCAGTTCTGCGAACGGCGAAATCAGTGTTTCTGGCGTTGTCACAAACGAATGCGTCGGAATACCAATAATCACATAGTTGTCACCCAAACTGGATGGAATATTAAATGATGACAATTCACCATTGCTGGTGCGCAAAACAATTTTTGCATCAATTTTATCGCGCCCACCAAAATCACCATATTTACCGGTCGCGCCAATTATCAGGTCTGTTTCCAGACGTTCTTCCTTGCTGCATTGACCAATATCAAAACGTGATTGCCAGCCATTTGGAATCACAAACTGACCCTGGGAAATCAAGACTACATTCGCCTGTTGTGATAAAAATTCTTGCAACGTTTTTGTGTTGATTTCCGAACTGACCACCAGCGCACGTCCAACAACCCCCGGGATGGACATTTTTATGTTTTTTTCACCAAAGGCTGGTAACATATTCATCCACACAATCGGATTGTCGCTGCGCGGGTATACACGATACACATCAATATCCCATGCCAGCATATATTTCTTGGACGCGATATCTGAAATGATTTTTGCAACCTCGCGCTCGGTCTGATAATTACCTTCAAACACCAGTGTTTTGTCGTCCCAATCCACCAACAGATTCCGCACATCGGCCCCACGCATCGCATCAATCAGGGCCATAATAATTGACTGATCATGTGGCATTTTAACCAACCACTTTGCCCGATACGTCAGGTGAATTTCACCTGCATCGGCATCATACGAATAATACGCGCGCCCCATTTTCGCCATCAGTTCAACCGCATCGGCCAGGCTGCCTGCGGAAATAGAACCCGATATTTTTTCATACATTTCTTCATCCTGGACAACGGCAACCTCGGTCCCGTCCAGTAATTTATCCAGCGCATTTTTCACCGTCAGCGATGTAAATTCATAATCATTTACCTGTAATTCTGGCAATGCGTCCCCTGTGTTCAAACGTACGATTTCAATTTTTTCTTCGGGTACAACCGATACAACCGCCTGGTTGTCCCAGTTAACCTCGCACCGTTTGGGTAAATCCAGTGAAAAACGTCGCGCCGTATCCGTGGTTAACGCCGCCTTTTTTGGAAAGATTGGCACAGAGTTTTCATCAATAACCAAATTATCCACAACCGTTACCGTATCATATGCCGATTGCTGATTCTGATTATTCTGGGCACACGCCGCAACCACAACCAGCATGGCCAGCATCACCGTGCGTTCAAATAATTTTTTTGCAAAATGCATCACATTGCTCCTTTCCATCAGATATTCATCAGACGTTCAAATTCGGCCAACGTCATTTCATAAATCGGCTTTTGCGTCGGCGTGGCCAAATCCTTGACCCGCTGGAAATTTTCATTAAACCGTCCAATCACCGCAATCACATCCGGTGTCAGGTCACTGTTTTTTTCCGCCATCAGACGCCGCCCATATTCAGACACGAATTCCAATACATCCGCCGCAAAGAAACGCCCCGCATAGTTTTCCATTGCAATTCCGCCCTTTTCCACACAGATTGCCGACATCATCATCGTCATCTGGTTATAAAAATTTGCCAATTTAATAAAATTTTGGACTGTTATTGCCATGTTATTCTTTCGCTCCCTTTATCCCCATTATAAAAACTATTGCCCCCCCGACGCAATTAAATTATAATACAAAACATGAGATTTAAATATTTGGCTTTTATCGCCATACTGGCGGCGTGCTCATCCCCAAACCGGGGCAATATTGATGACGCAACAATCCTGAATTGGGAAAATGAATCCGTCACAATGGAACAATTTGTGCGTGACCATAAATCATGTCTGGGGATTCGTGACCAATCGTATATGCCACGCAGCCGTATTTCCAAATTACTGGCCCCGAACCAGAGTGGCCTGATGCCCGATTGGGACGGCCTGTGGGTAACGTTCCAGTCAAACGAATATACCGATACCGGTCAACGTTCATTGCTGTCCGTTCCGCGTAACGCAACGTCAAAAACGGTTGGGGCGTACCGCAAGTGTATGTTTGGACGCGGTTATTTGTTGCGTGCAATGTAAATTTATTTTTTCGTCGCCCGCTTTCCAATTGCACCTTTTTGTGATATAATTGTCACCATGAAACGCAATATTTGGTTTTGGGTGTATTTTATTGTCGCTGTTTTATTGGCGACATACTTTTCAACGCGCATCACAATGATACTGATGGGACACGGGGACTTGGCCCGTGTGCGCAGTATTTCTGTATCTGCTGATGCCCGGGACAAGGATTTATCCGCCCTGGTTGCGGCCGCGGCGGTGGCGCCCGGAACGCACGCATATTCTGTGAACCTGAATAACCTGAACGCGCGCATTGGTGCGGTACCGGGGGTACGTGAATCCGCATTGCACCGGCGTGGTGATGGAAACCTGGTGGTGCGCGTGCGCCTGTATCGCGCGGTTGCCCAATGGACCGATGGCACGGATTATTTTCCGTTGTCGGCCGATGGCACAATTGTGCGGCAACCATCCAATGTGCGACCAGATGGTACGGTTTTATTCCGTGGCGAATTACCAAACGACATTTCTGAAATCACCGCCGCCGCACACAATATGATTGGCGATTTAGACTATATGGAATGGATTGAAAACCGTCGTTGGAACATGATAACGACAGGCGGCATTACAATTAAATTACCTGAAAAGAATCCAACTGATGCAATTGCCCAGCTGATTATGCTGAACAAAAATCACAGTATCTTGGCACGCGATATATCTGTAATTGATATGCGCGATACGGCACGAATATTGGTTAAATAGAACACACAATGAATCTGTTTGATTCTGCTTTTTTATGTCTGGATATCGGGACATCTGGGGTGCGCGGAATTGCACATCGCGTACGTGGGGCACGTATTGACCGGTCGGCCGTGTTTGCAATGGACAGTTTTGATACCGTGTTCGCAATAAAATCTGTAGCCGATGAATTGGAACGCCAGGTTGGTGCCCGTTTTGATTCGGCATATATCACCGGAAATTTCGGACCGGCCGTATTTGACATGACCGCGAAAAGCACCACATGGCCCGGCGAACATAAAATCACAATGGCCGACCTGCGCGCCCAAATTGCCCAGATAACCGCACCAGATGGGTATGCACCAATGCACATTGTGCCATTACGATACGATACCCCAAACGCGCGAAATATGTTAACCCCCATCGGATATACAGACCGCAGTTTGGTTTCTGCATTCGGGGCAATATTTTATTCAATTGCGCGCATGGAAAACATATACTCTATCCTGCGGCGCGCACACATTCGCGGAAACGCGTTTTACGACCCACATTTTTTATTGAACACCACCATGCGCCAGAAAAAACAGACCATAATGTTCATTGATATGGGTGCTGAATTTACATCTGCATCAATATGGAATGACCGCGGACCGGTTTGGCATGCAAAAATCCCATTGGGTGGCACAATTATTACAAATGACATTTCAAAGAAACTTGGGATAAGTTTTGACGATGCCGAACGGATAAAGCGTGCCGTGGCCAGCTTTATACCAAAGGAAATGGACCGTTTCACCCCGGCGGACACCGCATATGAATTTTCGCGCGGGGATATAAATGACATATTCATGCCACACATGGTGGACATGGCGGAAAAACTGACTGAATCTGCACGCGGTGCAATTGGTAAATATCATCCCACCCAGATTGTTGTAACCGGCGGTGGCGCCCAGACCGAAGGTGCATCTGAATTCATTGAAAATTTGTTCGCGATTCCGACCCAGTGCGCGGCAAATGATACAATTGTACGCGCAATGTCGTCGTTCATATGGAATGCCGAAATTCCGCACCGCATGGCATACACCGCGCGTCGCGACCGCATCATGCGCAATATCCGGAAATTAACATCCATATTTCATCGCCAGAAAAAGGTTCGCCAGCAATTCATACCAATTATGCCCAGCACGCTGTGCTTTAACATGCGCCGTGAATCAACGTATTCATTGTTTCGTGCGGGTGGTATATCCATGATTCATGTGGATATTATGGATGGTTTTTATGTTGACCGCATGGCGGGCAGCATTGCCGAACTGAAAATGATTCGCGCACACACAAATGCCCACCTGCATGTCCACCTGATGACAGAGAGTCCATCTGTCTGGGCGGCCGATGCCATCGCCGCCGGTGCCGACACGGTTATTATGTCCACAAACACATCTGGCCTGCGGGCGGCGGTACGTGGCGTGCGCGGTGCCGGCCGACGGGCGGGAATTGCACTGAACCCGGATTCACCTGTAACAATTCTGAAACCAATCTTGCGCGATTTGGACGAGGTTATGGTTATGACCGTTCGTCCTGGTGCCGCCGGCCAAGAATTCCAATCAGAGTGCCTGAACAAAATTTCTGTATTGGCGGCAACACGTAAAAAATACGGTCTGAAATTTATCATATCGGTTGATGGCGGAATAAACGACAAAACCGCCCAGATGTGCTGGGCGGCCGGTGCCGATTTGTTGGTCAGTGGTTCATACCTGTCACGGGCACCTGATTTCCCATTGGCGGTACAGAGCCTGCTGAAAAAATAATCCTTATTTGATTGTTAATTTACGCCCAGACCCATTTTCAGTCAGGTATATGTGCACGGTATCCGGTGGCAATATGTCCGCCGCAATATCGGGCCACTCTATCAATGTAATATCATTTGCAATCGCGTATGGCAGTCCAATTTCAACCAATTCAGATGCATCGTTTATACGATACAGGTCAAAGTGTGATATACCATCATAATTTTGCACAATGGTAAATGTCGGACTGGGCACCACAGTATCTGGGCCACGCAGCGTCTGAATAATTGTGCGTGCAATCTCACTCTTTCCCATTCCCAGATCACCATGCAATGCCACACACACCGGCGCGCGCAGTCCCGCCGCAAAATCCCGCGCCCACCCGCGCGTCTGTTCAACATTTTCCAACAAATATTCTTTCATTTTTTTACTCCACCAATAACAGGTCGTCTTCCAGTTTATGGATTGCGTCGCGCAATTCGGCGGCCGTTTCAAATTCCAGGTTTTCTGCCGCATTGCGCATTTTCTTGGTCAAATCCTTTATTTGTTTGCGTATGCTGTCCGCATCCATAACACCGCCAGATTTATCGTAAACAAATCGGCGGGTTTTGTCTGTCTTGTCTTGCTTGTCGCCAACCTCTGCAAATATTGCCTTGGATACTGTTGTTGGCGTAATCCCGTGCGCAATGTTGTATGCCATCTGCTTCTCGCGACGACGCGCGGTTTCTGTCAGTGCCACGTTCATTGAATCCGTCATATTATCGGCGTACAGTATCACACGCCCATTTGCATTACGCGCCGCACGACCAATGGTCTGAATCAACGAACGCGCCGAACGCAAGAATCCTTCCTTGTCCGCATCCATAATTGCGACCAATTCACATTCGGGAACATCCAATCCTTCGCGCAACAAGTTAATCCCAACCAGCACATCATATTTACCCAGACGCAAATCGCGCAGCAATTCAATACGTTCCAACGTTTCAATATCACTGTGCAGGTATTTGGCACGAACCCCATTTTCGTTCAGATAATCTGTTAACTGTTCTGCCATCTTTTTGGTCAGTGTTGTCACCAGCACGCGCCCGGACGTTTTCTTTATCTGGTCCAACAAATCATCAACCTGGTTCGCGGTTGGCCGTACATCACAAACCGGATCTAACAGGCCTGTTGGGCGAATAACCTGCTCTGCCACGATACCGCCGGATTGATTTAATTCCCATTCCGCAGGTGTTGCAGACACAAATATTGTTTGTGGGCGCAATGCATCCCATTCATCAAATGTCAATGGCCGATTATCAATACACGCCGGCAACCGAAATCCGTATTGCGACAGCGTTTCCTTGCGCGCGCGGTCACCACGTGACATTGCCGAAATCTGGGGCACGGTTACATGACTTTCATCAATAAACAAAACAGCATCACGCGGCAAATATTCAAACAGTGTTGGTGGTGGCATTCCCGGTGCGCGCCCCGACAGATACCGTGAATAGTTTTCAATTCCGCGACACGTTCCGGTGGATTCCATCATCTCTATATCAAAATTCACACGTTCGCGCAGACGCTGCTCTTCTATATACTTCATATTTTCATGAAAGTATTTCAGGCGTTCGTCCAAATCCGTTCTGATTTGGCCGATGGCCTGTAACACGCTGGGCATTGGGGTGGCATAGTGTGTATTCGGATAAATTGCAATTCTGTCCAACTGGTGCAACTTGGCCCCGGTCAGTGTATCAAATTCCCAAATCTCTTCTATTTCATCGCCCCAGAACGACAGTTTCCACGCCCGGTCCTGGGAATGTGATGGGAATATGTCCAAACTGTCGCCACGTACACGAAAATCCCCACGTTCAAACGCCACATCATTACGCTTGTACTGAATATCAACCAGTGCATGCATAACGTCCGCCTGGCCAATCTTGTCCCCGGCATGCAGAACCAGTTTCATACCCGAATATTGCTCTGGCGATCCCATACCGTATATTGATGACACAGACGATACAACGATAACATCGCGTTCCTCTAACATGGCACGCGTCGCACTGTGCCGCATACGGTCTAACTGCTCGTTTATAGACGCATCCTTGTCAATATATGTATCGGTGGTTGGCATATATGCCTCGGGCTGGTAATAATCATAGTACGACACAAAATATTCAACATGGTTATGCGGGAAAAATGATTTCATTTCCGTATATAACTGGGCCGCCAGGATTTTATTCGGCGCCATAATCAATGCCGGCCGCGACAATTCCGCAATCACATTTGCCATGGTAAATGTTTTGCCAGACCCCGTCACCCCCAACAAAACCTGGGACCGACGACCATCACGCACACCCGCCACCAATTCAGAAATGGCCGCGGGCTGGTCCCCCATGGGGGCATAATTGCTTTCCAGTGAAAATATACTTTTTTTGTTCACACCATTATTGTAATTCATTATAATCAAATTACAAGGCAGAAGAGAATGGCATTAAAACCCAGATATAAACGCAGAATACTGTGGACATTCGTATCCGCAATTGCCGCGATTGCGGTGGCGATAATTATTATTCCGCCGATGATTACACTGAATAATATCCGTGGCAAATTGACCAATGCCATCACAGACCAGACTGGTATTGCGGCACAAATAAACGGCAATGTACATTTCAGCATGCTGGGGCGCGCAACAATTGTCGCACATGACGTTGTCATACCGAATGGCAACATTGACGCGGTACTGTTTTCCGTACCAATGGCGGATATATTTAATCTGGCGGATGCGCGACTGGGACACCTGGCAATATATGGGGCGAATCTCGGCATTGAATCATTGGCCGCGCCTGATTTCCCACACAGTGTTGAAATATACAATTCAACCGTACGTTTTCATGACAAGAATTACAATATTATTCGCGCGAAATTTGAAAATGGAACACTGACTGGAACCGTGCGTACAGACGATCACAAATACGACCTGAATTTTTCAAATGATGAATTCACAATTAAAAACCATGACAACAAACTGGAAATCGTGGGCCAACTGTTTAATGATGGCACGGCGCGCGGCCACATGGACATTGAAACCGCCGATGTTAATGAATGGTTTGAATTTCGTGAACCACGTATTAATCATCCGGTAAAGATGAGTCTGGATTTCATATGGGACGGTCAATATGGATTTGAATTCAGCGATATTCAGTCTGATAATTTTTCTGGCAACATCACACTGAATTCTGATGGCACACGTGATATTCAATTGCGCGCCGATGATATGGATTTTGATTTATCATTTTTGTTAAACCCGTCGCGCCTGTATGCCCAGACGAAATTCAATCTGGATTTATATGGTCATATAAAAATCGGCAACCGCACATTTGAACACCTGAAAATAGACGCGGTCGGCGAACCAGGCGTTGTTCAGATAACAAACATTATCGCCGATGATATTACAATTAATGGGGGCAACATCCGTGCCGATGGCGCACACGACATTATGATAACAATGCCGGTTGATGATATTCAGACAATGTGTGTGTTTTATGGAACGCCAAAAAAATGGGGTTGCAACAAATTCACATATGGTGATATCGCGGGGACATTATCTGTGGATGGTGATACATTTGATATAACCATTGCGGCATCGCGCCCAATGCCAAACCCAGATATATTGGTACGCGGTGCACGGCGCCTGGGCAAAACAGGAAAACTGCATTTTAAATTCAGCGATATGGCCGGAACCATGGACATTACCCAGCGGGACACCGAAACAACATACACATTTGCAACGAATAAAACGTTGCACTGGGCAATGCCAGAATTTAAATTATTACCAGACGATATGCTGAACGCGACCGGCGACATGACATGGCACGATGGTACGGTCACATTTATTCCACACAACAACGAATGGGAAATAAATTTATCAAAAAACAAATTCGCCCTGATTGGCAAGAGTTTCAAACGCCTGGTACCAAACATTGATTTGCAATCAGTCAACGATTTTGAATACCGCGTTGCCGGCACATACCGCGGCCGCAATGTATCAGATTTGTACCTGGAAATTGCGGGGCACACATTCCAGGGCAGTGCCAGTGGTCGCAACATAACCATGCACACCGCCAGTCTGAACCTGGACACATTTACGAACCAGCAATATATTGATAATTATGATGAATTGGAATTTTTATCCGCTGCCCCAATAACAATTCCGTTTGAATTGCCGGTAAATATTTCACTGTCTGCGAACACGTTAATATATAATGGAAATGAATACAAAAACTTTGTATATGCACTGAAACCTGGGGTCCAGACGTTTTCAATAACAGATAGCGCCCGTGGCAGTATGCTGGCCATTTTGGAAAAAGAAAACAATAAATACGATATTTCCATTCAATTAAATCGTTTTGTCACATCTGGGAACCTGCTGGCACGCACAATGCCGGTTAATGTACGTGATTCTGTCATTACGGCCGATATCAGTATGACGACACACGGTCACATCGCGCACGATATATTTTATAACTTGGCCGGCGATATGGATTTATCGTTTGATGGCGGATACCTGGTTGGATTGGGTTTTGATGGATTTTACAGCGCCGCCGACAAAATAAACACATTTAACGCCGAATACGCATTGGCCGATGCATTAACCCGTGGCGAAACACAAATTAAACAGATGCGCATTGTTGGTAAATATGAAAACGGCGATTTCATAACATCACAACCATTGACATTACAGATGCGCCATGTGGATGCATATGGCGAAATGGATATATCCGGTGGTCAAATGTCAATCGTATTGCAATTAACATTACGTGGCACGGCACCGGTGCCGGCGCCATTGCGATTGACCGTTGCACCGGATGGAACACGTAATTATTCACTGACTGACATTATGACAAATTTTGACAGTGGATTTATGCGCAGTTTTGTAAAAACACATAACCAATTTTAATTGCTGTATATTATCTGGTGCGCGGCACGCCCAGACAATGCATGACCATTTCTGTCGGCCCAATATTTATATTGTCCAATGCGGATACAATACACACCACCACGCATAAATTTCACATGGCGCGCGGCATGCAATAAAATCTTGTCATGACCAATCAGGTCTGCAACATTACCAAACAATAATTTATGAATTGCGCATACAAAGCGATTGGCATTATCACGCCGTGGCGCATACAGCACCCCACCCCGCTTTACCAATCTGGAAACATCGTATTTATCATAATTTTTACGTAATATATTCGCCTGGTATTCGTTCAGTCCCAATTGTCCAACCAGCATATCTATGTTTGGTTTTGTCTGCATTTCCGCCATCCTGTTTTGCCCCAGATTATACCGCACACCGCGAATACATTTAATAGGTTTGATTTCACAGAAAAAAAAACAGTCCGCAAATGCGGACTGAACAAACATAAATAACTGTTTAATTTTTCTTGCGAACCTGGATGTGGTCTTCGCGCAGTTGCTGTTCTGTAACCGGCGATGGGGACCCCATCATCAAATCCTGGCCGCGTTGGTTGGTTGGGAACAACACAACCTCGCGCAAATTTGGTTCGCGGCGCATGATTTGCACCAGACGGTCAATACCGAATGCACATCCACCGTGCGGTGGCGCGCCGTATTGGAACGCCGTGTACATGCCACCGAATTTTTCTTTAACCGTTTCTTCGTCATACCCGGTGATGTCAAAACATTTAACCATGATTTCTGGGTTAAAGTTACGCAACCCACCACTGCAAATTTCAGCACCATTTAACACCATATCAAATTGTGCCGCCTTGATTGACAATGGGTCACGCGTATTCAATTCATCCAACGTTGCCATCGGGTATGAAAATGGATTATGCGTGAACGCGATACCCGTCGGTGATTCTGGGTCTGCTTCAAAGAATGGGAATTCTTCAATCCAGCACAAACGGAAATCATTTTCATCAATCAGATTCAAATCTTCGCCCAATTTATTGCGCAGTTTACCCGCCGCCTTGGCCGCATTATCTGGCGCATCACATACAAAGAACAACGATGCATTGTCACCCGCGATTTCATGCAATTTCGCAATGCGGTCGGCGTCCAATTTCTTGGCAACGGGGCCTTTGGCCTCGCCCGCAAAGACGATATAGCCCAAGCCGCCCAATCCCAATTCTTTGACCGCGTATTCACCCAGTTTATCAAACCAGCTGCGCGGTTTATCAGCAGAGTTTGGTGCCGGGATTGCGCGAACAATCGCACCACCATCAATCGCGTTTGCAAAGATTCCAAAATCAGACCCGCGGAAAATTTCTGTCACATCAGAAATAATAATCGGATTACGCAAATCTGGTTTATCAGAACCATACTTTAACATCGCTTCGTCAAACGGGATGTGCGGAATGTCCGGACATACGTTTGCATTTGGCACAAATTCACGAATAATCGCCGGGATTAATTCGTTACCAACCGCCTGAATATCCGGCAGGTCAACAAACGACATTTCCATATCCAACTGGTAAAATTCCAGCAAGCGATCCGCACGCAAGTCTTCATCGCGGAAACATGGCGCAATTTGGAAATAGCGGTCAAACCCCGAAATTTGAATCAGCTGCTTAAACTGCTGTGGCGCCTGGGGCAATGCATAGAACATCCCGTGGTGATTACGCGATGGTACGATAAAGTCGCGCGCACCTTCTGGTGATGAAACGGTCAAAATTGGTGTCTGGAATTCAGAAAATCCCATACCCCACATTTTGTCGCGCATAAATTTAATCATGCGATTGCGAAACAAAATATTCTGATGCAGCGATTCACGACGCAGGTCAATATAGCGATACTTTAAACGCAAATCTTCGGATACAGTATCATCATCACCAAACACCTGGAACGGCAAAACGTTTGCGTTGGTCAACACATCCCATTTTTCTGCGCGAATTTCAATCGCACCGGTTGGAATTTTATCGTTTACCGCCGCCGCATCACGCGCAACAACCGTACCGGTAATTTGAATCACAGATTCTGGACGCACGCGTTCTAATGCCTCGTCCCCACCATCAAACACACACTGGGTAATTCCATAATTATCGCGCAGGTCAATAAACAGCAACGATCCATGGTCGCGTTTGCGATGAACCCACCCCGACAGAACAACCGATTGCCCAACGTTTGACGCGTTCAGTTCGCCACACGTGTGCGTTCTGTATTTTGATTTTAATGATACAACCATTTTGGTCCCTTTTTGTTTTATTCGCCGGGCCACCAAAAATTTATATGAATTTCGGCACCCCGACAGTTATCACAGGGGCGCGATTTCCGCGCGGTGCCACCCTGAATTTATTTCTTTGCCTGGGTTTTGATTATTCCGTGGTTGTCAGTCACATCAACACAATCGCGCCCATAAATTCCTGCAACAGCGAAATACATCATGCCAACAAACAAACGCAAAGCAGATGATATATTTCGTGAAATGTATCAGATACTGCGTATTGTGCAGTTTTTGTGATGGGAGTGTATTAAACATACATGACCGGAACAAAAACAAACAAACGCAAAGTAGATGATATATTTCTGGTGCCCTAAGCAAGAATCGGACTTGCGACTCGTCCTTACCAAGGACGTGTTTTACCACTAGACTATTAGGGCTGTGTTACCATTGCCCCGCAATTATACGGTATTGCGCCTAAAAATCAAGAACAAAATCCGGAACAATTGCATGGTCACCCCACCCGCGGGGTGGGGTGATTTTATTCATACATATCGTCGTTATTCAGGTATTTTTGAACATATTGTGTGACGCCATCTTCCAGGCTGGTCATCGGGGCGTCGTATCCCACGCTGCGCAACTTGGCCAAATTTGCCTGGGTAAAATACTGGTATTTACCACGCAGTTCTTCTGGCATATCTTTGTATCCAATCTTTGGCGTGCGCCCCATCGCATGCCACACCGCCGCCGCCAGATCCCAGAACGAACGCGCCACCCCCGAACCAACATTAAACAGACCACTGACCCCCGGGTGTTCCAGCATCCACATTATAACATCCACAATATCGCCAACCCAAACAAAGTCGCGCAATTGCCACCCATCACGGTATTCTGGATTGTATGATTTAAACAGTTTTACCTCTTCATCATTTTTTACTGCGGGGAAAATATGGGCAATAACACTCTTTTGGCCACCCTTGTGATATTCATTTGGACCATATACATTAAAGAATTTCAGTGCAACCCACTGGGGCGGCACCGCGCGCCCCAGCGCAATTTCACGCGCCACGCGACGGTCAATAAATGCCTTGGACCAACCATACGCGTTCAGTGGGCGCAACGCATCCAAGTATTCTAAATCCGCACGGTCGTCAAAACCATTTGCGCCATCGCCATACGTTGCGGCCGATGATGCAAATATAAACCGCACATTGTTATCGCGACAGAATTCCCACAGGCGCCATGTTAACTGCTGGTTTGAACGAACAATCAAATCAACGTCTGTTTCGGTTGTTGTTGAAATCGCACCCATATGAATAATTGCCTGAATCTCTGATTTATGCGCAGTCAAAAATTCTGGCAATTGTTCTGGTGAAATAACCGCCGCCAATTCGCGCTTTGCGATATTTTTCCACTTGTCACCATTGCCCATCCAGTCCACCGCGACCAAATCATGGTATCCGCGTTTTTCCAAACCAGATAAAATGTTAGAGCCAATAAATCCCGCACCACCTGTTACGATAATCATAGTTTCCTCGCCAATTCTTTATAGTTATTTTGAAACAAAAAATTCCGTGCAACACCCGCCGCACGCGCGGCCTGGATATCGCGTTCTTTATCCCCAACAGACACAGACGCCGCCATATCAATGTTATACATCTTTTGCGCCTGGAAAAACAGACCTGGATTCGGTTTGCGATTTGGCCCAGATAATTCTGGACAATGCAAAACACCGGTTATTTTAATTCCATGACGCGCAAATTCATCACACATGTATTTTGTGACAATGCGATAGTCTGCATCCGTGTAATACCCGCGCGCAATCCCCGATTGATTTGTGATAACAATAATCTGGTACCCACGCATCTGGGCAGCGGTACAAAAATCAAAAACACCATCAATGAAAACAAATTTATCCACAGACCCCACATATCCATAGTCTATGTTAATTGTTCCATCACGGTCCAGAAACAACGCCTTGTTCATTTTATTCCGCCATATATATCGTGTTCAATTATACCACAAATAATGTGGCCGATGCACAAATGCATTTCTTGGATATTCGCCGACACCGTTGATGGTACCGCGATTGTGTCGTCGGCGATTTCGGCCATGCGACTGGGCTTTGCACCGGTAAATGCGATTGTCTTTATTCCCATCGTGCTGGCCATTTGAAATGCACGGATGACATTTTCACTGTTACCACTGGTGGATAAACCAATTAACACGTCACCACTGCGGCCCAGACCTTGGACCTGGCGGGCAAAGACGGTATCAAATCCATAATCATTTCCAACCGCGGTCAGCACCGACGTATCAACCGTCAACGCGATTGACGCCATCGCCGGCCGATTTAACATAAAACGTCCAACCAATTCCGCCGCCAGGTGTTGGGATTGGGATGCGGAACCACCGTTACCACAGAACATCACCTTGTTCCCGCGCGCAATTGCATCTGTACAGATTTTTGCAATGTTCGCAACCGCCGGCGCAAATGTCTGCAGCGCCGTAAAACAATCATATGCCGCCGTCAATCCGGCCACCGCCATTTTAGTGTTTTGTGATTCTGGTTTAATGTTATTTTCCATTTTGTCCATCCATCATTTTCTTTAATATATTTGTTGTTGAATATCCATCCAGGCGTGGCAACGTAATCGCGCGACCGCCATATGAAACAACACGTTGCGCCTCGGGCCACTGGTCCAATGTATATCCTTCTTTGGCGATAACATCTGGGCGGATTGCATCAATCAGTGGCATCGCCGTCAAATCATCAAACACGACGACATAGTCAACAAATTCCAACGACGCCAGCAACAGCCCACGTGTTTTTTCATCCTGGATTGGACGCGTTGGTCCCTTTAATTGCTTCACAGACGCATCTGAATTCATCCCGACGAACAAAACATCACAGTTATTTTTTGCCTGAACAAACGAACTCAAATGCCCCAGGTGCAGACAATCAAAACATCCATTTGTGAACCCGACAACTTTCTTGTCCGCATGCAGTTGTTCGGCAATTTTTTTCGCCTGGGCAACCGTGACCAGTTTTCGTTTTTGCGACCACCCATCTGGGGCACACGTTGCCTGGACAATTGCATCTTCCAATTCATTGGCCGAAACGACGGCTGTTCCAACCTTGCCCACCACGATACCAGACGCACGGTTTGCCAATTTCATCGCGTCATCTATCGGTGCGTTTGCGCCAATTGATGCCCCCAATGTTGCCAGCGACGTATCCCCCGCCCCAGATACATCGTATACTTCCTTGGCCACCGTCGGTATTTGCAGAATATCAGACGGCGAATCCGCCGACACATATAACATACCATGTTCACTGAGTGTGACAATCAGGTTTTTAATCCCATATTCACCGAATAACTTTTTCGCGCCCTTTGTAATCTGACCATGAAAATCTGCATCAGTTGGGTTAAATGTCATACCGGTCGCTTCTGTAAATTCTTTCAGGTTTGGCTTTACCAGCGTTGCGCCACGGTATTTTTCATAATTTGTTCCCTTTGGGTCAATCAGGACTGGTTTATTATACCGATTGCAAATCTGGATTAATTCCGGCGTTGAAATATCATTTAACACACCCTTGTTATAATCAGACAGCAATACGACATCACTGTCCTGCACCAGTACATCAAAATCACGAATAAATTGTTCATGTATTTCGGACGACACAACCAATTTCTCTTCGTGGTCAACCCGCATCATATGATTAGACCCCGATATCAAACGCGTCTTTAAAATCGTCGTCCAATTTGGAATCACAACCAGTTTTGCATTCGCGCCCATGGCGGTTAATTTTTCACGCACCAATTTACCCTGGTCATCATCACCAATCGCGCCAACAAACGACGTCTGGCACCCCAGTGCACACAGGTTTGCCGCAACATTACCCGCACCGCCCAGCATCTTTTTCGTCTGGGATGGTGCAAATACCGGGACGGGTGCCTCTGGCGAAATGCGTTTAACCGAACCATACACAAATTCGTCCAGCATAATGTCACCCACGCACAGCGCGCGTACATCTTTGAATTTTTTAATATAGGATGATATCAGTGCCATCTGATGTAACCTCTTTATTTATCTCTTTTTCGCAATACGTTTTTTACCGCAGCAAAAACATTTTTAACCGTGATTGCGCGCATGCATACCGCAACGGGGGACTCTGTCTTGGGACAGAATGTTTCCCAATGTCGCCCAACCATTCCGTCGCAATACCGACACGCACATGCATTGCTGCGAATATTTATATTTTCGGGGTACCCATATAAATCAACCGGCGTTGGTCCAAACAAAACCACAGACACACCACCAGATATCGCATGGCGCAAATGAACCATGCCTGATTCAGGCCCAATAAACAAACGTGACATTTTCAGCAATGCCAACATTTCGCCAAATGATGTTTTTCCAACCAGATTTACATCCACGCCCGGTATATCGTCTGGGCCGCGTGTCCCCAGTTGAACAATTTTGTAATCTGGGAATTCCGAATGAATTTTCTGGAACAGTTTTTCGTAATAATCCGCCGGCCATAAACGCACAGATGTATCAGACGACATATTTCCCGTCTCATTTGAAAACGTGATAAATTTTCCGCGTGCCAAACCGAACTTTTTCGCCACCGCCATCCATTCCGGGTGCACATCAATTTGCATTACATCCGTATGCGTCAATCCAACAATATTTAATATATCAATTCCATCAACACGCGTACGATTGTGTACAAATAAAACACCATAGCGCGAAAACACATTTTCGCGTTCTATGGAATCTGGATATAAATCACAGAATCGCCGCACGGCATCTGAATACTGAACCAGCCATGGCGCCACATTCGCCAGATATTTATCGCGACTGAATAAAACCTCTGGAAATTGAACATTAATTTTTATTAATAAATCCAATGGCGTACGCCGGATAACATCGTCATCCGCCCCACGAACAATAACAGGATATTTTGCAAACAGTGTTTTTATCACCGCATCTGGTTGCTGGGTAAATACATATACGGTGTGATTATATTGGCGCACGCGCTGTAAAAATTTGTCCAGGTATGCACCCGACATAACAACATCGCCAATACCACCACACAACATAAATCCGATATTTACCGTATCGCCGCACCGTTTATATTTATGTTTATCCCCGGACCAATTCCGCAACAAGAATAACAACGTATGCCAACTGATGCGCCGCGAATTATGACCATAACGCCGGCGATATTCGCATATCTGGGAACATAATTTTGATGAACAATCAGCCGTTATCATCCCAACCACCATATCAGCATTTGCATACACATACAGGTTTATCGGTTCCGCACAACACAGTACCGTTATATACGATTTGTTTTCCAGGACGCACAGGAATAAACAACTTGCCACCAGGCTTGATTACACGCAACGCTTCGTTAATAGCAAAGTCTGCGTACTGTGTATTAATATCCATATTATAAATCAACACATCGTACGTATCATTCGCCGACGGAATGTTATATTGATTACAATATTCGGCATTAAATCCATGTTTTTGTGCATAGTGCAAATAATCACAGTTTTTCGGATTTTCCGAATTACTAATTGCCAAGTTATTATCATACACAATCACATTTGCCCCAGATTTCACAATTGCGGCGACATCTGTGTTTTTCATACGACCCAAAATTGCAACCTTTGATTTATTGGAAAATTTTGGTGTCGCATGTAAAAACTTATATTCATGCACCACACGTGAATCTATGTGTTTTTTTACCGCATCAAAAACAGATTTCGGTTTCAAACCGTGCATACATGGTGGAACCGCGAACCCGCGTACGCACCCCGATGCCCAGTTTTTAACAATCCATTCACACGGATATGGACAATCCGTACTGCGTAAATTTATATTTTCTGGATATCCAAAAACATCCGGACTTGTTGGTCCAAACATAACCAACGACCTGTTGTTCAGCATGTGTTGCAGATGGGGCAGACCGCCTTCGCCATCAATGTGCAATAACGAATTTTTTAATATTACGGCCGATTGGCCCAGTGATGTCATGCCGACCAAATTAACATCAACGCCATCTATTAATTCAAATGTATCCTTGGAACCAATTTGAACCAGTTTTATATCTGGATACGCACGATGTAACAAACGAACCAATTCGTTGTAATGTTTAACCGGCCACATTTTTGGATGCATATTATTATGTCTGGCATCAACCATTCGGCACATTGTTATATATTGCCCCGGTACCAGGTCATACGCCTGTAATACATCCATATCTTTTTCATTTAATTGAAAATATGTTTTCGTATTTCTGTCAATTGGTAATACGTTGTGTATATTCGTTTGCTCAAATCTATTCTTGCCAAATAATAATGCATAGTCGTTAAAAATTTTATCATTCTGGTATTCATCATACAATGTTTGAACATTTTTACAGTCCATACAAAAATCATAAAATTTCAAAGAAAACTTTTTTACTTTCTCTTCATCAATTTTGATTACATTATCAACACGTCGCGCAACAATATAAACATCATAATTATCAATATCAAGAGTCTCTTTGCATGGCAAACAATTATCAATAAATGGAAATCCCTGAAATGCACGATACGCATTACAATAAAAATCAATTATCACAGGTTTATCAAACAGTTTACGAATTTCTTTTATATACGTAACCTGAAATGTGGCATCGCCCATACCACCGCCTTCTAAAATAGCAATACGCAAAACATTCGGATCCAGTGCCTTTGGTTTTCCACAATATTTCAACCGATGGTATTTTTCACGATACTTATGGGACATCGCCCCACATGTTACATGAGACAGTAATCTGTAAAAACCAGCATTCATAATTATGACCTGTCTGTTTGATTAAGTTGTTTGAACGCCGTAAGTATACTAACTAAATTGCCAGAAAGCAAGTACGGGGGATATTTTTTTGTGGACTTTCATTTTTTTATGATTATACTGCATGGGCAGTGGCGGGATAGCTCAGCTGGTTAGAGCAGTGGAATCATAATCCACGTGTCGGGGGTCCGAGTCCCTCTCCCGCTACCATTTTTTTTGCCCTGGGTTTGGGTATGTTTTCCTAAATTTATTAATTCGTTGTACCGGTTGCGTAAAAGAATCTGCAAAATTGCGGTGTTGTGGTGGATGACATCATTACTTTATCCCCACGTTGAACCGGGATATATCCCATTGCATATGACCCAGACATGCGCACCCCGAACGAACTGCGCGATTCATTACGCAATTCTATGATTGCATTTGCGCCACTGGCACGCAGGCAAAAATACCCATCGGCGGGCGCAATAAAGTTTGTTTCAACCCCCGCCACCAATGTTAAACTTTCCACACGCGTGCTGGGCATTCCTGATTTAACAATATTTGCCATTTCTGGGATTTCTGATTTTTTGGCCAATACTGTTCCGCCCGGCGTAACACCATCGTGGACATGCAGTGTTTTTTGCGTGGTGTCAAATGTTACCTCGCCTTCGGCGCCGGTAAATGTGGTATGTTCGTTCGCCGTACCGCGACGCAGTTGAACTTCTCGTGACATTTATTAATCCTTTTGGTTATAAAAAATGCCCGTTGCAAAACGCAACAGGCAAAAAAACAGCCACCAAAACATCTGGCGACCATGTGCGTGAATTATATCACAAATCGGCAAAAAAATCAAGTCACCCCCGACGCCCGGTTTTTATTCCGATTGCAAAAATCATTATAAATTTTAATAAATTTATTTGAATAATGGTCAAAAATAGTGTATGATTATGCGTTATGAAAAAAATAGCATTATCTTTGTTGGCACTGGCAACCGCAACGACCGCGATGGCGGCGGAAAACCCGCTGATGGGGAAATACGAAAACCAAATCGCGTTCCACCTGGGCCAGGGTATTGACAGTGGTTTCTTGGTACCGCCACCACTGCGCCCCGTTCCGTTCTATATGCTGCATTTCCAGTATTCCCAGCCGACAACGTTTTTCAAAATTCCGGCGCGCCAATCACTGAACATTGGTCAAACAATCGGTTTTGGTTCAAAATATGGTTGGCATTGGGATAAATACAGTATCCCAATGGTATTCATCAGCGAAGATGTCGTCCTGTTGCACGGCCGCAAATGGTACTATGCCAACGGTGTTGGCGTTGGGTTACAGGCGCAACAGAATGAACGCCTGGGCGCAAAATTGTTATTTCAATTCAAAATGATTGGCGGTTACAAATTAAACGACCGCACAAATCTGGAATTATTTATGCAACATTTTTCCAACGCAAATACCGCACGTGAAAATTACTCATACGCATTTTACGGCCTGGGAATTACATATAATTTTTGACAGTGCACATTACCCCGACGCCCAGGTCCAGCAAGGACAAATAGATGTGCGCTGACGCACAAATATTGCGCTCTGCTCTCTTCTCTTTGCTCTCTGTCGGAGTGTCAGCGGCGACGGATTACCATTCTATTGGTGTTTTTCCGTGCGCGACCAAGTATTCGTTCGCACGTGAAAAATGATGATTGCCAAAAAATCCACGATGTGCCGACAGCGGTGATGGATGCACCGATTTCAGAATCAGATTTTTTGTCGGGTCTACGAATTCCGCCTTGCGCTGGGCATACAATCCCCACAGCATATAAACAATATTATCGCGTGCGGCCGTGGCCCGGATAACGGCATCGGTAAATTGTTCCCACCCGCGCCCGGCGTGCGATGCCGCCTGGTGTGCCGCCACCGTCAGTGTGGAATTTAACAGTAATACACCCTGGCGTGCCCACGCGGTTAAATCACCATGCGTTATGCTGGGGCGCCCCAGGTCTGATTCAATTTCGCGATATATATTCACCAAACTGGGCGGGACGGGGGTTGGTGGCAACACTGAAAAACACAGTCCATGCGCCTGGCCCGGTTCATGATATGGGTCCTGGCCAATAATCACAACCTTGACATCTGGCAATGGGCACAGGTTAAACGCATTAAATATATTTTGTGGCGCGGGAAAAACCGCCCGACCAGATAAATACTGGGCACGCACAAAATCCGTCAGTTTGATAAAATATTCTTTATCAAATTCATCCGCCAATGCGTCTTTCCATGATTGTTCAATTTTTACATTCATAGTTTTATCAATCCTGTTTGTAATGATTTCCACAAAACAACATCAATATACCCACGCGGCAAACCCGTTTCAGAACACAGATGACCAAACATCGCATCACACGCGTTGCGAATATCTGGGTTTAATTTTTTGTTATCTATTTTTGATTCTAATGCCGGATTTCCGCTGTATACCGCGCCCAGACGTTGAATCCATATATCATATTTCACAACATCTTCGCCCAGGTTGCGCGCCAAATGATTTGCCGTTATTTTACCAATATGTGGCAATCGTGCCAGAAAATCCAGCCGCGCAGATACATCATTTAATTTGTAATATTCCGCGCACAATGTGTCACGCGCATCCCAGATTTTGCAAATTGCACTTATCTTGTTTTTATTATGAAAAATCGTGAACAGATAATCAAAATCCGCACCGCGGCCGCGCAGTGCAGACATAATTTTTTCATGAATTGCCTTGGCTGTTTTTTGCGAAAAACCACCCGCCAAAATCACATATGCACAATGCGTGGCAAATTCATCTGCATTGCAAACATGGCGATGCGATAAATTTTCACGTATTTGGTCAAACGATTGTGCATCACTGTCCATGCCGGCTGCACGCAGGTGCGAATCCAAATCAAAGAACCATTCCGCGTCAAACATCGCTTTATTCTTTTTCGGTCGCACTGGCCATCGCCGCCAGCATTTCTGGCGACATACCATTGGCGTTCATTTTCGCCTGCAACTTCTGGTTGGCGGCCTTGAACCCTGACTTTTTATCACCACCCGCCAGTTCTTGATTCAGTTGCTCCAGACGTCGGCGCGCAAAGTTAACATTCCCAAGTCTGTCTGAATTGTTATAAACTAATTCTTCCAATTCGGCGCGTTCTTTCTGTTTCGCGACCAAATCCCGCGAAACCAGGTCGTTTACAACCGCACGATGAATTTGACCGTATTTATCAACAAATTCAGCCATGCATCCCCCCCGCGTTATACGTCCAGATTTGCATCCAGCGCATTTTCAACAATAAAGTCACGACGTGGTTCAACAACATCACCCATCAGCATGGAAATAACCTCGTCCGCCTGGGATGCGTCATTGATTTTAACCTGGAACAGACTGCGGTTATTTGGATCCATTGTCGTTTCCCACAATTGTTCAGCGTTCATTTCACCCAAACCTTTATAGCGCTGAATCTTTAATCCAGTCTTGGCATATTCAAACGCCGTATTCAACAGGTTCAACGCGCCCCAAATTTTTTGTGATTTGGCCTTAACACGCAATGTACATGGGTGAACAAATATTTCCATCAATTCCGCACGATTTTCCATACGCAACCATGCACGAACCTCTGGCGAATTGATTTTTTCACGTGGCAAAACGTGTGTTTCGGTCACACTGCGCAATGTGCGTGTGATTGTGATACCAGACGCATCGCCAGAAACATGCCATCCACGTTCAAATTCTAATTCCTGGGCATCCAACAATTTTTGTGTTGCCGCAAATGCATCCGGGGTTTCGTTATCAAATACACCATTTAACGCCAATGCTTCTATAAATCGTAATGGCATAATATGACCCAAGGCCTGTAACGTATTTTGCATATTCAAAATCAATGTCAGCAAACGCTTTAAATCAGCCCCCGAAATCTGGGTACCTTCGGACGTTTCAATAATACCATCGGTCGCCAACTGGTCCATCAGATAGTCGTCCATTTCGCGTTCGTTTTGCAGATATAACTGCTGCTTGCCACGTGTCACACCATAAAGCGGTGGTTTGGCAACATATATGTATCCGCGTTCAATCGCCTGGGGCATATAGCGGTAAAAGAACGTCATCAACAACGTCTGAATATGCTGTCCGTCCACATCAGCATCGGTCATGATAATAACCTTGTGATAACGCATTTTTTCAATATCAAAATCATCCTTGCCGATACCCGCGCCCATTGTGGTAATCAACGCGCCAATTGTATCAGACCCCAACATTTTATCAAAACGTACACGTTCAACGTTCAAAATTTTGCCACGCAGTGGCAAAATTGCCTGGGTCTTGCGGTCACGTCCCTGCTTTGCCGTACCGCCAGCCGAATCCCCCTCAACAATAAACAGTTCGCATTTTGCCGGATCACGTTCAGAACAATTTGCCAATTTACCCGGCAACCCACCCAGTTCTGGCCCGGTCTTTTTGCGCGATAATTCACGTGCCTTGCGGGCGGCCTCGCGCGCGGTGGCGGCCTCTATAATCTTGTCCACAATCAATTTTGCAACCGCCGGATTTTCATCCAAGAATTCATACAGCAATTCAGACACTGTATTTTCAACCAGTGGGCGAACCTCACTAGAAACTAATTTATCCTTGGTCTGGGAACCAAATTTTGGATCCGGAATCTTTACACTGATGATGCTGGTCAAACCTTCGCGGAAATCTTCACCCGACAGGTTAATGTCTTTCTTGGTAACCTTGTCACCAATGTATTTGTTTATCGCACGCGTCAGACCCGCACGGAACCCCGCCAGATGTGTTCCACCATCACGGTTTGGAATATTGTTTGTAAAGCACAGAGACGTTTCTGTATACGCCGTTGTCCACTGCAAAACAATTTCAATATATGTTTCATCAATCTGTTTTATAATATGGATTGGTTCACGATTTAATAATTCCTTGGATTTATCCAGGTATGTCGCAAAACCCTTTAACCCATCCACAGAATGAAATTCACGTGTCTTTTTTTCTGGGCCACGCAAATCTTCCAAAATAATCTTTACATTCGCGTTCAGATATGATTGTTCACGCAACCAGGTTTCCATCGTGTCAAAACTGAATTCTGTGCCTGTAAACGTTTCTGGCGACGGCAGGAATGTAACCTCTGTCCCATGTTCGTGATGTGTTTTGTTTTCTGTGATTTTCAGGTCAGATGTCGGCACACCATCGGCAAATGACATTTGTGCTTCTTGGTCACCACGCCATACACGCACATCCAACCATGTGGACAACGCATTCACCACCGAAACACCAACCCCGTGCAGACCACCAGATACCTTGTACGCGCCATTACCTTCGTTATCAAATTTACCACCCGCGTGCAATTCGCACATAATCAGTTCCAGCGCACTGCGCCCTGTTTCATGATTAATATCAAATGGCATACCACGACCATTATCGCGGATTGTCGCACTGCCGTCTGCATTTAACGAAACATATACTGTATCGGCATACCCCGCCATCGCTTCGTCAATAGAGTTATTGACCACTTCATAAATCATGTGATGCAGGCCGGATCCACCCTCGCCTACGTCACCAATGTACATTCCCGGGCGTTTTTTGACCGCTTCCAGTCCTTTTAACACCTTGATAGAGTCGCCAGTATATTCGTTATTTACAGACATTTATATTCCTTTCTTTTTTCAGTGTAAAAAATAGCAATTTCTGGTATAATTGTCCAGGAAAAAGGGGATAAAAATTATGGCAGAAAGTAACACACCAAAATTTACAAAATCTGACTTTTTAAAGCCTGCCCAGGTTGCAGAAAAATACAATCTCTCTACGGAAGAAGCGACGAAACTGATGGCCGCCGCCAACAAATTAAAAAAGCGATTTAAAATCGGCAATGTCCCGCACGAGATGGTATATGATGCCAAATGGTCACACAGCACATCCAAGACCCCGCATCATTACCGCCTGCACCCACTGGCAATCGCAGAATTTGAAGAATTTATGGCACAAAGGATGAAAGAAAAATGAAATTTAAGTTATTGTATTTTGGCGATATTTTAATCAATCCTAAAAAGCGCGCACAACACATTGCGGACATCCGTATGCAGTTTCATCCACAATTGAAACGCTTGCTGGAACATCAGCCGTGGAACAATATGACCCAGTATATGATGCCTGGGGCGACCAAGAGTCCGATTACCACGCGTCACGTTGGTGGAATTGACTGGAACCCAATTATCACACCAAATCTGAAATTATTGGCTGAAATTGATATCCAGATGATGCATCCTGAAATTGTGGGTGTGCCCCGTCGCGATATTGATAACCGCGTAAAAACGCTGCTGGATGGCCTGCGTTGTCCACAAAACGAACACGAAATCGGTGAAAATACCCCACGTGATATCGGCCCGATTTACACATTGCTGGATGACGACCACCTGATAACCAAACTGTCTGTGAATACCAGCCACCTGCTGACCACAGATATATTCAGCGAATCCATCCCAAAAACGCCAGATGCCGTGTTTATGTTACTGGACGTAAATGTCCGTGTCGCCGAAGGTAATCTGGAAAACCTGCCATTTATGGTATAAAAAATGCCCCACCGGGGCATTTTTTTATGACAGTGCGCTGGTAATTTGGTCTTGCATCTGGAATGTCCCCAGCACGACCCATGCGATAACCGCAGACACTAATAAAATACCCACACTGTTCAGCACGTTTGAAATTGATTCCATTTTGCGCACTGATTCATCCAAATAATCATTCGCCACACGCGTCAAATTCGTATCAAATCCGTTCATATCCGCGTATATGGCCAAATCCCCAATCAATTCTGCATTTGGAAAATCACGCCCGGTATTTGCCAACGCCATCCCCAGATTATCACCATTTGCAATATGGCGTAACGTACTGTCCAAAATACTGCGCAGATATCTGTTTGAATTATCCGCCAACATACGCATTGCATCCGGAATTGTAACACCGGCGGCAACCATTGATGACAAACTCATCAGCCAGCCAACCGAAACCTGAATTTTATAAATATTCCATGGCGGCAATTTATCAAACACGCGACGCAATGGTCCCGTCCAGTGCGACAAACTGACCCAAATAACCCCGATTGCACAACCAAATACCAACATAAAACCATACCAGTATTTTATTGCAAATTCCGACAGCCATATCAGCGATGCCGCCGTCCCGCGCCAAATCATATCTGTGCCGGCAACATCGGCCAACGGCGGCACCAAATACACCCCAACCATAATAATTATGCCAAACGTTAACGCCAACAGAAACAGCGGATACGCAATCGCGCCAACCATCGCACGCTTTATCCGGCGAATACCATCAACCGCCCGACTGATATTTTCCAATGAAACCACCAAATCAGTCAGATTCCCAGACGTCAGCAGCAGTGTTTCATTCATCGGCACCCATCCACGGGTTGCGTCTGAAAAACTCATCCCACGTTCCAGATTTATCTGAAATTCACGCAATGCAATTGCAAACGGTTCATCTGGCTTGGTTCCATTTTTTGATTCAACCATTTCCAACCGCCCCAGCGCATTCATCAGCGAAAAATCATTACGCAACAGCGACACCAACTTACGCGCCAGCGCCATACGCTTTTCAGTATTCAACCTGAATGCCAATTTTGCGTATAATTTATCCAGTTTGGTTGTCATATTAATATACCCCAGGTCTGTCCAACAAACCAACCCAACGTTCCAATTCATCAACGCCAATTATACCCTGTAACATCAGCGACATCGCCGCTTCCTTTAACGTGCGGCCATCCATATCTTCCAGCCAATAACGCAACGCGCCATCGGTGTTACCCGCCAATGCCAGACGTAAAAATTCGCTGTTTGTTATGATGATTTCGCCTGCCTTGATACGGCCCAGGGTACCGGTACCCTTGCATTCACTGCAACCGGCGCCACGAATATAAACCTGGCGCAGACCCAATTCACCAAACGCATTTAACACACGCGAATACGCCGGATGTTCTGGATGGTCAATCAGACGTTCACGACAATACGGACACAATTTTTTAAACAGACGCATAGAAATCAATCCACGCATCATGGTTTCTTCTTTTAACTTAAACGGCTCTATCCCCAAATCCAGCAAACGTGTTAATGCCGCCATCGCCGAATTCGCATGCAACGTTGTCCAAACATTATGCCCAGATAACGCGCCACGCACCGTCAATTGCGCCGCCGCCAGCGTACGAATTTCACCAACCATCAATGTATCAGGGTCACTGCGCAATGCCGCCGCCAATGCTTCTGTATATTTTTCTTCGCGTTGTTCTTCGTTTGTGGTGTTCACAACCGGCATTTGGTGCGCACCAAAAATCTTTTGTTCAACCGGATTTTCCACGGTAATCATATTAATTTCGTAATTGTGTTCTTTTAACATCAGCGACATATTGCGCACCAATGTCGTTGATTTCCCAGAACTGGTCGGGCCGGCAACAATTACCAATCCGGTCGGAAATGCACGCAGACGCATCAACAGGCGCCGTTCGTATTCACCAAATTCTTGCTCGGTCTTTATACCCTCTGATGGATTATCATACAGCAATCGCATCACGACATAACGCGACCCAAACGCAATCGGGTTAAACTGCATACGGATACTTAATATCCCCAGTGGCAGGTATAAATCCTTGGTCCCGCGCAACGGGGTATGTCCATCTTTCTGGGCGGATTGATATTCGTTTTGGGCATAGTTCGCATTAGACATATCAGACGACGCAAACGCCGCACGAACAAATGATTCACCCCACTGGGAATTATATTCCAGAACCGGCTGCATACTGCCATCAATACGGAAATAAATTGTAGTTTGATCGGCAACCTCTATATGAATATCAGAAACCTTTTGCGCGGCGGCACGGGCAACGATATCAACAAAGTCTTTCTGCATCTGGTTATCATAATCACGCGCATTGCGTGGCCCACCGCCCAGGCGTGCGTCATATGATTTATAAATCGCCGATACCAATCCCAAATCAGAATAAAACGGCATACGCATTGGCCGCGCGCGCGCGCGCAACAAATCCAGAAATGCCAACACACGCCCATCATAACGATGCGTGCGCGATATAATAATTTCACCACCCGAAAAATACGCAACCAAACCCTGGGTATCCTTGGGTAATTCCTGGGGTGCGCCGGTTGCCGTCATCAAACGGTTTCCATTTGAAAACAGATAATCAACAATATCCTTGACCTCGGCCGTTTCCAGGCCGGCCGGCACAGACGGTCGGTTTTCCACAGGGATATTATTCAAAACATCGTTTTCGTTCATAATGTGTCCATTTTATTTTGTGCTGGAAACATTCAGTGTCTGGGTCGCACCTGTGGCATCAACAAACACAATTCCTTCATCCAGTGATATTGACTTTACCGTGAACCCATCCAGTGTACGTCCCACAGAAATCTTTTTATTCTGGCCGGTTTTCAAATCTGCAACGGTTGCCTGTAATTGATTACCCGCACCAAAAACATTCACCAATTTATAATCATCTGTGATTTTTTTGTCCGCCATATCATCATCAGACGCCGCCACACTGGCCGAAACTTTCTTTGTCACTGGTTCGGCCTGTAACGCTTCTTTTTCACGTTCCAGTTTTGCGGTTTCCGCCTCTAATTTCGCCTTGGCGGCCTCCAGTTCCTGTTGTTGCTGTTCTGCACGTCCCGACAGCGTATCAATTTCCATATGCAGTTTGATTTTTTCTGCCGCCAATCTGTCCAGTTCCAAATCCAACTGGGCACGTTCTTTTTCCAATTGCATCAAAACCTTTTCCTGTTCCAAATCAGTAATCTGTTGAAACAGGGAACCATCAACATTATAGTTCGCCACCGCATCCGCAGATACCTGTTCCATATCCACATCATCATCGGTGACAATCGTGTCAGAAATAATTTCTGTATCAACAATTTCATCTGCATACGCCGGTGCATATACAAACGCAAACATTGCAACAAACAATAAACCAAACTTTAATTTATTTGACATATATTATCACCTCATAGTTCCAGATTCTGTTATTGGCGTTCCATGCGCACCGCGTCATATACACACCACCAAAATCATCAAATATTTTCATAAACTGCATCGGGGTCAGTTTTGATTGCGCCGCAACCTCTACTATATTCAAGATCACCGTTTCAATTCCATTCGTCAATGTATCCACAACAACATTCGTATCAACATCTGTGGAAATACCCTGAAACGCGGTCTGAATCGCACGCACGACCGTATCCGCATCACGTTCATCAATGGATGCATGCGACGCCACCACCGGCAGTGTCACCCGCAATGAAATTGAATCTGGGGAATTTTCTGTAACAAACGCGCCCGGCATTAACCCGGTGGCAACATTATAAAAATCAGCCAGTGTTCCAAAACTGCGCGAAAAACGTGCCGACGCATGTGTTTCACCACAATCGGCCGAAACCTGGTTCCATCCCGGAATCGGTTGCATTACAAACCCAATCGCCTGGTAACAGGTTTCTGCACGTATCGCAACATCCGGCAAATTATCATACGGCAGTACAATCGGCTGGGGCTTTTTTATATCAAATTGCGCATCCAGTTCCTTGTCCTTTTCGGCAATTTGGCGTTTATATTCCGCGGCCAATTCTGGATTAATTTGGGCAATCTGGGGCGGCGTCATCATTTGTTTTAATGGTTCACGGAAAAACATTCCCAACGCAACCAAGAATACCAAAACCATCGCCACCGATGCCACAACACGGGACAAACGACTGATTGGATGCAGCGTTGCGCGCGCCATTCCCGTCACCAGTTCTGATAAATTTCGTTCAATCGCACGCGGCATTCCCCATGCGCCCGGTGCAATCAATGCACCCCAATCTGGAATTTCAAATAAACGCGAATATTCGGCGCGCGCACTGTCTGCGTTATCAAACAGTTTATCTTCTAAAACAATTCCATTACGCACCGCAACCAGATAGAATTTATTTCCAACCGCAAACACCGCCAGAAACGAATTAAATTCCGTCATGGCATCCATAACCTCGGCCGCGGCCGATGGCATTCCAGAATGATGTCCGGCGCGTTGTGACCCCAGCCCAACCATCGCACGATATTCTGTATACAGGCGCAATTTTTTATCAACGCTGCGCGCCAACATGCGCGCGTACGTACGCGCGGCAAATCCGGCACCTGTGGGTTGCCAAAACAGCCCAACAGCATACTTTCTGCGGTTTATATTAATAACTTGTCCAGGCAATTTCTCTCTCTGTTCTGCTTGATACGGCAATTATAACATAAAAATTACAAACAACGCAAACACAGAATGAAAACGCCTGCTAAAAATCAGCAGGCGTATAAAATAAATATTTTACATTCGTTAACGATTTAATGGGCAATCATATACATTTGCCGTTAAAATAAACGCACGTTCTGGGCCAAACACAACCCATTCATTTGGACGGGTACGTTGACTGGTAATCCAATATGCGTTACCACCACGCGCCTGGTCTGCGATACGGTTTTCCAGGTATCTGCGTGCATCATCTGCATCATACACAGATACTTCTGATTCAATCTTGTACAAATATACACACGCCGTTGGTTCCCCATCCAGTTGTGTTAAAAATTCACTGCCGTTTTCATTTTTTATCATACCGCCACATGCGGCCAACGCCACCACCGCCAATACAGATAAAACCTTTTTCATAACGAATCCTTTATTTGCATTCAATTATATCATAATTCGCCGGGTCGCTGAATAATTTTTTCAGCACCAGGTTGTTCAACGCATGGCTGCCCTTGTATGATTCCAGGTCACCAATCACAAAGCCACCTGATGTGAACATATCCCCAATTGCATCAATAATCTTGTGCCGTACAAATTCATCTGGCCAAATTACCGGATTCAGTGTCCCATCCCCTGCATTATTTAATGCGATAACATTTCGTTCACTGGCCCCGCGTCCCATTCCGTGCGCCTTCAGATATTCCCATTCAGAATATTTCCCAAACGTACGTGCACGCGCGATATTTTTCACAAAATCATTTACGGATTTCTTGGTGCCATTAAAACTGTATGAAAACGTCTGGCGACCAATAATTTTTTCTGGATATACCAATGTCGCCGTTATGTTCAGTGATTTACCATCATTCGGCGCCAATTTTACAAACCCGTCCGTACGACGCCCGGCGATTTTATTCATCACCCATAATTGCAGACGTACATGCCACGGCAATGTTCGCAATATTTCGCGCGCATAAACAATAACTGGGCGACGCACAACGATTTTTTTCATGGTCGGCGCACCTGTTGTATTGCCCATAAATACAGATAAAAATTCAGACGCACTGCCATCCAGAATTGGTGTTTCTGGGCCATCAATATCAATAACCGCGCTGTCAATTCCGGCCAAGAATAACGCCGCCATCAAATGTTCAATTGTCTGAACATGTGCCCCAGACGGGTTTCCAATTGTTGTATTGCGCATCTTGGTTTCACCAACATTTTGCGCCAACGCCTGGATGGGTTTGGCGCCCGTCATATCACTGCGGCGAAAGAATATTCCCGGCACGCGTGATGGTTTCACAACCATATTCACCGGTAACCCAGAATGAATCCCAACACCCGTGATTTTAATTTTTTTTGCGATTGTGGTCATTGTCTATTTTCTCCTTTAACCAATCAAAAAACGCACCTTCTACACTGGTAACCAAACGCGCATATTTAATACGGTCACGCGCATATGATGGCAACCGAACCCAGTCTTTTTCCGTGGTAACCAGTTGCGCATTTTTACGCGCCGCCCACGCAAACAGGCTCTCTATATCTGCATCAGTATATTGATAATGGTCCGGATATGAACGACGTGATACAACAACATTGTTCAGCATTCTGAAAAACTTTTTCGGATATCCAATTCCCGCAAATGCGCAAACACGCACACCTTCGTCATATGGGGATACAGTCTGATTTGTGGCATAAAACACAGGAATATTATCTGGCAATTTAAACTTTTTACGTGGATGCGCACTGCGAATAACAATCACTGCATCCGCGCGTGAAATCGCACGGCGTGGTTCACGCAATGGCCCGGCCGGCAACAAAAATCCATTACCAAACCCCAGTCCCTGGTCAAACACCAGTATGGATACATCTTTCTTTACACGCGGATTTTGAAAACCGTCATCCATAACGATTGGGGTATCTGAATCTGATGCATTATTCAATAATTTTATCGCCGCACGACGATTACCAGTATGCACCTGTAATCCACTGCGCGCCAGCATCAATGCCTCGTCCCCGGCATTTCCGGTATTCGCACTCTTTTTATACCCACGCATAACAACCGGCGCATCAAATCGCATAGCAACCTCGCGCACGATTGGGGTCTTGCCAACCCCACCTGCCAGGATATTTCCAATACAAATCACCGGCCGCCGGGATTGATACGCACCAATTCGTCGCATCGCATATACCGCCCGCGACAAACCATAATACACCCAAGACACCGGCAACAAGGCAAATGAAATTGGCGTTTTATGCAAGAACCACCATGGTGTTTTCATGACTTATTTTCTCCGTCTGGCATTTTTCCGTGCCGCGCGTTCATCGCGCAGTTTTTGTTTAAATTCACTGGCGGTCAGGTCTTGTTCCACGCGGAATAAATCAAATTCGCCGTCCATTTCGCGTACCTGGCGCACCATGATATCTTCCAGGCGTTTACGTGTCGCCTCAAAATCAGTGGCGCTGATTTTCTTGTCAATAAATATAGGTTCACCAACATGACACGTAATGCGTGAAAAAGGCAATGCGATTAAATACCGATCCCAGCGTTTCTGGAACCATGCACGCGACGATGAAAAACACACCGGTATAATCGGCGCACCGGTCATTTTCGCAAAATACAATGCACCTTCTTGAACGCGCAAAGATGGCCCACCCGGTCCATCGGGCGAAATACACAGTGAATACCGCCCATCGCGCAACACGCGCACGCCCTGGCGCAACACAGATATTCCACCATCAGACGTACTGCCATAAATTGGTTTTAACCCGAACAGGCGCTGTAACTTTGCCATCATGCGACCATCAATGTGCCGTGATGCAACCGCATACGCACGCATACCACCAACACAGATTATCGGCGACAACATCATACTGCGCCCATGCCAGAACACAAATATTGCCGGCCGGCGGCGGTATTTTTTAAACACCTGATAATTCGTGATTTTACGCCATGATGTCAGGTACGCAAACCAAATACATGTCGCCATTAATCCGGCAACCAACCATTGAATAATCGGCAAATGTAATACTGGTTCCCAGAACCCTTTCCATAATTTTCTAAACGTCTTACTCATTATACACCCTTGGATAAATCAAGTGGATAATAGCAACAAAAAAAACATATTTCAACACTGCATTAGGCATAAATACCGCCACACACCACCCAAAAACCACCGCCCCAATACCAAACACCGTACCCGCCGGCACAAAATCATAAAAAACATAAAATTTATTTGACATACCGATACATTGATATATAATAGCCCCTGTTCATCGCGGAGTAGAGCAGCCCGGTAGCTCGTCAGGCTCATAACCTGAAGGTCTGTGGTTCAAATCCACACTCCGCAACCAAGATTCCGCCCAGTTTTCTGGGCTTTTTTAATGCTTTTTTACACCCTAAAAACCACCCCGCTTTTACCTTTTTGCTACCTATTTGCTACCAACAACACTAATTGTTATTAAGCAAAAACCTTGCAATCCCGGCAATACCTAGTATATTTCGCAAAAAGGATACGTATGAAATACGAAAATTTTAACATTAATAATGTAAGCACAATATTTATTAAATATCCAGCATTACACACCATACAAACCCCTGTGTTAAACGCATACCGCACAATCTTTCAAAAAGCATATACATTCAATTCAGACCTTACCCCTGACGAACTTACACACATAAATACACTACTGAAGTCCTGTCTTTTGTTAATTTCAACACTACCGAAAATTGAACCAAACGACATCCCACAACACACAATATATTATTACACCCGCATTGCTATCACCCACTGGTTCTACAAGAACAACAAAAGCAAAAACAATCAAATAAAAACACCCGAATACATCTGGCAAATAAACAAATCATCTTATACGTCATTACGACGCACATTTAAAAAGCATTTTAAAGCGATGCCTGAAACATTACTGGCGGGATGTATTTTTGCCCTGCTACCAGAACTTATAAAATCAATTCACAACAACGACTTTTTCGTGTTTGGTAGCATTATAGCCGACATAACCGAAATTAACCAAATAATACAAAAACAAGCAAAATACATTGCCGGCGGACACATAATTCACACACCACAAAACAGACAAAACAAAGCCATTTCAAAAATATTAAAAGATAAACATTATGAAATTATAAAAAACAAGCCACACGATGAACAGATTTTATACATCCAAGAACACTGCTTTCTATCAGAAAACGATTCAGAACACGTATTATCTGCACTCAAAACATTAAACAAAATTTAATAAAAAATACCATGTAAATTCATCAAGATAACAATTTGTGCAAGCTATGCTTGCACTTGTTTTTATTACCAACACGCAGCAAGATTTAATCAGATTTAAAAGAAACGGAAAGACATGAACACAGACACTATTTTAATGACACAGGCACAGGCCGCTAAATACCTTGGAACAACTGTCGGAACACTTAATTGTTGGCGACACTATGGTAAAAATACCATTCCATTTGTCCGCTGGGGTAACCGCATAAGATATCGCAAAGCTGATTTAGACACATGGATTGAAAATAATCTGCACATACCTAACCCATAAACAGAACACTCATAATCACTCGAAAACAAAAGGCATAACCATGTCAATATTTTACATACCCAAACAACACACATATATCATTTTTTATTAAATCATTTATCAACCCGTGCGCCCCGGAAAGGATACAAAAAATGACACTGCAACAAAATCACGACATTTACCAAGAATATGCCAAATCTATGCAAAATAACTCTTTTCAACCTGCAGACGAATTTGCCTACACAGACATTGGAAAATTGTTTGAAACCGCATCACAGACCCAGTCCGATTTTCTGAAACGCTTTCAACAGCAATACGAACAAAAATTCATACAAACCGCACTAAACGACGCCAAACACAAGAAAGAATGGCAAGAACTAGAAGCAGATGACATTCGTATACGTGCAGATGGAAAAATAAAACAACGTGATGCGTTTGAATTACTGGACAGATACGAAAATAAAATTCAACGATGTTACAAAACCGAACAATGGTTTTTAGAGCAAATGGAAATTTGCGACCAAAAGATTCTTGAGCTTCAAAACAGTAACCTGCCACCACAACGAAAGCATAATAAAATTACACACTGGCGTGAACGAAAAACCGTTTATGACATCAACTATTTCTTACAAATTCGCAAAACACATTGTATTGAACGACTTGTTCGCAAATGGCGGTCAATTAGTCTCGCCATAGAAACAGCAGATATCAAGAAAACAATCGCCGAAGAACGCAACGGGCATGGAAACAAATACGGATTTAATCCAAATATGCAATCACGCGAAACCGCCACAGATGTATATTCGGACTAAACCAATTTTTCTATCGCACTTCGCAAATCATCAGCCTTGACAACCTTGCGCCATTCAACACCTTTTATTTGCCTAAAGAACTCTTGCTGGCTCTTGGTGATAATTGAATCGCTACGCCGCTCATTATCCGCCTTAACCTCAACCAGCAGGTTCAATTTCACACCATTATCGCTTTCTATGGCATACACAAAGTCCGGCGATGCTGTCCCACCCGTATACAACGGCACCTTAATAGAACGTCTAGGCAACTTACCAAATGCAGTCACAACCCCATGTGGCTGTAATTTTAATATCTCGTGTTCTGGCTCTGTGTCATAACACTTTTTGTCATACATATAACAACTTTCAACACAGGCATCTTCCGCCAAATGTGTCCCCAGCGCACCCTGTGGAACTTCATCTACAAACTCGCCATTTTTTATCAAACTGGTATTTGCAGTAAATTCCAACGAACTGTATTCAAACCGTTGTGCAAACACATCCGCAAAAGATTTCAAAAATTTATTTATGATATTTTCTAAGCTCTGAACATTAAAATCATCTGATTTTAGACCATTTGGATACTTTTCACACATAGCCTGATGCCAAACATTTACCGCAACCTGTGTCCGCTTTGAAAGCTTTTGAATAAACAAGCCATACGATATCTTATCCAATGGAATTCTGGTATCAACGATTGTTGACTTTACAATCATTTGCCCATCCTGTTCTTCCAATATATAACATTTAACACGACCAAAAGCCGGTGTAAAACTGTCTTCCACTGCCCCTTTTGCCATTTCTAACAAATCATCGAGCGAAATATTATCATACTTAATCATATACCGGCGAACAACACGTCCCCACAGTTCTTTTAGCGGCATCCAATTATTCTTTCTCAGCTTTACGACACTCTTTCCCAAGTGATTAGTAATAATCGCATTTTTCTTTAATTGGAATTGTTCCGGCAACAGTTTTAACAGCTCTTCAACCTTTAATATCGCATCATTAGTGTCAATAATACCGTCTATCAATAATTTAGCCTTTGCAACAGCCGTATTATCCGCATATTTTCGTGATACTAGTGCATTTAATATAACATCCGTTATCTTCATTGAATCCACAACACCACCATCACCATTGATTTCTGAACGCAGTTTTTCTGCAAATTCCTTTTCAGACCAATCCACGATAAAATTCAATCTAAAATCGTCATCAGACAATCTTTTCCCAGTTTCATCAACCGGCAAACGCAGTCCACGCCCAACCTCTTGTATTTTACTATTTTCACTGCCGCTGGTTCTAAGTTTGGTAATCGTGAACACATTTGTGTTATCCCACCCTTCGCGCAATGTCCACTTTGAAAACAAAAATCGGCGTAATATCCAATTACCTGACGCATCCTTAAACTGCAACAATTTTTGCCCACTACGCAAGATATCATCCACTTCTGCCTGTATCGCTTCATCACCTGTTTTACCTGTATCTTCGGCAAAATATCCACCGTGTGTCTCTGGTATATGATTCAAGCTTTCCTGTAAAAATTGTTTATATTCTGCAACCGTTTCTTTTTCTATTAATTCAGTTAACTTTTTTCTTAACAGGCGTTCAAAAGTCAATTTTAACCACCCATCATCCGACCGATACGATTTGATATCATCAATAAAGAACAACGAAAGTGTTTTAATCCTAGCTGGATTCACCCCTGAATTTTCACGTATCCAGTTTTCACGTTCCGCCATAAAGTGTGCATTAATGGCCTGATTTAATAATAATTCTTGATATGAACACGAAAACAATTTTGGAATCAACACCATCCCTTCTGACAATTCAAGGTCATTTGACAGCACTTTTTTACCTTCATAATTCAATCCGCCTTCAAAATCAGCCGGCAACTTATCACCTATCTTCAATTCATAGTCTGCCCGTCCATCATTCAAAACCAGTTTTTTATCACTAACTGATTTTACCTTGTATTTATATGCTGCATCTACGGCATCTATCTCTGGAAACAAAACATTAATTCCCTTAACAAGATTTTCATTAAACGCCTGTATCGCATTCAGGTCATACACCAGATTATCATAATCCTTCTTTATAACCTTGTTTCTGCCTGTACCTATTTGAATCATCGGGAAAGTCGCCCCAAAACGGACAATCAACTGTGGTTTTAATTGCTGTATTGCTGTCCATGCCTTGCCATTTTTATTAAACCTGTGTGGTTCATCAATAATAACCACCGGTCTGGTCATCTTAATTGATTCAATCGGACACGAACAAGAATTTATCAACGTTTGGTCATAGTCATCACGGGTCATTGACTTACTGGTCAACATCGCATCATTCAACAATAAACATTTTATGCTTTTATGGTCGTTCCGTGTCCCTTCCAAGAAATCCATTAACGCAGACGGTATTGTTTTGCGACCCCTTTTAGTATTAAAATCACCTGCATTAATAACATCCAAATCAATATGCACATTCTCATATAATTCTGAAAAATGTTGCCGACTGTAATCAGCCATTATAAACGACTTAGTGCCTTCTTTAATCGCCAATGAAGGAACAAATATAATAAATTTACTAATTCCGTATTTTTGAAACATCTCGAACATCATACGGGTATAAACATACGTCTTACCCGTCCCTGTTTCCATTTTCACATCAATCCCTGACTTTACACTAATGTTTGGATTTGCATAAACATCGGTATTATTATCAATATCACGACATCCTTGCATCGCATCCATTATCGCTTTAATCGCATCTTCTTGATGTGGTAATTGTTCCAAATGCTTTTTCATCGGTTAAAATCTCTCTATAATTTCAATCTTTTTATCATCATCCAACACATGCTTCAGGTTATTTTTTAACTCGGTCAGCATCGTAAAATTAAACGAATGATTATAAATAATGATTGTTTGAACACTGATTTCATTACACCCGATTTTATTCAACAAATCTTGTGTGGCATTTGAATCCAAACCATCTGAAATCAGATACAAGCGTCGTGACCCCACCGGTGAATATGCAACATAATTTCCAAATTTAAATTCTTCAACCTTGGTATTTATCGGATATCCATCATCAACCATCCATGTGGTTAATAAAGTATCCAATCCAGACGCATTTAACCCCGTCCCCAGCGCATCACCTGAAAACGGACTAACCATATCATCCGACAACAGATTGGGCTTTGTGGGGTCAAATTCATCAATTTTATCTAATATTAAATCATCGGTTACTTTGGCTAACTTATAGTGTTTAAACCCAGACGTATCACCAATTTGTTCCGCCGCCAGTTTAATACGTTTACGTGAAATTTCATCAATGGTCTTAAATCCCTGATTTTCCGCCTCGCTACCCGGTTTCACCGCTTCATTCAATTGCACCATGATATATTTACGATTACCACCGTCATCCTTGTTCAACTGCATAACCGCTTGCGCCGTAGTCGCCGACCCTGCAAAGAAATCAAGGATTGTAAAATCATTACCTGCAACAAGCTTCATCAAAGACGATATTAATTCTGGAGCTTTTGTATACTCAAAAACCCCTTTCCCCAACAATTCAGCTATCACTTTTGTAGCAGAATCATTTGAATATTTATTATCTGTAAACTCAAGAGTAGACAAAGGTTTAGTTCTATCAATTTTGACAATTTTATAACTGTTATTAATTTTCTCAATTTTAACATTTTGATATGTTTTTGTATAAATACGTGGCCTAACTCCACCACGCTTAACTTCAATAAATCCATTCTTGACACCAAAATCAAATAAATCTACACTCCATCTCCATCCCCAGTCCGCACGTCCGTGTTGTCCCTCTTGTCTCTTTTTATATTCTTCTTTGCTGCCACCAGCATAAAAAACTTCACCTTCTATCTCTATCGGATAATCCAAAGACCTAACCCAGCCCAATGAATCATAATCTAAAGTTTGATTTAACTTATAATATCCCCTCTCATCAAAAAATTCATCTTTGTTACAATAAGAGTCATCATTGTGTTCAACCCCTACAATATCTGCATAAGATGTTTTTTTATACATTAACACATAATCATGATTTTTTGCTGTCGTATCAGAAGATTTTCCCCCTTTCTTTGTTACCCTAGGAAAACAAACATGAAAATTACTCTCACCAAACACCTCATCACAAATCATTTTCAAATTTGCCTGCTCGTTATCGTCAATACTGATAAACATCACCCCGTCGTCTGACAACAGGCGTTTTGCCAATATCAATCGTGGCAGCATAAAGGTCAACCATGCCGAATGCGAACACTTGCCATCCAGCGCACGCAAACGTGCCAACTCTGTATCCGAAAACCCTAATTTCTGTTTCAGGTCATCATCTGAAAATTTAAAACTGTCCTTGTAAACAAACCCATCCGCCCCAGTATTATATGGTGGGTCAATATATATCATCTTAATCGCACCGGAATACGCATTCACCAGATGTTTTAACGCATCTAAATTATCACCGGTAATAAATATATTCTGGCTATCTTTATTGTTTTCTTGATTATTCCAATCATTATCCGGAACCAAGACCGTCTCGCTGGGCAACCCGGTCACAAATTTGGCATAACTCTTACCCACAAAACGTAATTGAAACCCATCATGAATTTCTTCGTTATCATGAATTGTATTAACAGATTCTTGTATTTCCTTGCGTACCGCCTGCAACCCATCCCACATATCTCGTTCCTTTTTGTTTCGGAACCCAAATGGAAACACGGCCTAAAAAAACAACCGCCAATCTTGAAATTGACGGTCGGGGAGTTGATAAAATCAGTTTTAATCACTGGATTCCTGCTGCTTTCGGGTTTCCCCTGTTATATAACAGACAGCCCCCCGACATACGAGTCAGGGTTGATAACAGTGCAGTTTGCACCACATCAAATAACGATGCAAAACTGCACCGGATTAAAACTAGGCTTATCACGGCCCCGAACCCAATTTCCATCGGATTCAATGCCCATAATAACAAGAACCCCAAAAAAATGCAAAAAAATTCTAAAAACGCCGTTTATTGTTCAATACACGCTTTAAATCCATATAGCCTTTTGTTCGACGATCTGTCCAATACTCAATACGAATTTTATTAAGATTATTCTGGTCTATAACTATCTGTGCAGCCCCATACTGAACTGGGTTTATATCCTTCATTCTTGAATGTGGATCCGTTTTATACACGTAAAATATTTTTGATTCTTCGGCACAATATTCCGCTGTACAACTTTTACTTAAATTTATGTCTGTTTTTAAACAAATTTTTATATTATAAAAATCTTGCTGAATTTGCACTGTTACCCTTTTTTTGCCCGCAACACCATTAAAATTATAATGAATATTTCCAAACCATATTCCACCAACATATGGACGATTTATAAACTTACATATCGGCCATTTTCTCCACAAATATTTATTAAACAAAGCGTACGATGCCAAACATACGGTTGATGTCCACCCTATACACTCGGTTAAATTTTGCAAAATTGTATTTTTTGGCGAAATAAAATCCACCAGAAAAAACGCAACTATCGCAATCCCTCCAATAAAATAAGTATCATATTTTGTTATCATTATAATACCTCTTTAACCACGTGCAAAAAACCAACTGCCTCGTCCACCGTCCATTTTTGTTTTTCGTGAAACAAAGGTTTAACTTGATTAACCTCATAAAAACTCCCAGGTGACACATACAAGAACCGAAGTAAAAAATCTATTATTTCAGTCAATTTATCCTTGTAGCGTTTGGAATTATCAGCAATTAAATGATTATCAACATTACTAATCAAACATTCAATCAAATATGACGGGGTACTTAACCCAACATCATTCTTTATCGCCTTAAAAATACGAACAATCTTCTTGTAATAATGATCTGTCCAAAAATTTTTCTCATTCCCCCTTTCGGTATCCTGTTCAGGATAATTAATTATAACCCCGGTGTCGTCATCAGGAAACAGACAAATACCACAATTATTTTTTTCACCTCGATCATCAATCGCACTAAATGCACACACAACATCAGTTTGGTGTTTGTATGAATTTTCTTTTATCTTAAACGACTTATTTCCACGATGAACATCCGTGCCAAATTTGTTTTTTAAAGCCTCATGTAAACGATCCTTGAAATACCCCCAGGGTTGTCCTGTCCCCATATGATACGGACTGATAGATTGACTATTCGTACAAACCTTATATGTATACCCCGTAAACAATACATAAGTATCAACATCGCTATCTAATTTTACATTAGTATCATTATGATACGACCCCTTTAAGCGCACCTCCGGTTTTTGCAACCCAACAACATTCCAATCATAATTATCAATAGCCGATTGAACCATGTTGATGGAATTTTGTGCCTTTTGATCTTCAGTATCCGAAAGCGGCTTTGTAAAAGCAATTAATTGTTCTTCTGTATATGCCATTTTATTCTCCTTACATTTATACGGCAAAAACATCCCCCGTCAAAAAACATTTGACAAGGCCCCATAAAGCAATGTAAGGTGAAAGCACCACAAGCTAAGCACTTTTACATTGCTTAGAACCCGACCCGTGTGAATTTATACGGGTCTTTTTTTCTAATATTCACGATTCATATAGATTTTACAAAATTAAAGCAAGAACTTATTTAAAACCGCAGAAAACCAACTGTTTCACAACCAAATATTAAAATTCCCGATTCGTACAAAATGTATTTTTTTCAACAAAAACACTTATTTTGAGTCGGAATCCACAAACCCCAGCATTTTATCTGTGGCGGTTTGCATTGAATCACGAATTGGGTCAACGGTCAGTCGGCTATAAACCTGTGTTGCGCTGGTGGATTTGTGGCCAAGTGATTTACCAATAACTGGCAAACTGGCACCTGATATCGCCTGCCATGAACCCATTGTGCGGCGCAGGTCATGAATCCGCATATCTGTAATGTTTGCCACCCGCAACAACGATTGCCACGGACGCTTCGGGTCTTCCAGATGCCCACTGGCACTTTTATTACTTGGCAACACCCAACCGTTTTTCTTGCCTTGGTTGATTTTTAATAATAATTCACGCAATTGATTCACTATTGGAATCTGCAACGGTTGCCCACCCTTGGAATCAGGCACATATATCAACCCCGACGTAAAATCCACATGTTCCCAGCGCATAGTCAGCACATTATTCCGCCGCATCCCTGTCATCAGTGATATCATCACATAGTTCCTGAATACATCATTTTTGCATTCCGCCAAGGCCGTCCAAAACCGCTTTAATTCATCGCCGTTCAAGAATCTGTCCCGACTTTTTTCTGTAAATTTCCGAATTCCGCCGGCTGGATTGCCACGCCCCCCCATCAGACCTTTCTTCACTGCAATCACATACATATGCTTAATCAGCGACAACACCCGATTGGCCGTATATGGACTGTGTGTTTTACAAGTTTCCGCATGCAGGTGTTCAATCTCGTCCGCCTTAATGCTTAACAACTTGCGATTATGGAATTGATTCAACCTGTGCTTGAACACACTGTCATCATTCACAACCGAATGTTGCTTTTTATAGATTGTGGAATATTCGGGTTTATAGATATTTTCATAAAACTGGCGCAACGTCATATCATTCAGATTTTCCTGTCTTTGAACACTGGGGTCTGTGCCATTGGTCGCCATTTCTTTTAAGCTATGTGCCTGCCGACGGGCATCACACAGTTTAATCTGCCCCACACGCCCGATTTTTACACGCTTTGGTGTGCCTTGAAATTTCATATATGCATAATAAGTCTTTGCCCCGCCATAGGTCACAATGACACACAATCCATCATGGCTGCCTGTGTCATAATACACCGCCTGACCCGATGTGGGAATACTCAGGTTTTTCAACGCCCCTTCTGTAAAATTGATACGACTTGAAGACATTTATTCTTTATCCACACGCTTTAACAGTTTTGAATTTGCACCCGACACAACCTTTTTACCGGTTTCTTGTTCCAATTGTAACCGTGCCTGACGGGCGACATTGCCACCACGCTTGGCTACCGCCATATTTTCAGCCAATCCCATTGGTTTTTCATTTTTTGCAATTTCGGTTGCAGACAATTCCGCCAACATATTCAAAACCAATTCGGCATTCGTCATATTATCACGCAGGGATTCTTTCTTTAACCCTTTGTGCTGTTTATATTCTTTGGTCTTCATCCCCGACCAAGAACGTGTAATTTCATCGGTCAGCAAAGCATATTCCAACCCCTGTTTAATTCCACACCTGTCCCATTGATTAGTCAGGTCTTTACGAATTTCAATAGAACGCAACCGCTGGGCAATCCATTCATCAGAATATCCCAACCGCTGGTAGTAATTTAATGCACGTTGTATTGCGATTTCAGGGTCTGATATTTCATCAATTCTTTCACTACCAACACTGGCCAACCATAACTTAAAGGGTTCAGCTTTCTTAGACGGCACAGATTGAATCAAACGCAACAACTGTTCTGTGTCCGCCACATCAGTACTATAAAACTTGCCATCGGACGATTGTAATTTCAGTTGTACGATTTTTTCGTACAACTCACTACCTTCCTGAATTAACTTGCGTTTTAAGTCAGACCAATAACGTCTTGGGTTGTCTGTGCCGGTCAATGCCGCAATAACATCAATAATGGAAAAATACCACTTTTCAGCATCCGCATCCCATTGGGTTCTGATATTTGTATCTTGGAACAGTTTCAGTGTCGTATCTGTCATTTTTTTACCCCTGTAAATTTGACCCGTTATCTTTTTCGTTTTACTACCTATTTGCTACTAATATCACAAATTTTCACATTTTGCTACCATTTTTTATTAAATCTTGTTAAAGTTATTATGCGACATAATATGCAGAAAATCAAGAAAAATTAAACAATATTAAACATTATTAAATATCTAACCCATTAACTGAAGGTCTGTGGTTCAAATCCACACTCCGCAACCAGTTAAATAAAAAACACACCACAATTGGTGTGTTTTTTTAATATAATCAAACAGCAAAAAAAAATAAAATTAAATATAAAATATTTGTATGTTTACCGCCGTATATACAATACAAATTCGCGTTATAGTTGATTTTTTGTAATTATTCTATTTTATAAGCGTATTTTTGTATAAAATCAACCTGTGATTGATTTTTGTATTTAATTTATGCTTGATATATTGTTTTTATATTTTAATATTTACGCAAAACACAGGATTGAAAACATGCGTAAATTAATTTCTGTTATCGGTATAATTTGCTGTCTGGGTGTGGCGGCGGGCGCCCCATCTGCGCCAGCATATGCGCACAGCGTATATTACAACACAAAATCGCACATATACCATAAACACTCGTGTTCCGCGGCCGCGCGTTGCACACGCAATTGCATTACAACGACCGATTCCGCCGCACGCGCGCGTGGCGGTCGTCCATGCCATATTTGCGGCGGCTAAAATTTGACATGGGTAAATAATGTCTTATTATTTAATATATGAAACTGCACAATGTGATTTTTATATTGGCGATAATGGTGGCGACCACGGCAAATGCCGCCGTGTCATGTCGCAAAAATGCGATTGGCGCGCAAACCTGTACAGACCGCACAACCGGCGAAACCATACGTGGGCGCATGGACGCGATGGGCAACCAGAAATTTACAACAAACGCTGGCAAAACAATCAAATCACACCGCCGCGGTGATGGCGCAACCATATATACAGATAATACCGGCGCACGTACAACATGTCGCCCGGGCGTACTGGGACGCACTGCATGCACAACGGGTGCAGGCCAGAAAATCACATGCCACACAGACGCCATGGGGCGTAAAATCTGTAAATAATCTGAATACGCTAGGCATAATATCACTTGCCAATATTGCAATTTTTTTTAGAATACATGCGTTATGCATGTATCTGGATTATCTTTATCGTTTGGAACAACTGTTGTTTATAATAACGCGGAATTCAACCTGGCCCCGCGGGACAAGGTTGGTATTGTTGGTGTCAATGGCGCGGGTAAAACCACACTGTTCAAAATATTGTTGGGGCAAATTATGCCTGATGCCGGGCGCATTGATATGAACGGCGCACGTATTGGTTACCTGCCCCAGACGATTGAATTACAAAATCCTGAAATCACCGTATGGGATTTTTTAACAACCGGGCGGCCGATTGCCAAACTGGAACAAGAACTGCACAAATTATATGAACAAATTGCCGCAACCCCAGATGACGAATACACACAATCCGAAATTGACCGTGTACAATCAGAACTGGATTATTATGAATATTATACGGCCGAAAACACATTACTGGAAATTATTGAAAACATGCATATTGATGCCGCCATGCTGGATATGCGATTGCGCGACCTGTCAGGCGGCCAGAAATCCAAGGTTGCATTCGCACGTCTGTTGTATTCATTGGCAGGCGTGGTACTGTTGGACGAACCGACAAACCACCTGGACGCAATGACCAAGGATTGGGTTGCAAATTACCTGAAAAAATATCGTGGCACTGTATTAATAATCAGCCATGATGCAGAATTTTTAAACAGTGTTGTGAATAAAATCCTGTATGTGGACAAGGTAAATAAAAACATCACCGTATTTTCTGGAAACTATGATGAGTATAAATTAAAATTGGCCGAATTAAAACGTCAACGCGAAAAAAAGATACAAGACGAAGAACGCCATATACAAAAACTGTCTGAATTCGTTGCACGTGCCAATGCCGCCAGTCCGACAAATCACGCCATGAAGCGCGCGGGAAATGTTCGCGCGGCGATACTGGAACGCGTGCTGAAAAACCGTACCGTGCGTGATGTAACATATAAAAAATTAAATATGAACCTGACGCCACTGCGTGATGGTGCACGCCATCCAATTATGGTTAATGAATTATGGTTCCGGTATCCGGGGGCGCCACTGTTGTATCGTAATATGTCGTTTACAATTACCGGTGGCGAACGATTTTTAATATGCGGTGAAAATGGAACCGGTAAATCAACATTACTGAAATTAATTCTGGGACAATTAACACCACAACGCGGGACAATTGAAATAAACCCCAAAACAGACATCGCGTATTATGCCCAGGAACTGGAAGGTCTGGACACATCAAAAACCGTTTTGGAAAATGTTGCGCATCCTGATTATACCGACCAACAATTGCGTGCAGTACTGGGTAATTTCTTGTTTTACGATATGGATGTTTTTAAGCCTGTATCTGTTCTGTCGCCCGGTGAACGTGCACGTGTTGCGTTATGCAAGATATTGTTGCGGCGTGCAAATATGTTGATTCTGGACGAACCGACAAATCACCTGGACCCCGAAACCCAACGTATTATCGGTGATAATTTTCACGATTTTACCGGCACAATTATAGTGGTCAGCCACAATCCAGAATTCGTTGAACAAATCGGCATAACACGTATGTTGGTACTGCCCGCGGGCCGCATAGAAGATTATGATCACGATAAACTGGAATATTATTACAGTGTGAACCAGGAACAATAATTACTATAACAAACAGCGTTTCAGGGTTTCACCAGTATCATTCTGATCAACACGTTTATTACGAATTTCCTGGGCGGCCTGAATTTTTTGTTTTACCAATATTAAATCAGGATGCGCCTGTAATTCCAAATTTAATTCATCAACCGCCGCGGATACATCCGCCCCAGATTTCACAAATATTGGTGTAATTGAATCTGCGGCTGAATATATTGCACGTTGTAATTCTGGTTTAAAATCGTCAATTACCGACAGGTATGCGCGAATATGCCCATCTTCGTGTGATAAAATCGCGTTGTACGAACACGAATCCGGCACATGGCGCATATCAATCTGGACCAAGAAATCACTGTACCCAACGGTTGCATCAACTGATTTTACCGCAACACAAAATCCGTCTTCTATGGATGTAATATCGGCGACAATATCATAATTATCTGTCATTGTGGCAATGACATTGCCATGCAATAAATCCATTGGTTGCAGCGGTTGCACAACCTGTTTTGTCCATGATGGCGCACTGATATAAACCGCCGGATTTAGTTTATACGGCAAACAATCATCTGCCACCGAAATATTCGGCGCCAGCGCAATACAAAAAATCAACACATTGCGGTAAAACATGCGTTCCTACAGGTCACCCGCGCCCTGCTTTTTCAAATATTCAGACACGAAATTATTGCCATATTGTTTATACAATTCTTCGGCCAACAACACCGACGAACGCCCTGATTCAAACAAACGCAATAAATTGCCCAGACCGCCTAATTCAGTATTCAAAATCACAGATTCACCCGTTACCGGTCGCGACAACAATACCGCACGTTTCAGATTTGGATATGCCTTGCCCTGGATAAATGCCATTTCCAACGGATTTAAATTCCAATGCGCATAATCCGATGCATCGGCCGCCGGATTACGGAAAAACAGCACAGTTTGCGCCTGGCCACGAACGACATCACCAATCCCCAGTTTATCCAAAACATTTGCGCGCTGGAACGCAACCATGTACGCCTGGCGGTTTTTACGTCCTTCTTGCAGGCCAACAATAAAGTTATCACGGAACATCTTGTTTTCCAACATCGGCGCGGTTTCGTCAATCATAATCAGTGATGGATTCCCCCCTGATACAGTTATATTATTAATTCTGTGCAGAATGTACGAAATCACCGCCGGCGCCAACGTTTCATCTTGTAATATTTCTGTGAAATCAAACGTGGTCAGACGCGAATGCAAATCCAATGTATCAGACGTTTCATTAAATATGTCACCATATTGCAACGGATCAACCCACTTTTTCAACGCCGGGCGCATATTGCCAGATGATGAAAAACAACTCTCCCACAGGTTCTTTAACACACGGTCTTTGTCCGACAGATAATCAAAATTCACAGAAACCGCACGCGCAATTTCATCTGCGGAATTCGCATCTGATTGCCCGGTAATAATCGCAAACCACCGACGCAGGAACGCACGATTTGCCGCACTGTCCGGCATTTTCAGCGGATTCAAGTGTGTCAAAAATGCGTTATTTTCTTCGTTTTTCTCTTTACCTTGCATGGTGATATATTTGCCACCAACTGATAATGTAAATATCTCTGCCCCTTTGTTGCGGTCAAAGAAAAACGCCTTTAATTTCTGGTGACGCAATGATTGCGCAATCAGAAAACTGAACAATGTTGTTTTACCACCACCGGTTGGCCCGATTGTTAACGTGTGCCCCACCGCCGCCGGTTTATCAGATACATGGAATTGAAATTGATATGGCGTGCCCTGGGCGGTTGGAAATACAACCAATGGCCCCGGACCCCAATCGCAATTTGCAACACCACGTGGCTGGGTTGACATTGGGATACTGATTGCGGCCGTCCGTGACAGCAATTTAAAACTGCGCGGGAAAACATCAAATCCTGGAATCTGGGCAAACCATGAAACACGTGCCGCATATGTTTCACAAATCGGCGATACACCAAATGATGCCGATATCTTTTTAAATTCATCAACATAATGATTCAGTTCATCGCGCGTTTTACCGAATATCACAAACAACGGGTAATAATTAACCAAACTCTGATTTCCAGCGATATTTTCATCCATCGCACTCTGGGCATCTGATATCTGCTGGATTGCAGAACCGGTTTCGGCCTCGTCCGATGATTGACGTTGGCGCATTGCAACCTCTACATCCGCCGTGCCCATAATTTGAAAACCATTCATACAAATCATTTCTGTCTGAATTGTTGATATGGTATCAAAGAATTCTTCGTCCAGGTAATCAGGCGCCGTACGGAATGACATCATTGCGGCAAATGATTGTGTGCCACCACTGATATAGCGAACAACGCCGTCTGGCAAGAATTCAACATCATCAACCGTTGCTAAATCTGCAATCTGATTATCCGCAACCGCTGGTTCCGGCTTTGTAATCGGTGACAATATCCGGCCAAAGAATCGCGCCATGTTATCCCGGTCGTTATTCTTTAATAATTTCGGCTTGTACGCCGCCAATATTGATTCCAGATAATTTCCATACTGATTCAGTTTATCACGCGCGTTCGCCCCACCAACAGACAGCACGATATAGTAATTATTCAGGAAAATGCGTAATCCCTGGGATTCCCATTTATCGTAAATTTTCTGTAATACAGGCTGGTCAAATTCATAATGCATATTTTCATCGGTCGCATCACGTGTCATAAAGAAACGCAATACAACATTTGGATCGCGAATTTGGTTAAACAACTGTGCACGTAAATCCAAGAATTTTTCACGCGTGATTGCGTCCTGCATGCTGGTCTGGACACCGGCAACACGATAAACACGCAGCAGTGACCCATCCGCCAATTCCAACGAATTATCGTTATATACCGTCTGAAACGGCAGGTACCGCGAATAACGCATATACCCAAACCCCGGCAACACACGACGGGCAATTGCCGGCATATACATCATCAGAACCACGAATATAAAAATCACCGCCATTACCATTATCATGGTTGTGATTGGGAATCCGCTGCCTGCAAAATATTCAAAAAATCCATTCATCTCTTATGCCGCCAATCTGTTAGGTATCTTTTTTTTGAACAATTGAATTTTTGCGGACAAAATCTGGCCCAGTTGTGGGTCACGCTTTGCAAATGCCGCCAAAATCAAATGAACAATTAACACAGAAATCAGAAACCACATCGGACTGATTGGATTTTTACCACGTGTCGTGATTAACGAAATAACGAAAACAACAATAAAAATCATGAATTGTATGGCAAAATTCAGCACCGCCATCATATATGGCACATAAAATATGCGCGCTGGATTCGCTATTGCTTTCAGTACTTGTTGTTTCATGTGGATATGATTTCCTCTCTCCCTGTGCTTGAATTATAACAATTTCAACAATTTTCAACAAGTATAAAAAGCAACCCCTGAAAATTGTTAAAAATGATGAAAACTGGCACTTTTTAAACATGTTTATTTTTGCCAATATTTATCAACACAATTGCACCAACCCCACAAAAACCGCGGATTTTTATGTTGAAAACCTGTTTATAAAAAGTTAACAAATGTTTTCAACAATATAAACAGGGCCAATAACTACAACAAAAATATAATAATTATTTGATTTTTTACAAAAAGCGTTTATAATCACCACGCAATAAAGGATTTAGATATGAAATTTTTAAGTTCATTAAAGGCTTGGAAAAAACGCGGTAACATAAAACAAATTCGCCGTGGTAAACAGGTTATCTTGATTGACCCAACCAATCCTAAATTAAAAGCCAAACAGGGATTTAAGAAAAAATAAATCCTGGGGCGTCCAATGGGCGCGGTGGTTATTTTGTACCCGACAAGCGTATGTTTGCCGGGCGCTTTTTTATGTCTGAATTATTAAAAATCGTTCATAAATGCTTCACGGATTGCGGTGGCAACCTCTGCGGTGCCCAGGCCACTTTCGCGTAAATATTCAATTTGGCAATCCGTTGGACGATAAATTGATGCACTGTGGTCGGCACGCTGGGGGGCGATTGATATACGCTGGGCCGGGGTAAATTCAATCCGCGCGGTTTTATCAGCGATGGCTGAAAACGCAACATCGGACACCGCATCACGGGCATCGCGACCAATTATTGCGGTCCCAGACATACGCGATTTTGTGTTTTTGCCGGCAATTAACTTGTTTTTTAACAAAATTGTCGTGTTTGCCCCATTATGCTGGGCGGTGCATGTGTAATCCAGGGTGCTGTTATTTTCCAGTAAAATATTACCACGTAATTCAGAATTTTTCCCGGTGTTTTTGATAAAAATGTTCAAAAAGGCCGGCAAATCATTTTTTACATTTACTGATAAAATAACCGGCTGGTCCGGGACCAAAATATCAATATTTAACCGGCAATCACCGGCAATTTTGCCAACATAAATGATATGAACCGGTAAATCGTATTTTTTATTGATTGTGGTTGATTTTAATGTTGATAAATCATCGCACAGCACACCATCGCGGAAAACAACTGTTTCTGCGCGTATGGTTTTTATATTGAATTCGTTCCACATGTATGACATATTACAGGCATTATAAAGGATTTAGTTATGGGATTCAATTGTGGAATTGTCGGTTTGCCAAATGTTGGCAAATCAACCCTGTTTAATGCGTTAACCCAGTCAGCGGCGGCCGATGCGCAAAATTATCCGTTTTGTACCATTGAACCGAATACAGGACGTGTTGTGGTGCCTGATGAAATATTACTGAAACTGGCGGCGGTGGATAACAGTGCGAAAATCATTCCGACGCAACTGGAAATTGTTGATATTGCCGGACTGGTTCGTGGTGCATCAAATGGCGAAGGTTTGGGAAATAAATTCTTGGGCAATATTTTATCAACTGACGCGATTATTCACGTTGTTCGTTGTTTTGAAAACGATGATATTGTGCATGTAAACGGTCGTATTGACCCGTTGGACGATATTGAAACAATTGAAACAGAATTAATGCTGGCCGATATGGAAAGCATGGAAAAACAGATTAAAAACCTGGAAAAAAAGGCACACGGTCTGGATAAAAACGCCATTAAATTATTAAATGACGCGAACGTAATTTATAACGGTCTGAAATCCGGCACGCCGGCGCGTAAATCTGGGGTTGATGCAACGCCATTTAACCTGTTGACGGCAAAGCCTGTGATTTACGTCTGTAATGTTGAAGAGGCTGCCGCCGCAACCGGAAACAAATATTCTGATGCGGTACGCGCCAAATATGGTGATGCGGCGCCTGTATTGGTTATTTCGTCAAAAATTGAAATGGAAATTTCGCAAATTGTAAATCCAGACGAACGTAAAATGTTCTTGGACGATTTGAGATTGGCACATTCTGGTCTGGAACAGGTTATAAAAACCGGGTACGAAACATTGGGATTGCAAACATTTTATACCGTTGGTCCCAAGGAAGCGCACGCGTGGACAATCACACGTGGTATGACCGCGCCCCAGGCCGCGGGCAAAATTCATACTGATTTTGAACGTGGATTTATTCGTGCGGAAATTATTTCACCATCTGATTATATTGCGCTGGGGGGCGAAGTTGCGGTCAAAGAGGCCGGCAAAATGCGCCTGGTTGGCAAAGAATACGTTATGCAAGAAGGCGATATATGTCATTTCTTGTTCAATAATTAACGGTAAAAAAGTGCATAAAAAAAGCCGGCATTTGCCGGCCTTTTTTGATGTTTTTATATGTTGATTAACAGGTCCAGTTTTTCATGACATTTTTTTATTTCGGCATCTGTTTCGGATATTTTTTTCGCCGCATCCGACGCGCCCGCCAACAATGCCGCCGTCAGTTCTTTCTTTTGTGCCTGTAATTTTTCCAGGTATTTTTGCAATTTTAACGACACGATGTATTTTTCTGCCCCGGCCGCATCCAGGTTTATTTCGGGCGCATCCCCATCCAGCGAAACATTTAATGTCGCCAAAAATTCCGCATAACGTTCGGCAATTTCTGGAAAACGATTTGTAATAAATATCAATGTATTGCGTGTTATTGCATCAATTTCAGGAACCGCAATTTCCGGCGCCGATGATTTACGTGACCATTTGTGCCAATGGTTAAATTTGCGCGAATTATATTCGTTTTCGTATTCCGCGCGCAGTGCAACATCTGTAATTTTATCGGTCTGGGATTTTAAAAACTTTTCTGCCTGGGCGCGACCACCGGGGGTTGATACAACATAATTTTTATTCGCAATATCCCACAGAAAATCGGTCAATCCAACCGCACCATCAATAATCGCGTGCATGGCGGATTCCCCGGAATTTTTTAATATTTCATCGGGGTCCTTGCCACCAGATACAAATGCAAATTTTATATCAGAATTATCGCGAATAAATGGCAATACCAGGTTTGCCGCACGCGCCGCCGCCTTTTGCCCGGCGTTATCACCATCAAAACAAAATACGATATTTCTGTTTGCCTTGCACAGCACAGCCAGGTGATCTTCGGTCAGGGCTGTTCCCAATGGTGCAACTGTTTCTGGGAAACCGTGGCATTGCATTTGGATTGCGTCAATTTGGCCTTCTACGATAATACTGCGGTTATTGCGATGAATGCTGTCGCGGGCAAAATTAAATCCAAAAATTGTTTTGCGTTTATGGAATATTTCCGTATCGGTTGTATTAATATATTTAGGTTCCGAACCATCCAAACTGCGCCCTGAAAACGCAACAACCTGGCCGCGGGCGGAAAAAATCGGAAACATTAATTTATCGCGAAAGAAATCATACATCCCATAATCGCCACGCCGACACAGACCGGTACCGATTAAAATATCTTGTTTTGTATTAACAAATTTATTTGCGATTAAATTGTTTTTTGGTGCATACCCCAGACGATATTTTTTTATCATTTCATCACTGAATCCGCGCCGCCGGATGTATTCCAGCGCAACCGCGCCCGCGGGGGTAAATAATTGCTTTTGATATTCTGCGGCGGCGCGTTCCATTATTTGGAAAAATGATTCTTCGCGTGCAACCAGTGTGGGGTCGCGTGGCTTGAATTCTGGTAATTTCATACCCGCCATATCTGCCAATTCTTTGATTGCATCAACGAATCCGATATTTTCAGATTTCATTGTGAACGAAATAATGTCGCCATGTTCGCCACAACCAAAACAGTGATAAAATCCCTTGTCCTCGTTCACAGAAAAACTGGGCGTTTTTTCATTATGAAATGGGCAACATCCCCAATAATTCTGACCTTTTTTGGTCAGTGGCACGCGCCGTGACACCACATCAACGATTGATAATCGTGTGCGCAATTCATCGGTAAAATTTTTATCGTAATTTGCCATTATTTACTTTTTTTACGAAAACGCGTTGTCGGTTTTTTATTATTAATTAAATCAATTGCGGTGTCTAAATCGGGTTGTCCACGTACAGAAACATTCACCTTGTTTGATGATATATATGCGCCATATCGCCCGGTTGGATAAAAATAAATCATCTTATCGGTTGCTGGATTTTTCCCCAGTTCAATTGGTTCGGCCTTTTTCACGCCGCCCGCCAATAAATCACGTGCCACGTCCAGTGTGATTGTTTCCGCCGTATATTGTTTTGCGGCAACATTTTTTACGCCATCAGACACATATGGACCAAAACGTCCAACACGGAATGAAATACCATCACCCAAATCAACCGATGTTGGGGTTGCGCGCGCCGTGGTGTCCGTATCGCCATCTGGTGCGGGATTTGTTGCCGTGCCCAGGCGTTGTGTATAATTGCATGTCGGATAATTTTCGCACCCGATAAATGCGCCAAATTTAGATAATTTTATCCCCAGTTTTCCGCCACATTTTGGACATTTATCATTACCAGCTGGGAACAGGTGATTATGCATAACTGAATTTATCTGGTCAATAATTTCGGTCGTTTTTACACCACGTGCACCATCAATCATACCCGCGGTCGGGGTCCAGAACGCGCGCAATGCCGCGATTTTATCTTGTTTTCCATTTGATACATCGTCCAGGGTATCTTCGGTTTTTGCGGTAAAATTCACATCAACCAGTTCATCAAAATATTTCGCCAAATATGCTGCAATAACCCATCCCCCGGCGGTCGGATGAAAACGACGCTGCTTATCCTGGTCAACATATCCACGGTCAACAATCGTGGACATAATTGTTGCATATGTTGATGGACGCCCGATTCCCAGTTCTTCCAGTTTTTTTACCAATGATGCCTCGGTATAACGGGCGGGTGGTTGTGTAAAGTGTTGTTCGGGTGTTAATGCGGTTATTGTAACCGCATCGCCAGTTGCCAATGGTGGTAATTTTGATTCGTTTGAATCCGTGTCATCATCACGTGATTCAGTGTACACGCGCATAAATCCATCAAATATACGTGTGGTTCCAACCGCATGGAAAATCGCGCTGTGTGCACTGTTTTCTATATCTGCGGCCACACTGTCAAATTCAGCATTGGTCATTTGACATGCAATTGTGCGTTTCCAAATCAGGTCATACAGTTTTGCCTCGTCCCCGGTTAATTTTGGTGCGTCGCCATCAAAGTGTGTCGGACGAATTGCCTCGTGCGCTTCCTGGGCGTTTTTAGATTTTGTTATATATACGTTCGGTGATTTTGGAACAAACGCATCACCATATGTGCGACCAATATACGCACGAATATCGTTTACTGCATCCGCCGACAGGTTTGTTGCGTCCGTACGCATATACGTAATCAAACCGTGTTCGTATAATTTTTGGGCAACACTCATTGTGCGCTTGGATGCAAAGTATAATTTACGTGCGGCCTCTTGTTGTAATGTGCTGGTTGTAAATGGTGCGGCGGCGCGACGCGATGTTTTCTTTTTATCAATCGCAATAACCGTTGCCGGAATTTCAGGCGTACCAATTTGTGACAAAATTTCATCCATTTGGGATTTATTTCCTATGGTCATTTTGTCTATCTTTTTGCCACCTGTGGAAATCAGATTCGCGTTAAAATCACAATCATGTGCATTGCACGTTGCGCCCAATGACCAGTATTCAATTGGCTTAAATGCCTCTATCTCGCGTTCACGGTCAACAACCAATTTAACCGCAACGGATTGCACGCGCCCCGCGGATTTACCCAAGTTGCGCCGCCACAACAATGGCGAAATTCCAAATCCAATCAGGTAATCCAATGCGCGCCGTACCATATATGCATCAACCAAATTCTGGTCAATTTCGCGCGGATGTTCAATTGCTGCCATAACGGCCTTTTTTGTAATTTCATGAAACGCAACACGATATACTGGTTTGCCCGCCAATGCTTTTTTTGCAGTCAGGATGTCCAGAATATGCCACGCAATTGCTTCACCTTCGCGGTCCGGGTCGGATGCCAGGTACACTGCATCAGCCTTTTTTAATTCATCGGTGATTAATTTAATTTGTTTTTCCTTGCCAGGCATAATTTGCCAGCGCATATCAAAATTATGTTCTGTATCAACACTGCCGTTTTCGGGGACCAAATCACGAACATGTCCCACAGACGCAATAACGCGCCACCCGGCCCCCAGGTATTTTTCAATTGTTTTCGCCTTGGACGGTGATTCCACAATCAGTAAATTCATAATAACCTAACTCCCCCTGGCAGATAATTGTTGATCCTTGTGAATATGGGCATTCTGGGCCAGACCGAATCCAAACATCAGTGATAACAGGCTGCTGCCGCCGAATGACATTAACGGCAACGGCACCCCCACAGTTGGCATCAGCCCCAGAACCATTGAAATATTTATAAAATAATAAATAAAAAAGTTCAACATAAAACCAAAACAGATAAGTTGCCCAAAACGATTTCGGCATGTTTTTGCACACCAGAACAATACTAATATTATCCATGTGTATATCGCCAACAGGCCAAATGCGCCAACAAACCCCAGTTCTTCGCCCAACATTGTGAATATAAAATCAGTCTGTTTTTCCGGCAGGAATGAATGCTGGGACTGTGACCCGTTCAGGTATCCTTTGCCGGTCAGACCACCACTGCCAAATGCAATTTTCGCCTGGTTGATTTGATAACCGGCACCCTGGGCGTCATGGTCGGGATTTATAAATGTTATTATGCGGTCACGCTGGTAATCATGCAGTCCCCCATACCACACAACCGGCGCCGCCATCAGTCCCAATATAATCGCGATAATAAACCATTTTTTTTGTGCACCAACGATGTAAAACACACCAACGGTAATCATACCCATTGACAGTGCGGTACCCAAATCTGGCTGGGCCACAATCAGACCAAATGGCACCAGCAACATTGCAATCGGCACCAGGTAATTTTTTATCTGGCCCAGTTCTACGGAATTCATCCATGCAAAATAACGCGCCAATGCCAACACCAGTGCAATTTTTATAAATTCAGATGGCTGAATATGAATAAACCCCAGGTTCAGCCACCGCTGCGCCCCCATACCAGTATGGCCAACAAACGTCACCAGTATAATCATAACCAGCGCGATTGCATAAATCACATATGCAGATTTTATCCATGTTTTTATATTGGTGAACGCGGCAAAGAAAAATACACCAAACCCCAATAAAATTTTAACCAGTTGCGATAACGCAAACGGTTTCCATGCACCCCCGCCCGCCGAATACAGAACAACGATTGATGTTGCCAGCACCAGGCACATTGGTATAAACAGCGCCACCGAAAAACGCGACAGTTTTTCAGAAAATGTCATCATACTGGCATTTGAAACGCGTGTCTGACGTGCCATTTTATTTACCACCCTTTAATAATTCGCGCATAACTGCGGCGGCTGTGCGTGCCGCAGACCCACTGCCACCACTGTGTTCTGTGATAACACATACCGCATATTTTGGATTTGTTGTTGGGGCGTAACCAACAAACAGACCATGGTTACGCATATTCCATTTTAATTGTTCGTTGGTTAAAACACCACTCTGGCGTTCAGCCTTGGAAATACTGCGGACCTGGGATGTGCCGGTTTTACCCCCCATTTTTGCACCACCAACATTAATCGCACTGCCCGCGGCGGTCCCACCGGGACGCGTTACCTGTTCCAGACCATTCAGTACATATTTTATATTTTTCTGTTGCAGCCCCAACGAATCAAATTCTGGCTTTTTATCAGTCAATATCAGGCGTGGACGCACAACACGATTGGATGCCGTACGCGCCATCATGACCGCCAATTGCATACAGTTTGCCAGGATAAATCCCTGGCCGATACCGGAAATAATCGTGTCGCCATGTACCCAACGCGCGCCGATATTTTTTTCTTTCCAATAACGGTCTGGAATAACGCCAGGCATTTCGCGCGCGATTACATCATCCATATATTTTTCTGTAAATCCCAACTTTATCGCCATTTCGCGAATTGCATCAATACCAATGCGCAGCGCCATCTGGTAAAAGTATATGTCGCACGAATGCTTTAATGCCCCGGCCAGGTCAACCCATCCATGTCCCTGTTTTTCCCAACAGTGATAACGCCGGTCACCATAATCCCAATGTCCCGGACAGAATATCTTTTCATTTGGTGTGATTGCACCTGATTCCAGACCCGCCAATGCCACAACAATTTTAAATGTTGAACCGGGTGGATATAACCCCTCAACCGTTTTGTTCATAAATGGTTTTGCACGGTCATTACGCAATGATGCAATATATTCATCCCCATCATCAGCACTGAATGCATTTGGGTCAAAACTGGGGGTGGAAACCATTGCCAAGACATCACCCGTATTTATATCCAGTGCAACCCCGCATCCCGCACGTGACGCCGTCAATGCGTCATACATTGCACGCTGGGCCGTGTCATTAATCGTTGTTTTTATATTTTCGCCGGGTGTTGGTGCAATAAATTGTGACTTGTCTTCGCCTGTGACGCGACCAACCGCATTGGTAATCATCACAGTTTGACCTGGTGTGCCCGCCAATATGTCATCAAATCGTTTTTCCAGGCCGGTAATACCGGTTGAAAAAAATGGTGCGTTTGCGACCGGTTTATTTGGCGCGCCGACATATCCAAACACCTGGGCGCCGGCCGGCCCCAGTTCATATACACGGGCATATCCACTGGCCACGCGCAACCCCGCCAGGTTTTGCGCCTGTAATCCCGCCAATGTTGCCCAATTTGTATTTTCGCTGACCAGTACTGGTTGAAAACGTGGACCACGCCGCACGCGTTCGCGAATTTTCTTTACACGTTTTGGCCGCAATTTTAATTCAGATGCCACCGTATCAATCAGGGCATTAACATCTGGGGCTTCTTCGGGAATAATATAAATTCTGTATATTGGGGCGTCACGTGAAATTGGTGTCCCAGATGCCGATAAAATTCGTCCACGTTCCGGCATATTAATCTGGATACGGAACGAATTATTCTCGCTCTTTTTTGTGTATTCGCGATAATTAAACACCTGCATCTGTAACATGCGCAAAATCAGCACAGATGTCAAAACGCTGCCTGCGGTTAAAAACAGGGCGGCGCGGCGGTCAAATGTACGGGCGACTTCTTTATCTATCATTTCGTGCCCCATCAATTAATACAGTTATTGGTGTATACAGTGCGCACAGCCATATAATCAGCCACAGCGCCCGCGCCAGTGTTGCAAATGACATATGTCTGAAAAATAAAACCAGAATACCAATCGCAACATATGCCGTAAACAGCCATATTCCGCGGTGCGGCGCGCGCACGACATCAACATAATTCTGGAATCCGTTTATTGCATATACCAGGCAATACAGCGCGGTCCAGAAAAACAACGTACCTGCATTATAATCAATTAAAAAACAGAAAATCACCGACAACATCGGAAACCAATCAATTGGCCGCACAAACGAACAGTAAAAAATTGGTATAATGGCCAGCATACCGCCTGGATTCCAAATCGGCATTGCCAACCGCCACAGCCCCACCGTCAACAAAAACGGAAATGCGCGACGCAGAAAGATAACTATATCCCTGTTCATTTGTTATATTTATTTGCCGTGTCAAATTCCAATACCATCACCCGCGACAGGCGCCCAACCGGTACCGTGCGAACATCGCTGCTGTTTATCATTTCGCCAACGATTATTCCCGCCGGCAAAACCCCACTGATATTACTGGTAACCAATTTTATTCCCGGTGTTGGTTCAAATTCAGGGTCACTGAAAAATCCCATTGTTGGGTGTGAACCGCCGGTCCCGGTCAGGAAACCATAAACCTCTGATCCGATAATACGTACAGCGATATTTGATTCAGAATCAGTCAGTGCCCGCACACGCGCATAATTTGGCGCAACATCACTGATTACACCAACCATCATACCATCAGGCGATACAATAACCATTCCACGTGCCAGGCCACTGCGTACGCCCTTGTTTATCATAAATGTGTTATGATGAAATGCCGATGTGTCATGAATAACATCCGCCATAATTGCATCACGCGGTTGGGCACGCACGATATCTAATTCACGCGACAGTTTTTGATTTTCAGCAATTGCAATATCACATGTATTTTTATCGCGTAATGCCGCATCCAAGCGCACACGTAATTCTTCGTTTTCACTGCGCAAGCTGGATAATTCATGCACATTGGCAATTAAATTTGCGCCCGCCCGAAATGGCCATGTTACAACATCGCCCACGACTGTTGCCACCGGAACAACAACATGCCCCATTGCGTTCATAATCCTGTAATCTGGCTTTGCAATCATAATGTATATAAAAATCAACGGCAATGCCGCCGCCGCAACGGCAGATTTAACCAATGAATATATACGTGAAGATGGCTTTGGTGGATTCATAGCTGACAGTTTAGACGCTAAAACCCCAACATTCAATAAAAACTTGATTTTTTATTTAGTTATGCCAGAATAATGCCGTGTTGAAACAGTCCGAAATGGCAAGGCATTGCCATCAGGATAATAAAAAAAGGTGAAAAAATGCCAAAATTAAAGACAAAGTCGTACTTGAAAAAGCGCGCTTCTATGACTGCGACCGGTAAAATCCGTGTTGCCCGTAATGCCCACAAGAAACTGTTGCGTCATAAATCCGCACGTGCAAACAACGCGGGTTCAAAACCACAGTATCTGAACGATAACATGATCGGTCAGGCGAAAATCTTGGCCCCATATGGTCTGAAATAAGTAAAGGGGTGTTAAGATGGCAAGAGTAAAACGCGGTACAACCGTTAAACAGAAACATAATAAAATATTGGCCCGTGCCAAAGGGTATCTGGGTCGCCACAGCACGACATACCGTGCCGCCCGTGAAAAAACGGAAAAAGCGGGTCAGTATGCATACCGTGATCGTCGCGTTAAAAAACGTGAATTCCGCGGTCTGTGGATTGTCCGTATCAACGCTGCTGTGCGTAATGCCGGCATGACATACAGCCAGTTTATGAACGGTCTGAAAAAGGCCGGTGTTGCCTTGGATCGCAAGGTCTTGGCAGAAATGGCGTATGCAGGGGACGAAAACTTCACCAAATTGGTGGAAACAGCAAAACGATTTATCGGCGCCGAATCCAAATAATGCTTTGCGGCAGCTGATTGTTTTGTCATAATAAAAGCCGTAAATATACGGCTTTTATTTTTTGTAAAGGGTATGGATATGCTGGAACAGATTAAAAATATAACAACATTGGATGAATTACAGGCCTTGTACACGTCCGTATTTGGTAAAAACGGCACAATGACAATGCGCCTGAAACAGATGAAGGATTTAGATAATGCCTCGCGTGCGGCACTGAATACAGAAAACACCGAATTGCGTGCGGCATTTAAATCGCGCCAGGCAGAAATAGAAGAATCAGAATTAATAAAAAAACTGGAATCCCAGCGCCTGGACACAACCCTGAATCCAATACCGGAATCGTGTGGTGGTTTGCACCCCCAGACGCGTGCGTTGGCCGATATTTCCGCAATTCTGGAATCATTTGGTTATACGATGCAAACCGGGCCCGAGGTTGAAGATGACTGGCATAACTTTACCGCGCTGAATACACCGGAATATCATCCCGCACGTGATATGCAAGACAGTTTCTTTTTGTTAAATGGCAATGTGTTGCGCACCCAGACATCGGCAATTCAAATTCGCAGTATGGAAAAATTGGGTGTGCCGATTAAAATTTTTGGTATTGGACCAACATATCGTTGTGAAATGGACGCCACACACGCCCCAATGTTTCACCAGATAGAAGGCCTGTATATTGATAAAAACGTCACAATGCGTGATTTAATTGGTGATATCAAGGCGTTCTTGCAGCGATTCTTTGAAATAGATGATGTTAAATTGCGTATTCGTCCATCGTATTTCCCATTTACCGAACCCAGTATTGAAATTGACCTGTTGTGGCAGGGTAAAAAGTGGCTGGAAATCATGGGGGCCGGGATGGTACATCCGAACGTATTGCGTAACTGTGGTGTGAATCCTGATGAATACCAGGGATTTGCATTTGGATTTGGTTGGGACCGGTTGTCAATGTTGAAATATGGCCTGAACGATATTCGCCAGTTTTATGATGGTGATATTCGCTGGTTGGAAAATGCAGATATTTAATGTAGGGGTTTTATTATGAAATGGACACTTGATTGGTTACGTGATTATTTAAAAACAGATGCGTCTGTGGATGATATATCCAATACGTTAACCCACATCGGGCTAGAGGTAGAAGATGTAATCGCACCTGTGGCCCCGATTGCCGCCCGTATTGTTCAGTGTGAACCACTGGCCGGCAGCGACCACCTGCATATATTACAGGTTGACGATGGCACCGGCGCCCTGCGTCAGGTTGTGTGTGGCGCACCGAACGCACGCGTTGGATTGATATCTGCGCTGGCACGGCCGGGATGCGTAATCCAGGGACACGAAATCACTGCGGGTAAATTGCGTGGTGTCATGTCAAATGGAATGATGTGCAGTGGTGCCGAACTGGGGATAAATGATGACAACAGTGGTATTATTGAATTGCCGGCGGATACCGTGATTGGTGCGCCTGTGATGGATATGCCAATTGTATTTGATGCGGGTATTACACCAAATCGTCCTGATTACCTGGCGGTGCGTGGAATTGCACGCGACCTGGCGGCGGCGGGTTTGGGTGAATATATTGCGCCAAATGATGAAACGTTACCGCCGGTAAAAACATCACGTAATGTTGTTATAAAAACAGACCGTTGCCCGGTGTATCAATTCTGTGAAATCAGTGGGATTAATGTGCGTCCATCAGATGGCGTGATTGCCACGCGTCTGGGCGGAATTGGTATTAATCCGAAAAATGCGCCGATTGATGCAACAAACTATATCTGTTATGACATGGGGCAACCGATGCATTGCTTTGATGCCGATGCGGTTCGTGGCGATATTGTTGTGCGTATGGCAACGCCTGGGGAACGGTTCACAGACCTGTTTGGACACGAATATGAATTGACCGAAAATGATATGGTTATCGCGGATGATGATGGTATATTGGCGTTGGCGGGTGTGATTGGTGGCGCGCGCGCAATGACCACAGACACAACAAAAAATATCATTCTGGAAAGTGCATATTTCAATCCGGTATCTGTGCGTAAATCGGCAAAACGTATTGGTGTATCAACCGATGCATCATATCGTTATGAACGCGGAATTGACCCAACAATCAGCGGGGTTGCGCTGGCGCGTGCGGCAAAAATAATAACAGATGTATGCAGTGGTAAAATTACCGGTACTGGGTGCGCGGGTGCAATCCCAGATGCCACGGTTCAAATCGCATACACCCCAGACATATTTATGAAAAAAACAGGCATTGATATGCCGGCGGATACCCAGCGTGATATATTTACGCACCTGGGCTTTGTGGTATCTGATGCAGGCGACAAATGGATGGTCACACCCCGCCCCGCACGTGTTGATGTAACGATACCAGAAAACCTGGTGGCGGAATTGTTGCGTATACACGGGTATGATAAATTGGCGGCGGTGGCAACACACACAGCAACCGATTCTGTGGTACACAACGATTACTATTTCGGCACAAAATCTGAATTGGCGGCGCGTGGTTTGTACGAGGCTAAATCATTTGGTTTCGGAAATTCGCGCGTTGAAAAACTGGTATCAGACAAGCAATCAGTTATGGTTGCAAATCCAATTGTTGCTGATATGGATACGTTGCGTAATTGCCTGGTTGGTAATATGTTGGGATTTGTTGCAAATAATGAAAAGCGCGGATACCCAGACCTGGCAATGTTTGAATTAGGGACCGTGTTTGATGGGGATACGCCCGGGGCGCAACATACCCAGATTTGCATTTTGCGTGCGGGTACAAACGCGCCACGTCATTGGTCGGGCCGCAATCGCGCGTATGATGTATATGATGTCAAGGCAGACCTGATTGCATTAATGCATGGCCAGCGGTTCACTGTATCAACCGATAACCCGCCACATTGGGCACATCCGTTCAGATACGGTGCAATTTACCAGGGCAAGAAAAAAATCGCAGAATTCGGTGAATTGTCCCCGGTTGTGGCGCGTGCGCTGAAAATCAAAACCAATGTTATGATTGGGTTGGTGGATGATATTAATAACCTGCCGTCGGCGCGGCATGCACGTGAATATGCATTGTCTGATTTTCAGCCGATTTCACGTGATTTTGCATTTATTGTATCGTCTGATGTGCCGGCGGAAAAATTGGTTTCGGCGGCGCGCAGCGCGGATAATCGTATCACAGACGCGATTGTATTTGATGCGTTTGTAATGCCAGATGGCAATAAATCAATCGCAATTGCGATAACGATTACGCCAAATGACAATATGTCTGATTCTGATTTATTGGCATTACAAAACGCGGTTATCAAAAACGTTGAAAGTAAATATAATGCGCACATCCGTGATAAATAAAAAAAGCCGGCATTTGCCGGCTTTTTTATATCGTTTTGTCGCGGGCGGTGCATATGTGTGCAACCGGGCATTCGCTGCATTTCGGGCGCAGTGCGCGACACGTATACCGACCATGTAAAACCATTACGTGATTACAAATTGCATGATATTTTTTCGGTATAATTTTTAACAGTTCACGTTCAACGCGTTCAGGTGTATTTGCATCAGCACCCACCCATCCATAGCGATGCGCATTGCGAAAAACGTGCGTATCAACACCAATATTCGGCGCGTTCCATAAAACGTTCATGACGACATTTGCGGTTTTTTGTCCGATACCAGGTAATTTCATCAGTTCATCACGATTATGAAATTTTAGCGGAAATTTATAATCCGCATCATCATTGCCGGGATATTCCATTAACTGGGACGCCAGACCAATAATACTTTTTGCCTTGTTATTAAAAAATGAAATTACGCGTATATATTGCGTTAACCCATCAATCCCCAGTGCAATCATTTTTGCCGGTGTTGGTGCAATCGCAAACAGTGTTGGTGTGACCTCGTTAACCTTTTTATCGGTTGCCTGGGCGGATAAAATGACCGCCACGGCGAACGTAAATTCGTTCACAAAATATAACTCTGAACGAATTTCCATGTTCAGCCGTGTTGGCACAATTTTAAAATATTGCGCGGGTGTCATATTATGCCTTGGTTATGCCGATGGATAATCCATAGCCTTCTATGTCAGTATTATATTCGCCGGCGCCCAATGACATATCTGTAATCAGCGCATCCGACATAATGCGGTCGCGATGTGCCGCAATCGCCGCCGCCAGGGCTGGGTCGGCCTGGTACGTTAATTTGATACGGTCTGATACGTCCAGTCCCGCGGCCTTGCGCGAATCCTGGATGAATCGCAATGCATCGTTTGCCAGACCTTCTGACACCAATTCGGCGTTAATTTCTGTATCCAGAACAACCACCGCGGTATTATCAGGCAATGCCGCGCCAGTGATTCCATCACGCACCGTCAGACGATTTTCAAATTCATCTGCATTCAATGTATGCGCGCCAACCACCAGTTTGTCACCACTGATTTCATATGCGCCCTGCTTTACCGCCGGGATAATTTCGCGTAATGCCGGCCCCAGACGTGTGCCAATCTTTGGTGTAATCAGGTAAATAAAACTGTCGGCGACATCAGAAATATTCGGTGTGAAATCCACATGTTTAACGTTCAGTTCATCGGCGATAATATCTGCATATGCGTGCAGATCACTGCCTGCGATGGTGATTTTACCCAGTGGCAAACGATTGCGTAATTTATATTGTTCGCGCAATTGTTTTCCGACGGATACAACCGATTGAACATGTCGCATATCAGATACAATTTTTTCATCTGTATCTGTGACACACGGGAACAATTCCAAATGCACAGATTCATTCCCAGTCAGGTTTTTGTAAATATATTCACTGATAAACGGGGCAAACGGTGCCAGGCATTTACACAGATTGACCAACACATAGTGCAATGTGTTAAATGCATCCACATCTTCGTCCCAGAAGCGTGCGCGCGACCGACGAATGTACCAGTTATTTAATACGTCCAAGAATCGCACGAATTCTTTGATTGCAACATCTGGTTTGTATTCATCCAATGCCGCACCAACCACGCAAATCAGTTCGTTTAATTCGGCAACAATGTATTTATCCAACACGTTGTCTGTGGCGGTGATTGTGCCATCTGCGACAATATTGCCCGCATTTGCGTACAGTGTAAAGAAGTGATACGCATTCCACAATGGTGTCAGGATTGTTTTTGTGGCGTCACTGAATACCTTGCCCGCCATATCAATAGACACCGGTTCGGCCTTCATAAACCCAGACCCCAGAATAAACAAACGAATTGCGTCCGCCCCAGATTGTTCAATCTGCTGTTCTGGGTTCACAAAATTGCCAACGGATTTTGATAATTTCTTTTTATGTTCGTCAACAATCATACCGTTTGCCGATACCGTGCGGAACGCCGGGCTATCAAACAATGCGGTCGCCATCACCATTAATGAATAAAACCAACCACGGGTTTGATCCTGGCCTTCTATGATATAATCTGCCGGGAATGTTGCCGCGAATTTATCGGCGTTTTCAAACGGGTAATGCAGTGATGCAAATGGCATTGACCCAGATTCAACCCAGCAATCCAAAACGTCAGGAATACGTTTCCAACCATCTTTTTCCAACGCGTCCAATGTCGGCCGATGCAGGTCATTTATTTTCACGCCAAAGAATTCTTCTATCTCTGCAATAGAGCCAAATATTTTGTATTCGCCATCACGTGTCCATATCGGCAATGGTGTTCCCCAAAAACGATTACGGGAAATTGACCATGGGCGTGCGCCCTCTATCCATGTTAAAAAACGGTCGCCGGCGGATGTCCAACGTGTTTGATTTTTTGTAATTTCAACCAGGCGGCTGCGGATTTTTGGCACGTCAATGTACCATGAATCAGTTGCACGATAAATCAGCTTTTCCTTGCTGCGTGGGCCATATGGGTATGAATGACGATGTTGTTCTTTCTTTACCAAATGTCCATTTTCGCGCAGGTGGTTAATAATTTTCGGATTTGCCGCGAATATATTTTCGCCCGCCCAATCACGAACATCAGATGTATAGTTGCCATAGTCATCAACGTTCAAGATTACCGGGAATTTCGGGTTTAAATTTTTTGCCGCCCAGAAATCGTCTTCACCATATGCGGGGGCAATATGCACGATACCGGTACCATCACCATCAGAAACATAGTCTGCCGGTATCACCTGGTACAACAAATCAGATGTCCCCGCGTAGTAATCAAACAGCGGTGTATATTTCATACCGACCAAATCACGACCAAATACCGCACCAACCTGGGTCGCATTTGTAAATTGCTTTTCATACGATTTCAGACGTGATTCGGCGATAACATAAACGTTGCCATCGGTATCCTGCATCCGCAGGTATTTCATATTTGGATTCACGGCCAGTGCACTGTTCGCGGGCAGTGTCCATGGCGTTGTTGTCCACGCCAATGCGCGGTCGCCATTTTCCAATGCAAACCATACGGTGATGGCATCGTCGGTGACATCCTGGTATTCGGATGATGCCTCTGAATTAGACAGAACAGTACCTAATTTCCAGTCAAACGGATTTACACGGTAATCCTTGTACAGCAGGCCGCGGTTATGTAATTCCTTTATCGCCCATATAACCGATTCCATGTAATTTTTATCCATGGTGCGATAACCATAATTGTTACCCCCATCAACCCAACGACCAATACGTTCAATAAATTTTAACCATTCGTTGGAATATGTCATAACGTCTGTGCGACACATATCACAGAACGCCGCAATTCCATCGGTTGCAACAATATCTTTGGCCTGGCGATGTTGCTTTTTTTCCACCGATGATTCGGCCGGCAAACCGTGGCAATCCCACCCCAGTTCGCGTACAACATGGCGACCACGCATGGTCTGGTACCGCGAAATCATATCCTTGACCGCGGATACCCCCAAATGCCCCCAGTGTGGCAAACCATTTGCAAACGGTGGCCCGTCATAGAACGAAAATGGATGCCCCATCTTGGTCTGGTTCAGTGATTTGTGAAACGTGTCATCTGCACGCCAGAACGCCAATATTTCCTGTTCCAGTTTGGGAAAATCCGCACGCGCATCGGTCTTTGGGTATGCCATGTTTTGTGTCCTTTTTATATTGTTTTTGCATTTATTAAAAAAAAACAGGCGCATGCGCGCCCCAGCCACCGCCAAAGGCGCAGTGCCGGTTTATTTAATAATAATTATTGCCTTGTTCATCATTTCGGCGAAATTTTACACTGGATTTTAAGAAAAAGCAAGAAATAAGACCGTATATATCCATTTGTTATAAATTATTTGTTTTTAGCCGAATTTATGGTATATTTATACATGTGCAGGGTGTTCCTGTATGGGCGTGAGAACCCAGATCGTGCGTCAGTAACAGACGAAAAATCCAACCAGTCGGTTGGAGTGTGGTGAATATACGAATAAACCACGCAATTCACGATATTGTTCTCAAGCTCCAACCACCAGAATAACAGGTGGTTTTTTGATACAAAAATAAAAAGGGGCTTTGTTATGGACGAAAGAAAAAAGATACAAGTTAAGAATACAGCAACCCATGTTGCAAAGGGGACTTTTTTGCCGGTATGTGCGGCCGTATTTACCGCATTGGCACCGGTGGTGGGTACTGTGAATGTTGTGAAATATATAAAAGAGAAAAAAGAGAAAGATATACATGTATCCAACAAGGAAGATGTATTGCGTGCATTACAGATATATAGTCAGGCCTTGATGCAGCCGACACGTAGTGTAATAGCAGAGATGAAAAATGATGCCGAAAAGGGTAAAAAAGAATTGAAACAGTATGACGATAAGATGGTTGCCGCCGCCCAGGAATTGGAAAGAAAAATAGCAGCAGAAGAGCGAAAACAACGGCAACAGGCAGCAGAACAAGAAGCAAATACCCCCGAGGCACTTGCCAAAAGTGGTGTCCAGGACCTGTTGGATATAATTAAAACAGCCCCAGGACTGGGATATTGTCCGGTTCCTAAAGATCTTGTTGTACCCACTATAAAATATTTTGTGTTCACAGAAGATATGGTCGGAGAAGACCATATAGAAGAAGTAGGCCAGCATTATTATGTAGTAATTGGCGGTGGACGTCATGCAATTAGCGTTTATAAATCTGCTGTTTTTTTGGGGCGTGAAAAAGTATTAGATATTCCAGAATTACAGCAAGCAACTGTTGAAAAGTGTTATCAGCAAAGGTTGCAACAAAACAGGTTGAAATATGAAGAAGAACGAAACCTAAACCTGTCGGAAAAAGAAAAAGATCTATGGGAGTACAGAAAGCAACTGGCCGAGGAAAGAGAACTAAAGCGGCTGCAAGAAGAAGTGCAGGGTCCAATGAAACAGGCGCTACTGCGCGCAAATGTAAGTGAGAAATAGTTAAAAAACACCGGCAAATGCCGGTGTTTTTTTATGTGTATCGCAATAAAAAAAACGCCACGCGGGCGTTAATAAATATGGTGCCGGTGATAGGACTTGAACCTACGACCCCCTCATTACGAATGAGATGCTCTACCAGCTGAGCTACACCGGCACGGCGTGCATAATCATAGTATATGTAAAAACTAATTTCCACATTTTATTTTCATTGTTGCAATGTATTTTTATTGCTATGTTGATATATGTAAATAAAAGGATTTACTGATGAATTTATCAAAATTTACCGAAATGTATAATTTTGCCAATGGTGCCGCGCCATTGTCGCCACAGGTCGGTATGAAATACCTGGCGCATATGATACGTGACCCGCGCACACGTGTGGATGCCAGTGGCGCGCCATATTTTTCATATGTCGGTAACCTGCGTATCAATTATTGGCCGGTTCAAACCATTTCATGTGGCCCGCGCCAGGTTATGAAAATCCCCGCCCGTGATGTTAAAAAACTGAAAGTATTAATTGGCATGCGTGCGTTTTGTGACCTGGTTCGTTCAAAATAGTATTAAAAAAACACCGGCATTTGCCGGTGTTTTTTTTATCGTTTTGGGTGAATAAAATAAACATTACATTTCTTGGGTTTTAATTTTTTATTCCCAGCGTCGTATATTGTTTGTCCATTTGAATATTCTATGGTTATATCGCCCGTGCCAATACCCGTTTCTGGGGTGTGGCGGCTGTCATTTTTATGTGGATATCGCGTGGAATCTGTGATGTTCAGAACCAAATGATTTTGTGTCTGCTGTATGACGCGGTTTATAAACATACAATGTCCATTACCACTGTCAAAAACAACAACGATAATGTCGTTTTTTTGTGGAATATCCATGAATTCCCAGTATGAAAAATCATTTCTTGAATGGAACATTTCATGAAAATCGCGACAGTAAAATCTGTTTATTTTTATGTATTTCCGTTGGCGCAGGAATCCCTTTATTTCCGCCAACGCACGTATATATTTATTTTTGGCCAGCCACCAAAACACAAACCCACTGCAATCCAGGTGCAAGAAATCACGACCGTCAAATTTATCAATATAATTTGAATGACTGTATTCAGACAGAATTTTTTTATTTATAATGTCATTTATAAATTCGTGCATGTCATGAACATTTTATTTTGCGCAAGACGACCATTATGCCCGCCGGCGTCATGCCCGGAATTCGCGACAGTGCGGCGATATTTTCCGGCCGCGCGGCGGTTAATTTTTCAACCAATTCGTTGGTCAGCCCCGGCATATTTGCATAATCCATATTGCGTGGAATCTTTAATTCCATATCACGTTGTGCGGATGCGATTTCGCGCGCGTTGCGTGCGATATACCCGGCATAGAATTTATCGTTTTCGGCAATTTCCGCCGCATGCAATGCCATTTTTTCATCACGCGCCGCGCACGTAACCAGCCCGCACCCCACCGCCATATCGCCCAGACGTGCAATGGCATTATCCGCGCGCAGGTTTAAACGATATTCCGCACGTGATGAAAACATGCGATAGGGTTCATCCACACCCAACGTTGTAATATCATCAATCAAAACGCCAATCATTGCGTTTGTGCGATTCAGGTTTAACCATGGCGCGTCCAGTGCGCGCGCGGCGGCATTTGCGCCGGCAACGATGCCTTGGGCGGCGGCCTCTTCATATCCGGATGTACCGTTGATTTGGCCGGCAAAAAATATGCCTGGCATTTCACGCGATTCCAGTGTGGTATTCAGTGCGCGTGCATCAATCGCATCATATTCAATTGCATATCCATAACGCGCAATGCGCGCGTTTTCTAATCCTGGAATTGTACGAATCCACGTGTCCTGAATATCTGCACCAAAACTGGTTGAAATGCCGTTCGGATAAATTAAATCGCTGTGCAATCCTTCGGGTTCCAGAAAAACGTGATGCGACGTGTGATCTGGGAAACGCATAACCTTGTCTTCCAAACTGGGGCAATAACGCGGGCCGGTGCCACGGATGTCGCCATTATACATTGGGGCGTTTGCAATGTTGTCACGAATTATTTGATGTGTTTTTTCGGTTGTGTGCGTTATATAACATACCGCAGAATAATCATTATCCGCATTTGGTGCAGAAAACCAGTCGTGGGGGTTGTCGCCCGGTTGCAATTCACATACGGAAAAATCAATACTGTCGCGATAAATACGCGCCGGCGTTCCCGTTTTCAGACGTAACAAATTAAACCCATTTTCGCGCAACACACCCGATATCACAGTATCGTTATCCTGGTACGTGCCATCATCCTGCAGGCGCCCAGACGCAATCTTTTCATTACCACGCGTTACCAGCGCGCCCAGAAATGTCCCAGTGGTCAGCACGATTGCGCGCGCGTGATATTCGCCATTTACGATTTTATTTTGTAAATCCAGCGATGTAACTTTTTCAAAACGTATGGCAAGTGTTGGTAATTCCGCCAAAATTTTTACCACCGCGTTGTGATACATTTCGCGGTCAATTTGTGCGCGCAACGCGCGCGTCGCCGCACCGTGCGATGCATTCAGTGTTCTGAAATGAATCCCGGCGGCGTCTGCGGCGCGTGGCATAACACCACCCATTGCGTCAATTTCTGCAACCATTTGTGATTTGCCGGGGCCACCAATACTGGGGTTACATGACATCGCACCCAGGTCTGTTTCGCATTGCGTCATCAGCAATGTTTTTGCCCCACGTCGTGCCGCGGCCGCCGCGGCCTCGGTCCCGGCATGTCCACCACCAATAATGATTACATCGTATTCAATCATCTATTAAAAGCGTCCCATGCCACCGTTAATATTTAATGTCTGGCCATTGATATATGATGCCTCGTCCGATGCCAGGAACACACATGCGTTTGCAATGTCATCAGGTGTGCCAAAACGGCCGGCCGGAATCTGGGCCAGATAGGTTTTCTTTAATTCATCAGGCAAAACATCTGTCATTGGGGTCTGAATGAATCCAGGTGCAATACAGTTCGCGGTGATACCACGGGATGCAACCTCGGCTGCGATGGATTTTGTCATCGCAATCATTCCGCCCTTGGACGCGGCATAGTTTGCCTGGCCCGGGCCACCAATAACGCCGATAATGGATGCCATGTTAATAATACGGCCAAAGCGATTTTTCATCATTGGCATAATCGCCGCGCGGCACATTTTAAAGCATGCGCGCAGGTTTGTGTTAATAACATCGTCAAATTGTTCATCGGACATACGCATCAGCAATGTGTCCTTGGTAATACCGGCATTATTAATTAAAACGTCAATTTTACCGGCGGATTCAATCGTATTCATGACCAATTCAACCGCACCGCCATCGGCCGCCAGGTCACACGGCAATTTAATGAACCCGTCGCCACCAAATTCAGATTCCAGTTTTGCGATATTGCGACCCGATACAACAACCGTTGCACCCGCGGCGCGCATTTTGTGCGCAATCGCACCACCAATTCCGCCGGTTGCACCGGTGATTAAAACAACACGTCCTGTTAAATCAAACATAATTATATCTCCAATTTCTTTGCGGTTATTTCTGGACAAATTCTGGATGCCAGTCCTGTTAATACATTACCCGGACCGATTTCAACCTGCTCTGTTATCCCCAGGCGATGCATTTCCATAACACTTTCGCGCCAGCGTACGCCATGGGTCATTTGGTATACCAGTTCTGCCTTGATTTCATTTACGTCTGACATTGGCGCGGCGGTTTTGTTTGCAATAAACGTCGCGTCGGGTTGACGAATTTCAATATGCGCCAATGCATCCTGCATCGCATCGGCGGCCGGTGCCTGAATCCGGCAATGAACTGGCACAGATAACGCCAGTGGCATCGCACGACGTGCACCGGCGGCGCGGGCGGCGTCCAGGGTTGCCTCTACCACCTGCCGGGCCCCAGATACAACAACCTGGCCGGGGCAATTATCGTTTGCAACGTCACAATCTGTTTTGGCACAAATGTCACGAACAACATCAATATCTAATCCCAAAATCACCGCGGTCAGGCCATGGCCCACCGGTACCGCATTTTGCATTGCGTTTCCACGTGCGCGCAACAACCGCGCCGTGTCCGCCAATGATAACGCACCCGCCGCGCACAGGGCGGTGTATTCACCCAGACTGTGTCCCGCGACAAATTCTGGTAACGCGTCCCCAGACGCCCGCAGCATCGCAATGGACGTTGCCATAATTGCCGGCTGAACATTCGCGGTCAATGTCAATTCATCCATTGGTCCATTAAAAATAATATCAGATAATTTTTGGTTTAATGCGTCGTCCACTTCGTCAAATACGGCGCGGGCGGCGGCGTTATTTTCATACAGTTCGCGTCCCATACCAACGGTCTGGGCACCCTGGCCTGGGAAAACAAATATGCGTGACATAATTATTCCTTTGCTGTGTTCAGCGTTAATTATACTTTGCGAATACTGAATTCGCAACCGCAATAATTCTGGCGGTAAAAATCAGACGCACGCCCAATTTGTTGGCGTAATTTTTCGTCCCATGAAATCGGAATGTAACACGTGCCCAGCATCGCACGCCCTGCGGAATCCACCTGGGATTGGTCCTTGTGCCGGGAAACACCAAATACAGATGCCACCGCGTCATATCCATTTTCGCGTGCAAATGCGGCCGCATATTTAAAACGAAATTCAAAACATTTGCTGCATCGTGCGCCACGTTCTGGTTCGTTTTCCAATCCAATCACATGCGCGCGCCATGCCGCGTGGTCGTAATTACCAACGGCGTATTTAACGCCCAGTGCATCACAGTATTTTATCTGTTCATTTAATCGTTTTGTGTATTCCGATTCTGGAAAAATATTCGGATTAAAAAACAATACGATAAAGTCAGAAACGCCCGGTACCGCGCCATCGGCCAGCTGTTTTATTGCGCCGGCACTGCACGGCGCACAACACGACATTAAAACCAGTTTTACGTTTTCCATTTTATTTTTCGTATGCATCGCCAATCATGGCATCAGTGCCCAGTTCAACAATTTCGTCACTGTTGTCATTTATGCCCAGTTCGGCGCCACTGCACATCATGCCAAACGATTCTGTGCCGGCGACGGTGCGCTGGGATATGGGCTTTTTCATACCTGGTAACGTTGTGCCGACCGGCGCCAACACGCCAATCATTCCCGCGCGTACATTCGGTGCGCCACATACAATTTGCAATTCGTGATTTGTGCCATCATCCACCGTCAGTATGTGCAAATTTTCCCGCGTCGGATGATTTTTTACCGCAACAATTTTTGCAACAATTGGTACGATTTTGTTTTCATCACGTGGGGCATATTGCTCTGTTAATGCCGCAACCGTATCATCATCAATGCGCGCAAACAGGTTTTCTGGTACAACAAATTCAGCACCATCTGTGATGCGGCATTCAAAATTTTCCGGCCATGTCATATCATGCGGCGTGGCAAATATATTTTGCATTTTTTCCGCGGCGTTCGGTATAAATGGCGCAGATACACGTGCATACAGGTCAATTAACTGGAAACATTCGTTCAGTACCGCCGCGGCCGCCGTCATATCGCCATTTTTGACCAGTGTCCATGGTTCGCATCGCGTCATATACTCGTTACCAATCGCGTACAGTGCGCGCAATGCCGCAACCGCATTGCGGAATTCGCATGTGTCCAGCGCCGTTGTCAGTTCGGTTAACTTTTCATTAATTTGTTTTTCCAAATCGGCATCGTGTGCGCCAGATGCCGGCACATTTGTGCCAAAATTCTTGGCGGTTAATTTGCAAACACGCGAAACAAAATTACCCAGCATGCCATTCAGGTCCTTGTTCACGATATCGGCAAATCGCGCAAATGTGAAATCTGTATCGTCTGTTTCCGGGGCCGACGCAATCAGCGCGTAACGCCACGCGTCCGCCGGGGCGATTTCCAATGCGCCATCCAGGAATATTCCGCGTTTTTCAGATTTGGAAAATTTACCACCTTCAAAGTTCAGGAAATTCATGGATTTTAACATATCCACGGTTTTCCACCCATCGTTCATCGCTAACTGTTGTTCTGGGAAAAATACGGCGTGGAATTTAACATTATCCTTGGCCATAAATTGTGCATAGTGTGCATCTGGGTTTTTCCACCATGAATCCCAATTTTCACGCGCGGCCTGGGAAATTGAAATGTATCCCCATGGCGCGTCAAACCATACATAAAACACCTTGTTTTCATATCCTGGTTTGTTAACAGAAATTCCCCACGGCAAATCGCGTGTTATTGATGTATCGCGCAGACCTTCGCTGGCCCAACCGTTTGCAATCGCACTGGCGGTTTTTGACCATTTTGGCGCATGTGATTTTAACCATTCGCGCCATGCGCTTTCCACGCGTGATGCCATAAAGAACAGATTTTTTGTCGGGCGCATTTCAACGTCACACGCCCCAGAAATCGCACTGCGTGGATTCTTTAATTCATCAACTTCGTATGTTGCACCACATTTATCGCATTGGTCACCACGTGCGTTTTCATAACCACACTTTGGACATATGCCCAGTACCTGGCGGTCTGTTAAAAACATGTTGTCAGTAATTGAAAACGGCTGCAATGTTTCGCGTTCTTCTATTAATCCCTGGGCATCCAGGCGCGCGAACAATTCGTGAATCAGTTTTTCTTGGCGTTCGGTATGGGTGCGCCCGTACAGGTCACATGACAGATTGAAATCACGCACCGCCTGCAAGTGTTTTTCATACCATGTGTTTGCGTAATCTTGGACAGACATACCGGCGGCATTTGCGCCGACAATAATCGGTGTGCCGTGTTCATCGGCCCCACAAACATACAGAACATCGCGACCACGTGCGCGACAAAAACGCGCATAAATGTCAGATGGCAACAGGCAACCCACCAAATGCCCCAGGTGTAATTCGCCGTTAACGTATGGCAATGCGGATGTAATTAAATATTTATTGTTTTTATTTGTCATTTTTGTGCCTTTATCAAATAAAAATGCGACGCCCAACGGGGCGCCGCACAGAATCCCGTCAGAAATTTTAATTCAAGATTAGTTCTGCATTCGCATTATTTTAATTTCCTAATAAATTTATATTTGTTGTCCGGTTTTGTTACTGCGCCGCGACACTAAATTTCCAGCCATTGCTGACGCTGCGGTGAAAATTTGTGGTGGGTGGTATTGGACTCGAACCAACGACCTTTACGATGTCAACGTAACGCTCTAACCAACTGAGCTAACCACCCAGGCATCGGGCATTATAACAGAGTTTTTCCCGATTGCAACAGTAAAAATAGAGATTAAAAAACGCCCATGTGGGCGTTTTTTAATACATCGTCTGCAAGATATGCTTGTTTTTATCCAAACTGGACAGCATTTTGCCAGAACCACATGCAACGCACGCCAGCGGGTTATCCACCAAGAACGCCGGCAAACCGGTCGCCGCACGAATCGCCGCATCCAGCCCGCGCAACAATGAACCGCCCCCTGTCATTGCAATACCCAAATCAGCGATATCCGCCGATAATTCGGGTGGTGTTAATTCCAATGCCTGGCGTACGGTGTCAACAATCTTGCTGACCGTCTGGGCCAATGCGGATGCAATCTGGGTTTCCGTAATAACCGTTTCGCGCGGGGTCCCAGACAACAGGTCGCGCCCCTTTATCTTCATGGTTAATTCGTTTGCCTTGTCCTTGGGCATGATGGCGGTACCAATACGCTTTTTGATTTCTTCGGCGGTATTTTCACCAATCAACAGATTCTTGTTTTTACGCACGAATTCAATAATATCCAAATCCATTTGGTCGCCGGCGGTACGTACCGCGTGTGAATACACAATTCCGCCCAGGGACATAACCGCAACCTCGGTCGTGCCACCACCAATGTCCAGAACCATTGAACCGACCGGTTTTTCCACGGGCAGCCCCGCACCAATTGCAGCGGCGGTTGATTCTTCTACAATATAAACCTTGCGCGCACCGGCGGCATCGGCGGCCTCTTGAATAGCGCGGCGTTCCACCTGGGTTGCGCACGACGGCACGCATATAATAATCAATGGCGCGGCCAGTGGGTTCTTGCGGTGAACCTTGCGAATAAAGTATTTAATCATTTCTTCGGCCACTTCAAAGTCGGCAATAACGCCATCGCGCAATGGGCGCACCGCGGTAATTGTTCCCGGCGTACGACCGAACATCTGTTTCGCCTCGTGCCCGACGGCCAAAATTTCCTTGCGTCCCATCAGACGGTTTTCAGCAACCGCCACCACCGATGGTTCGTTCAGTACGATTCCGCGACCCTTGACATAAATCAGCGTATTTGCCGTACCCAAATCAATTGCCATATCCGCAGAAAAAAATTTCATCAACCAATTATACATATTGAATTCCTGTGGGTTTATTTATTTCTTTTTTGCAACTATAAATCGTGAATAATGAAAAATCAAGCCACCCACACATAAAAAATATGCTTTTTTATTTGATTATTACCAGATTCTGGTATTATAGGCGGCATGAGAAACACAATTAAAAATCATAATGACTTTTTAATGACGGATGAAAATCCGATTGCCCGTTGTGCGTACTTTATAATTCGGGCAAAACCGGCCAAGTTCCCAGGCGATGCGCGATTTGGCCTGGTTGCCACCAAAAAGACATTTCGTTTCGCGGTCCAGCGCAACCTGGCAAAGCGTAAATTGCGCGACTGGATACGATTTGCGGGTGATGATGCATTGAATCCGGCGGCCGATTATGTTTTTATCGCACGGCGTGCAATTCTGGATGCGGCGCGTGACGATGGGCGTGCCGCCATGGTGCGCGCATTGCGATTTATGAAACACGAATATGAACGCAGCATCAAAAAATAATCCAACAATATTGGCACGAATTGCGCTGGCCCTGGTGCGTGCGTACCAGGCGTGTATTTCGCCGTTTATCGGTGGGCGCGCCGCGTGCCGTTTTACCCCCAGTTGCAGCCAATATGCCATGGACGCAATCGCAAAATACGGTGCATTTCGTGGCGGACTGATGGCGGTGCGTCGGATAATGCGATGTCGCCCCGGTGGCGGATGGGGATACGACCCTGTCTCTTGACAAGTGTCCTGAATGTGCTAGAATCTGGTCAATATGCGAAATAAATAAAAAGGATATTAGTTATGTCTTTTCGTGCAACTGTTGAATCCATGTCTAAAATTATGGACGAAATGGGTATCACAGAATTGGAATTGGAACGCCAGTTTTTGTTTGGCGTTTATCGCAAACATATTCATTTATCAAAACAGCAGGCAACCGCGGTTGCGGTATCTGGTGTTGCGGCGACCGCCCCAGATGCCAAGGGTGCGACGTCTGCGCCGGTGGCGTCTGGTCATGCACTGAAATCCCCAATGGTTGGTGTTGCATATTTGGCCCCAGAACCGGGTGCAAAACCATTTGTTACGGTTGGTGCATCGGTTAAATCAGGCGACACAATCGCATTGATAGAGGCGATGAAAACATTTAATCCGATTAAGTCTGACCGTGATGGTGTTGTCAAAGAAATTTTGGTAACCGATGGCCAGGCCGTTGAATTTGATCAACCGATAATTGTTATTGAATAAACATGTCCACGATTAAAAAAGTTTTAATTGCAAACCGCGGTGAAATCGCACTGCGTATCATTCGCGCGTGTCGCGATATGGGGATTCGTACTGTTGCGGTTTATTCAACGGTTGATAAAAACGCAATGCACGTGCAATTGGCCGATGAATCTGTGTGTATTGGGCCGGGCCCGTCCAAGGATTCGTACCTGAATGAATCGGCGATTTTGACGGCGGCGTTGCTGACGAATTCTGATGCGATTCATCCTGGATATGGGTTCTTGTCTGAACGCGCGGATTTTGCGCAAAAGGTTGTCCAGCATGGTATGATTTGGATTGGGCCTGATGCCGAAATGATTACCAAAATGGGGGACAAGGTTAATGCCAAGCGTACTGCGATTGAATGTGGTCTGCCGGTGGTGCCGGGGTCTGATGGCGCGGTTGACACGGTTGAAGATGCGTTAAAATGGGCGGAAAAAATTGGATACCCTGTGATGTTAAAGGCATCTGCCGGTGGCGGTGGTCGCGGTATGCGTGCGGTGCACAGTGCGGATGAAATGGCATCGGCGTTCCAAATCACCAAGAACGAGGCCCGCAGTGGTTTCGGTGACGACACATTGTATATGGAAAAATTGCTGCTGCATCCACGTCATATTGAATTTCAGGTATTGGGTGACAAGCACGGCAATGTTGTGATATTTGGTGAACGTGATTGTTCGCTGCAACGCAAGAATCAAAAGGTTATGGAAGAATGCCCGGCGGCGGCACTGACCCAGAAACAGCGCGATGACATGATTGAAATCTGTAAATCTGCGGCGAAAAAAATGGGTTATACAAATGCCGGAACGTTTGAGTTTATGTTCCAGGACGGCAAATTTTATTTCCTGGAAATGAACACCAGATTACAGGTGGAACACCCTGTTACTGAAATGGTATATGGTGTTGACCTGGTGCGTGAACAAATCCGCATTGCGGCGGGCGAAAAACTGGGATATACCCAGGCAAACGTTGTCCCACACGGTCATGCAATTGAATTCCGTATTAATGCCGAAGATCCCGAAACATTTATTCCAAACCCGGGAACAATTACGCTGTATGCGCCATCGGGTGGTTTGGGCGTCCGCGTGGACAGTGCGGTATATACCGGATACACGATTCCACCGACATACGATTCAATGATTGCAAAACTGATTGTTCATGCACAGTCACGTACGGCGTGCATTATGCGTGCGGTGCGCGCATTGGATGAATTTGTCATAGAAGGGGTAAAGACCACCATCCCATTACAGCAGAAACTGTTAAAGAATCGTGATGTTCAAACATTAAAGTTTGACAATCACTGGTTGGAAAATTATCTGGCTGAAAAGAAATAAAAAAAGGCCGGCAAATGCCGGCTTTTTTTATTTACGATTTTTTCTGAAATCATCCAGTGATACCACGCGCCCCGGGTCGGGCACCGTATCAGGGCGTTCGTCCAATGGCAATTCCATATCGTTATCGGCCGCCGCCGCACCCTTGGGATGAAATGTCAGGATAAAATCAACTGATGGATCCTTAAATTCAACCAGTGCCGAAAATGGTACGCGGATGAAAAACGGTCGGCCATCAAATGTTAATTGCACACCGAATTCCTTGTCAGACACATGCAGGTTGTTATACGAATACTGCAACACAATTGTCATAATATCCGGGTACCGTATACGCAAGAAATCCGGCAACACCACCCCCGGTGCGCGCGTTTTGAACGTGATAAAGAAATGTGTCCCGTCGCCCAAACCGTTTATCTGGGCATGAATCAATGCATCTTTGACCACAGATTTTAATGCGTTGTCCAACAGTGTTTGATAATCAACCTTTGCCATATCTTAATTCTCCGCCGCCAGTATATTATTTATTTCGCCATCTGTGCAAGTAACAAATGTGGCATCCGGTACATCACTGAAAATTGCCGCATCCAGTCCGGTCGCCCAAACCTGGGCATCGGTACGCCCCAGGGATGCAAACAATGCCGCACGTGCACCCGAATCCAGGTGGGCGGCGGCCTCGTCCAGCAGAATCAATGGTCGGGTGCCTGTTTTTGTATGCAGTAATTTTGCATGCGCCAATATGATATCCAACAGCGCGGTTTTCTGTTGGCCAGTACTGGTCAAATTCGCCGGCAAATTCAGTTTGGTATTAAATACGGTGAAATCGGATTTATGTGCACCATCCAGCACCATTTTATCACCAACCAATTCGCGATTCTGGCCCAGGTAATTCAAATACTCGCGTTCGGCGGCGGCGGCCGGAATGCCAGACAATAACATCTGTTCAATCATTCCGTTTGCACCAACGGCGACGTTTTCCAAAAAATAATTCAATTCGCCCGCGTACCGCAGACGTGCATCACTGACCGCGATGGCGGCCCCGGCAATTTGCGTATCAATCGCATTTAACCAGTTTGTATCACGACCGTTCTTTAATGCAAACGCCCGTTCAGATAGTAATTTTGCCAGGCGTTGCACGCGACCGTTGTGTGCGGGATTAAAACTGGCCGCCATACGGTCAAAAAATGTACGGCGTTCTGATACGCCATCAATAAAAATCCTGTCTTCGCGTGGGGTAACCCAGACCATACGCATGCGCGCCGCCAATGTGGCCAGTGACACCGCGTCACCATCAATTTTTGCATGGCGATTTGTGTCGCCTGGGTTAAAATACACGGAAATTTCACTGTCATCTGTTAATGTGGCAAATACAGAAAAACCGCCCGTACCGCCAAATCGTGCAATGTCGTTATACCCTGCCCCGCGCAGGCCACGATCGCCGGATAACATTGATACGGCCTCTAACACGGCGGTCTTGCCCGCGCCATTTGGACCGGTGATAATTATATTATGACGCCCCCCCGTTACAATCTGGGCGGTTTTATGATTACGAAAATCGGTCAACGTCAGTGTTTCAATCATGACACAATACTAGGACATCTGGGGCAAAAGTTCAAATGTAAATATAAAAACGCCACAAGGGCGTTTTAATTTTGGAGGCGTGTCGTCGGAATGTTCGCATCGCCGCACACGACGACCGTTGCTGACGCAACTTGACTCACCACTCGTATGGTTTTCGCAGCGCATTTTTACAAATGCTTGCAAAAACTGACTCGTATGCGAACCGGGCCGGTTTGATAGCACCATGTCCAAAATAAAATTCCCGACAAGCGGGAATTGTATTTTGGAGGCCTGGGTCGGAATCGAACCGGCATACAAGGATTTGCAGTCCTCTGCATAACCACTCTGCCACCAGGCCAAGAGATGTGAATGCATATTAGGCAAAAAAAAATTGTAATTCAACAGAAAAATTATATTATACATAATTGTACCAAGAGAGAGCGAGAATGAGGAAAGTATCACTGTTATTATGCATATTGCCAACGCTGGCATTCGGCGCGGATGATGATTGCGCCACGCGGACAACTGTGCCGGCGGAACGTTTGAATCTGCCCCAGGTGGTGGATTTAGGTTTGTGTCGTAACCCAACAACGACGGCGTCATATTTTGCACTGCAATCGGCACGATTCGCGAAAAATGCCGGATATGCAAATTATTTGCCGAATGTATCGGCGAATGCATCGGCATCATTGCCATATCGTAACAAAGAATGGGGTGATTGGTCGTATGGTGCATCGCTGTCGGCATCGTATCTGTTATTTGATTTTGGTAAACGTCTGGCCGATGTAAACCAGTTGACGGCATCGTGGCGTGCGGCGGGGTTTGACTATGACGAAAATGTCCAGAATTACATATATGGTGTGATTGGCGCGTATTATAACCTGTTAAACGCCGATGCGGACGTAAAAAGTGCAGAATCACTGCGTACGGTTGCGCAAACCGCGCGTGATACCGCCGCCAAAAAGTTCAAGGCCGGTTCTGTTGCCAAGGCCGACGTTTTAAAGGCAGACACCACACTGGCCAGTCGTAACTTGGATTTGGAACGCGCAAAGAACAATCGCGAAATTGCCAAGGGCGCATTGTTAAGTAAATTGTCATTCCCGGCAAACCAGGATATCCAGATTGCCGATATGCCATCGGAATTTGGGCGTGCATCTGAAATTCAAACGGTTGATGAATTGATTGAAATCGCCCAGAAATCACGTCCGGACCTGTTGCGTGCAGCGGCGAACAAGGACGCCGCATGGCATCGCCGTAATTCGGCATTTTTGAAAAATTTGCCCAGTATTTCCGCGTCTGGTTCTGTTTCGTGGAACGATACCCCGTCCGAGAGTTTTAATGCCGGCAGTGACAAGGTCAGTGGCAGCATTGGTATCCGTGCGTCAATGCCAATATTTGCAGGATTTGCAAACATGTATGGTGTGCGCCAGGCCCAGGCAAACTATGATGCCGCCCTGGAACAGCAGCGCGCGACCAGCGATGCCGCAACACTGGATATATTCACGGCATACCAGAATTACAAAACCGCCCAGACGGTGTTGACCCAAACAGAAACATTACTGGCATCGGCGACTGAAAGTGAACGCGTTACCGCCGGTATGTACAAGGTTGGACGGGCAACAATGCTGGATTGGCAAACGGCCCAGTCAGAACTGGTTGATGCACAAAAGCAAAATAATGCGGCGAAATATGACCTGTTCACAAAACGTGCGGCGGTCGCATTGGCCATTGGTGAAATCAAGGTTGGATTAGAGGGGGAAAATACAGATGAAACAGCAGAATAAGAAAGCAAAGGTTAATACAGTTGCCGTGTCATCGCGCCCGTCATTTTTACGGCGTGCGTTTCGTTGGATTTGGCGCAAAAAATGGTGGATTTTAATTTTGGCACTGTGCGTGCTGGGGATTTATATGTTGTTTGGCGGCACATCCAAAAAGGATACCGGTACACTGGTTATGATGGACATATCGCGTGGTGATTTGCGCCAGGTTGTGACCGCAACCGGTGAAATTCAACCACTGAACACCGTCAGTGTTGGTTCCCAGGTATCGGGCACAATTGAAAAATTGTATGTTGATTATAATTCCAAGGTGAAAAAGGGTGATGTCCTGTTGGAAATAGAACCATCTGTGTTACAGGCGTCTGTGGACGAGGCCAAGGCATCCCTGGTCAGTGCCCAGTCCCAGCGTAATTATGCCAAGAGCGAATATGAACGTAACAAGACACTGTATAACGAAGGTTTTATTTCCCGTGCCGAAATGGAACAATCGCAAACAACATACGAACAGGCCGAACAATCTGTGAATCGTATGCAATCACAATATGATCGTGCGGTAACAAACCTGGGGTATGCGACAATTACATCCCCGGTTGATGGCACCGTCATCGCGCGCGAGGTTGACGTCGGTCAGACCGTTGCGGCATCGTTCCAGACGCCAAATTTATTTAAGATCGCCGAAGATCTGTCCCAGATGCAGATTGAAACATCTGTGTCCGAGGCTGACATTGGTGTTATCAAGGAAGGTCAACCTGTGACATTTACGGTTGATGCGTATCCGAACCAGACGTTTGACGGTGTCGTGCGCCAGATTCGTTTGTCGCCAACAACGACATCAAATGTTGTTGTATACACGGTCGTAATTGACGTTGATAATTCTGATTTGCGCCTGATGCCGGGTATGACCGCGTTTGTGACAATTGTTGTGTCTGAAAAATCAGACGTGTTCAAGGTTCAAAATGCGGCATTATTATTGCGTAAATTTGATGGCATTGTTGATGACGCGGGTGATGCAACAACATCTGACCATCTGGCGATTTCACGTAACGGTAAAATCATGTTGGTGCCATTTACCAAGGGTCTGGTTACTGCGACCGAAACAGAAATTGTTTCTGACCAGATACAGGATGGTGATAAAATCGTTGTTGGACGTACAGGCCAGAAATCCACCAACACAACCAACAGAATGGGCGGCGGACCGGGCGGTGGCCCAATGTAGGGATAAAAAACGCACCGCACGGTGCGTTTTTTTATTCGTTTGCGTAAAAATCTGTGTATAATATTTTGGGTATGGGGGATTGGTATGAAACAATCAGCAAAATCATCAGACATAATTATTTCTATGCGCGATATTTGCAAGAGCTTTCCTGTGGAACTGGGGGGCCAGCAGCAGGTGCTGTTTGACATTAATTTTGATGTGCATGCGCATGAATTTGTGGCGATTATGGGGCCATCGGGGTCTGGAAAATCAACGTGTATGAATATTATTGGTGCGCTGGATACGCCGACATCTGGGGTATATGAACTGTATGGTCGTGATATAACAAACATGACGCCGGATGAATTGGCAACCGTGCGCAATGAATACATCGGATTCGTGTTTCAACAGTTTAATTTGCTGTCCAAGCGCAGCGTCCTGGATAACGTGATGTTGCCATTAATGTATCGCGGGTTGCCCATGGCGGAACGCGTGCGGCGTGCACGTGAAATGTTGCACCGGGTTGGGTTGGAAAAATTTGAATCGTATTTGCCAACACAACTGTCGGGTGGTATGAAGCAGCGTGTGGCGATTGCACGTGCTTTGGCGGGTAATCCAAAGCTGATTCTGGCGGACGAACCGACCGGCGCATTGGACAGTAAAAAGGGTAATGAAATCCTGAAATTCTTTAAGCAATTAAACCAGGAAATGGGCATTACAATCGTTATGATTACGCACGAATTTGATATCGCACGATATGCCGACCGACTGATTCATATCCGTGATGGACGCATAAACTATGATGGCAAAATGCCAAAAACAGACGATAAATTGTAATGTGCGTATGGGGGTAAAAAATGACATTTAACGATATTTTCAAAGAATCATGGCTGTCTATCAGCGGAAACAAAATTCGTTCATTTCTGACCGTTTTGGGCATTGTTATCGGCGTTATGGCGGTGGTGATAATGGTTGCGGTTGGTGAAACCGTCCAGAAACAAATCACGGACCAATTTTCATCATTGGGGACCGGGACAATCATCATTCGTGCCGGTGCGGCACAAACCGGCGGTGTGCGCACTGGTAACCGCCAAACATTGACCATTGATGATGCCGAATATATTGGCAAATTACCCGATGTTGCCGCGGTCAGCCCGGTTCAAATGTCTGGTGCCCAGGTGGTTTATGGCAACAAAAACTGGTCTACATCAATGACGGGCGTATATCCGGCATACACAACCGTCCAGAACATAGAGGTGGAAAAAGGTGTGTTCTTTGATGATGCGGCGGTCAGAAATGCGTCTACGTACGCCGTAATTGGCCCCACAACGGCCGAAGAGTTAGGTTTGCCAGATGATCCCATCGGCCAGGTTATTCGCGTCCAGAACACGCCTTTTGTCGTTATTGGCGTAACCAAGGCCAAGGGGGATTCCGCCATGGGCAGCCAGGACGACATGGTGCTGATTCCAATTACCACGTTAAAAAAGCGCCTGTCGGGCAGCCGTTTTCCAAACGCGGTTCAAATGGTATCGCTGAAATTGTATTCAGATGCGGATAACACAATCGTAATAAACCAGATAACCGCCCTGTTACGTGACCGACATAAATTAAAAGACAGTGACGCGGATGATTTCCAAATTATGGATATGAAACAGGTTATGGAAACAATGAATACCGTGACTGGGTATATGAAAATGTTGCTGATTGCGATTGCCGCGGTATCGTTGTTGGTGGGGGCAATTGGTATTATGAACATGATGCTGGTATCTGTGGCCGAACGTACGCGTGAAATTGGTATTCGCAAGGCAATCGGTGCCCGTGAACGCCAGATAATTATTCAATTCTTGTCCGAATCAATTTTGATTTCGTTTATGGGATCAATGGCAGGACTGATTTTGGGTGTCGGCCTGTCCCAGGGGGTTGGTCGCCTGTGGATGGGGTATAATGTGCCCTTCTCTATCTGGCCGGTAATTTTGTCTGTTTCGGTTGCGGTAATTGTTGGTTTGGCATCCGGCGTTGTTCCGGCGCTAAAGGCGGCAAAATTAAACCCGATTGACAGTTTGCGTCATGAATAAAAAAACACCGGCATTTGCCGGTGTTTTTTTATGTTTATTTTAATCCCAATTTTTCCTGCATCTGGGTCAGTGTTGGAACCGCAACCCCCAATTTTTTGGCGCGCCGAATCAGGCCGGACAACGCAAATATTCCCTCTACGGTGCCGACAACCGGTTCTGCGTTTGCAATTGCCATTCCGCCGGCGAAATTACGACTGGTCGCGGACGTCGCAGACAGGAACAGGTCGCCAATCCCGCACAGATCCAGGAATGTTTCTGTGTGTGCCCCCAATGCCAGACCGATTTGCATAACCTCGCCCCAGGCGCGTGTGAATACCAGTGCACGTTCGTTTTCGCCACCGGCCGCCACAGAATTATATCCAGAAATCAATGCCACGGCATTTTTACCAACACCGCATATTTCGGCACCGATTATGTCGTCGCTGGGCTGAATGTATAACTGGTTTAAAATCGCCCTGCCCGCCTGCATTGCCACGTCACTGCGTGTGGCCAGGGTTGAACCGGTCGGGACGCCACGTGCAACTTCTGCTGCGAATTGCGGGCCCGACAGCACCGCCAAATGTTTCGCATCGGGCAATACAGACGCCATAATTTCAGACATAAAATCGCCGGTTGCGGCCTCGGCCCCCTTGGTGCAAATGATGATGGGTTGACCATGATAGAATTCGCCGGCGCGGCGCATTGTTTCGCGGAAAAATGCCGCCGGTGTCACAACCAGCCACGCATCACATGCCCCCATATCGGACATTTCACGCGTCACATGCATGTTGTCTGGGATGATAACATCATCAAATTGTTTGTATTCGCCATCGTATGACCACATCAGAACATCTGCGCCACCACGGGCAGACGTAATCGCCAATGCTGTGCCCCATGCACCGGCACCAATTACACCAACCTTCATTTCAATTTCCTTATTTTTTTGTTAATTACGGGGATACTGACCAATCCATCAGATGATAAATCAATTGCACGTATATATGCATCACGGGCGCGAACATTATCACCCATTTCTGCATACATATCCCCCAGGTGCATAAACAGTAATGAACAATTGGACGAAACATCACCAACACGTGCCAATACGGCCAATCCTGCATCCAATCCTTCGCGGGCGGCAACAACGACACCAACCGCATCCCATGCCAGTGTATCAGACGGATTGCGGCGAACTACACTCATTGCATATTCATATGCATCATCCAAGTTGCGGTTTTGGGCCGCCCAGATTTTAGCCTGCATTAACATAATATCCGCATCCATCGGTAATACTTCTGATGCCGATTTTATATCGTGTGCGGCCGCGTCAATTTTGCCGAATGCGTAATGTACCTGGGCGCGCATTTTCAGGAAAAATGCCCGGCCAATTTCTGGCAAATCATCGTTTTTTAATGCACTGTCCAGTGTGCGCAATGCATGACGCATATCACCATGTTGTGTATAATAACCAACCAGGTTCATTACCCCCGGTGCAAACAACGGGTGCGCGCGCACAATATCGCGCAGCATACGTGCATCGCCGGCTGTATCGGCGCGTCGCATCCATACAAATGGCGCAAACGGACTGGCATCGTCAACACGATTGAAGTATTCATCAAAATTCCCGTTATTATTTAACAGGAATTGTCCCATATAATAGTTAATAATATCGCTGTCTGGACCAAATCCGGGCGCAGTTATCTGGGCAAAACGTAACATCAGTAATGCCAGGTCAGAATACATCATAATCTGGGTGTGTGATACGTTTTGTATTATGCTGAACGCCATTGCGTTTTTATATCCAGAAATTGTTTCCCATGCGGGGTAATCAGTGTACTGCAACATGTACATCCCACCTGGGGACGACGTAAAATCAGCGCGCAATTTATTCGCCGCATCATTCATATCATGATGTGTGTAAAATGACATGATGTACATGTAATCGTTCACATTCATGAAGTCTGTACGCACTTTTGCAAATTCTGTGGCGGCCTGGTCATACTTTCCAATTTCAGCGTAAATTTGACCGCGTACGAACGATTTCCATGATGCGTTTGTGGGCAGTTTATCAATGAATTTCATCGTTTCTGTTATGCGATTTTTTTGAACCGCAGACCAGATACGAAATGGTGCAACCAATGCAGATTCATCAGATTTATGCCGTTTGTATAACGCGTCCCAATCGTCATTATTTACCAGGTATGCATCATATACAAAACGTGCCGCAGGCGTCTTGTCATCGCGCAATTCGGCGGCATCCGCCGGCATATGTCCCGACAGGAATTCAGATATATACTTTGACGTCTGGACGGCCTTGTAATCAACGTCATCTAAACTGGCCATGAATTCGTTGGCGTGCCCAAAATCATTAACGTAAATCGCATGCTGGGCCGCAATAAATGCGCCATATTTGCTGGTCGGGAAATGGTATGTGTCCCCTGGCCTGGTGGCGCCGTCGTGATTATAAATTGCAATTCCGGTCCCCAATACAGTTGCCAAAAATGCACCACTGATAAATAAACTTTCTATTTTTCTCATAACTGTGCTAGAATACCGCGTATGGATAATAAAGTCAAATTTCAACAGTATGCAGATACACTGCGTGAATGGTCGGCCAAGATGAATCTGGTCGCGCCCAGCACGCTGGACGATATCGCCACACGTCATTTTGCCGACAGTGCGCAATTGGCGGACGTTTTGCCACGGGATGTGCGAATCGCCGATTTGGGCAGCGGTGCCGGTTTTCCGGGTGTCGTGCTGGCCATTTTGGGATGGAACGTTACATGTATTGAATCAATTGGTAAAAAGGCGGCGTTTTTGAATGAATTGAAAACGCGTCTGGATTTGCCAAATTTAACGGTGTTTCATGGTCGGGTTGAAGATTTTGTTAAAAAAATACCGGCAAACACCGGTGATTTAGTGTTTACTGCACGTGCATTCGCGCCATTGATAAAGATTTTAGACTATGTTGCCAAAACAAAATGCCGGCTTTTTTTACTAAAAGGCCGGGAAATTCAGTCTGAAATTGCAACCGCAAAAGCGAAATACCGCTTTGATTATGAACTGGTGCCATCACGCACCGGCGATGGGTATATAATTATTATCAAAAATTGCCGGTAATTTCACATGAAATAACGTGTAATTTATTGTAATTTCTGTGTTTTTAATATTTTGGTATTTTCCGGTCTTTTTACAATTTTTTATCAAAAGGGCCGGCGGGTTTGTTATTTCATATGAAATAAAATTTATTTATTTGTTTTTACTATATTTTTTGTATATGAAATATAAATATCTTGACCGAATTATGTGAATTTTATAATCTGGGGATATAAATCGGGGGATAAAATGGCGACTGTTATTGCATTTGCGAATCAAAAGGGTGGGGTGGGTAAAACCACCACGGCAATAAATATTGGCGCATCATTGGCGGCAATAAAAAAACGTGTTTTGCTGATAGATTTGGATCCTCAGGGTAATGCCGGAACCGGTTTGGGGTTCGTGCGCGCTGCGCACAAGCAGAGTGTTTATGGTGTGATTATGGGTACGGCAACGGCGGCGGATAACATCCTGACGACCGCGGTACCGAATATGCATATTATGCCATCCAGTATGGCGTTGGCGGGCGCGGAAATTGACCTGTTGGATGCAGATAATCGTGAATTTCGCCTGCGCGATGCGTTGGTACCGATTATGGAATATTACGATTACATTTTATTGGATTGTCCGCCGACATTGGGATATTTAACCATTAATGCGTTGGCGGCGTCTGACTATGTCGTTGTGCCGATGCAGTGCGAATTTTATTCACTGGAAGGTGTGCAACAGTTGTTAATGACGATTCGCGCCGTGCATGACAAATTAAATGAAAAATTATCCGTGCTGGGATTCTTGTTAACGATGTATGACCGGCGCTATGGCGTAACGCGTGCGGTTGACGATGATGTGCGTCGTGCATTTGGTGACCAGGTGTTCAAAACGGTTGTTCCACGTAATGTTCGTGTTTCAGAAGCGCCCAGTTTTGGTAAGCCGGCGTTATTTTACGACTTTAATTCAACCGGTGCCCAGGCGTACCTGCGCGTGGCCACAGAAATAATTCAGAAATTGGAAGGGGAACAAAATGGCTAAATTTGGACTGGGGCGCGGGCTGGCAGACCTGCAAAACGAAATGGGTGTAAATATACCGGATATAACCGCATTAACCGGTGGTGATGGTCGCGTTGTTGTAAAGCAAATACCATTGGCGCAAATTGGTGCGAATCCTGACCAGCCGCGCAAGACTTTTAATGACACGGAATTGGCAGAATTGGCGGCATCAATCAAAGAAAAGGGTGTATTAAGCCCGATATTGTTGCGTGCGGTTGCGAATCGGCCATATATGTATGAAATTGTCGCCGGTGAACGCCGCTATCGCGCCAGTAAAATGGCGGGCCTGACCGAAATTCCGGCGTTAATCAAGACGTTGAAAGACGGTGATGCGATGGAAATCGCGTTGATTGAAAATGTTCAGCGTGAAAATCTGAACCCAATAGAAGAGGCCATAGCGTACAAAAATCTGATGATAAAATGTGATTATTCATTAGATGATGTGGCGCGCCTGATTAGCAAGTCGGTCAGTTATATTCGTAACAGTTTGCGCCTGGACAGCGATTTGCCAGAATCGGTCAAGGATATGGTACGCAGTGGTCAATTGTCGGCATCACACGCACGCACGATTGCAGTTTCAGATAATCCAGAAGAATTAGCGCACGAGATTATTAACAGTGGGTTGTCAGTGGCGGAAACCGCGAAACGCGTAAAGCAGACCACGCGTCGTACCGGGGGACGTGCATACGTAAATAAAACAATTGATGACGCGTCGCGTCGTGATATTGAATCGCGAATCGGTGCCGTGTTGGGTGTTACCGCAAAATTGCAGGAACGTCGTGGCGGGGCAGGGCAAATTGTTCTGGCGTTTGCAACGCGCACGCAACTGAATGAATTGGTTGAAAAACTGACAAAATAAAAAAACACCGGCATTTGCCGGTGTTTTTTATATTTGTACAACACTATTATTTAACAGTTGTTGTGGCATTACGGTTGAACTTCCATACCTTTTCGCCAGAACCCTGGACCAATGGGCGTTCTTTACCATAAGAGATTGTAGAAATGCGTTTCGCATTAATGCCATCTTTTACCAAAACGGATTTTGCGGCATTTGCACGACGCGCACCCAGTGCCAAGTTGTATTCTGTGGAACCACGTTCGTCGCAGTTACCGGCAATCTGGATTTTTGTATCTTCGTGATGTTTCAGGTACAGCGACTGGCCCAACAGGTTGTCGCGTGCTTCATCAGAAATGTCCGAAGAATTGAACGCAAAGAATACGCGTTGATCATTCAGGTCAGCAGGTTCAACGATGCTGGAACCGCCACATGCGGCCAACAAGCCAGCAACACCAGCCAACATAGCAAAGTTTTTGATTTTCATGAAAATACTCCCTTGAGTTTCTGTTGCTCGTGTTATAGTCTATAATGAAACGTTTGAAAAATCAAGGAAAAACAAAAAATGCAGTGTGGTGATTTGCAGGATTTAGTGCTGGCTGGTGTTCGGTGGGAATTGTCAGATATACCATTTGCCGTGGCCCAGGCGTCCGCGGTTCAGGCCGCAGCACGCGCATCATCAGATGTGGCGGATAAAAAAAATGACGTGTTGGATGATATGCCGGCGTCATTGCGCGCGGCGCGCGTGGCGGCGTCTGTGGTGCCACCAATTGCGCCAATTGCCGGTGTGTCCGTTGCAACCGCAACCGCGATGGCGGCGCGCCCGGGTGATGTGCCGGCATTGTTGCGAATGATTGCCGAATTTGGTCATCCATTGCGCAGTGCGGCAACGAACACGGTTTTGCCCTATATCGCGCCCCGGCCAAATGGTCTGGTCATTGTGACGGATATCCCCAGTGCGGACGATGACGCATCTGGGAATATATTGTCGGGTGCGGCGGGCGATTTGTTGGATAAAATGCTGGCGGCAATTGGTATGTCGCGCGAAAACGTGTCCGTTGTTCCGATGCTGTTCTGGCGCACGCCGGGCGGACGCACACCGTCACGCGAAGAACTGGATTTGGCGCGCCCGTTTGTATTGCGTGCAGTGGAATTGTTACAGCCACGTTTGATTTTAACACTGGGGACATTGCCGGCCACAGAAATTGCCGACGTGAACCTGGCGCGGGCGCACGGCGTTGTGTGTGATACAAAATTTGGTGCGCGCTGTATGCCGATATTCCATCCGAATTATCTGATGTTGAAACCCAGTGCAAAACGCGATGCGTGGACGGCGCTGCAACAGATTCAAAATTTGTTGAAAACCGACGAAAAATAGTTAATAATTTCCGCATAAATATAAAAGGAGCCTACAATTAGACCAACATTTAACCGTGATAATCGCCGGGATATGGGCCCGCGCATGAATAATCGGATTTTTGCAAAGACCGTCCAGGTAATCAGCAGCACTGGCCAAAATCTGGGTATTATGCCAACTGCGAATGCGTTACAGATGGCATCTGATGATGGAATGGATTTGGTTGAAATCAACGCCAATGGTGCGGTGCCAATCGTCAAAATTATGGACTATGGTAAATTCAAGTACGAACAGAAAAAGCGCGCATCAGAAGCGAAAAAGAATCAAAAAACCATGGAATTAAAAGAGGTTTGGGTTAAACCGTTTATTGAAGAAAACGACCTGAACATCAAAATGAAAAAGGTTTTTGAATTCCTGGGCCAGGGTAACAAGGTAAAAATTGCCGTGATGACCCGCGGGAATAAAAAGGTTTTGGCACGTGGCAAGGATGCCGTCCCAGAATTGTTCGCACGTATTATGGAATTGGTGGGGGATGCCGGGACGCTGGAATCAAAATCCAAACCGGACGAACGAACAAAATCAATAATCGTTGCGCCCGCCGCAAAGAAATAAAAAACACCGGCAAATGCCGGTGTTTTTTTTAAGAGAGCAAAGAGTAGAGAGCAGAGAGCAATGAAATGCGCCATCCGGCGCACTTGCTTTTTACTGTTGCGGATTAAAGTTCCCCTCTGGTAAACCACCCACAAAATCATGCGATTTTGTGGGACCCGGGTCGGGGGTGCCCGCAGGGCGGGGGGCATCATTGCTCTCTACTCTTTGCTCTCTTTATTGCAGCTCTCTATATCCCCCCGCAGGGATGTTTTTAGTTTGTATAGTAGCAATCGTTTCTGTATTTGTATGTGCCAACTGAATCACTAATTTTTGTGTCCTGGGGGATATAGCACGATGTTATGTCGCCAGTATTTTTATCCGCGGATGTTCCAGAACTGGGGCATGCGACGCACGCGCCGTTGCTTAAATAATATCCGGGTTTACAGGATGTGTATGTTGTTGCGGTAACCTCGCATGCCGCCATCACAGATTGCGCGGCCATGGTGATACAGATTGCAGAAATAATAGTTTTTGTCATATTGTTGCACCCCTATCGTTTGCACATACAGTCGGTCGTGCTGTTGGCCGTGGTTTTAGTTGCATAGCATTTAACCGTTGCAGATGTTCCGGTGCATGTACCGTATGTTTGGGTATAGTATCCGGTTGTGTCGTCACCACTGGTGGACCCGCGCCGGCATGTTGACCCCAGTGCCAACCAACCTGTGGGGCATATTGTGGTTGTACCTGTTGTCCCATCTGGACAGCAGCAATATCCGCTTTTCAGTGCGCTGTTACACGACGTCAGCGTTATGCATGCCGCCAACGCGTGTGATGTGGCCGCGGATATGCACATTGCGCATATAATCGTCTTTATATTCATGTGTGTCCCCCATCTGTATTTACATACGAAAAAAACACCAATTTATTTGGTGGTCAGGAGGCTGATAACAATTTCGTGAATTGTGTGCTTATTCAATGTATTCGCAACCCTCCTGACCCGATGGGTTCAGGAGTTTTTCGTCCATAAAATAAAAATGCGCATGCGCGCACCCCAAATTATTCGGACGCACGAAACGGGCTATCAGACCCCATCGTGGTAACACACCACGACAAGGTCATTATATATAATTATCAAAGCCAATGCAACATTATTGACAGACAATATTTTTGTGAATCTGACCTTTACAATTTGGGTTTTATTTTGTATTGTAGGCCAGTAAAGACAAAGGCGTAGCAATGGACGAAAAAAAGTTATCATTTGAAGATGCGTATAAACAGTTAACAGACCTGGTCAAGAAGATGGAGGCAGGCGAATTATCCCTGGCGGATTCTGTTGCCGCATATGAACAGGGAATTAAACTGAAAGCATACTGTGAACAGTTATTAAAAGAAGCCGAATTAAAGATTGAAACACTGAAAGTTGGCGCATAAATAAAACGGATTATCACGTGGCGGAAAAATCAAAATTAACCCCGGTTATGCAGCAATACGTGGATATGAAATCGGAAAATCCCGAAGCGTTGCTGATGTTTCGTTTGGGGGATTTCTATGAATCATTTTTTGATGATGCGCGCACAATCAGCAATGCACTGGGATTGGTTCTGACGTCGCGTGGGACGGATTCTGATGGCACGGATATTCCGATGTGTGGGATTCCATGGCATGCGGCGGATAACTATTTCGGACGCCTGGTGCGTGCCGGGTTCAAGGTTGCACTGGTTGAACAAATGGAAACGCCGGCCCAGGCCAAAGAACGTGGGCATAAATTTATTGAACGTAAAATTATTCGCGTTTTAACCCCCGGGACATTGACCGATGAAAATCTGTTGACGCCAAAAAATTCTAATTTCTTGGTTGCGGTTGTACCATCGGGTGCATCGTTTGAAATTGCCGGGTGCGATATTTCCACCGGTGAATTTTTTGTGGGTGTGTCGGCTGATTTGTTGGATGACCTGGTACGCATTCGCCCGGCAGAGGTTATTTATCCCGCCGCCACCGCAGAATCTGATATTATGCTGCATGTGCGCGATGTGTTTAAAACAACACCAGTATATGAGAAATTATACCAGCGCACGGATATAAACCAGATTGTTTCGCGTGTGTTTGGTGGCGCGGTGGCGTCTGACCATGCGCCCCAGCGCGCCGCCATAGAGATATTGGCTGGATACCTGTTTAATACCCAGCGGGACGCCACAACAACATTCCGTGCGCCGTATATGTATCATTCTGGGGCGCAATTACTGATTGATTCGGCCACATGGCACAGTTTGGAAATTGATGCGCCAATTGCCGATGGTGGGGCGTGCCTGATTGATGTGCTGGACAATACCAAGACCGCCGCCGGTGCGCGTAAATTACGTGGTTATATGCGCACGTTGTCCGGTGACGCAAATGAAATTCGCCGTCGCCAGGAACATATTGGACATATGTTGATAAATGGTGATGTTTTTGCTGCGGTCGGGTCAACGTTGTCTGGGGTGCCTGATGTTGGGCGCAGTTTGACACGATTGTTATCTGGGCGTGGGACACCGCGCGATTTGCGTCATGTAACTGATTTCCTGATTGAATTACCGAATTTTAAAATGTTGGGGCCGCGCCTGGATGCGGGGTTTGCCGATGCGTTCGCGGCGATAAATACGCATAATGAATTGGCGTTGAAATTATCACGTGCGCTATCTGATGAATTGCCGACGTTTTTCCGTGATGGTGGTGTGATTCGCGATGGTTTTGATGTCGCGCTGGATAATATGCGGCGCCTGGCCCATGGGGCCAAGGAAACAATCGCCGGCCTGCAATCCCAGTACGCAACGCAGAGTGGGGTGCACACCCTGAAAATCAAATATAATAATGTTTTGGGGTATTTTATAGAGGTTCCATCCGCCCGCGCAGACAGCCTGATGGCGCCAGAATCCGGATTTATTCATCGCCAGACGTTGGCGGGCAATATGCGGTTTACCACATCACGCCTGATTGATTTGGATAACGATGTGCGCAGCGCGGCCGATAAATCCGCCGGCATAGAGGCTGACATTATCAACGATATAATAAATGAAATTCGTGCGGTGTCTGATGATTTGCTGGCGGTGGCAGATTTACTGGCGGATTTGGATGTGTGGTATTCGTTGGCGACCGTTGCGCGTGATTATGCGTGGGTGCGACCAACCATCACCGATGACAATGCATTTGATATTGTGGGTGGACGTCACCCGGTAATTGAATCAGTATTGCGTACGCGTGGTGATAATTTTGTTAAAAATGATTGTAATCTGGATGTGCGACCGATTGCATTACTGACCGGACCAAATATGGCCGGTAAATCAACGTACCTGCGCCAGAATGCATTGATTGTTGTGTTGGCGCACCTGGGGTCGTTTGTGCCGGCGACGCGCGCAACAATCGGTATTTGTGACCAGTTATTCAGTCGCGTTGGTGCGTCTGATAACCTGGCGGCGGGACAGTCAACGTTTATGGTGGAAATGAGCGAGACTGCCAACATCCTGCGCCGGGCGACAAAAAAATCATTTATCATATTTGATGAAATCGGTCGTGGTACCGCGACATATGATGGTATGGCAATTGCCCAGGCGGTACTGGAATACCTGGATGAATTGTCGCCACGTACATTGTTTGCAACACACTATCATGAACTGACCGCGCTGGTGGGGGACGATGCGGATAAATTGCATAATGTAATGTGCCTGACCATTGATGTGCGTGAACATAATAACGACATCGTGTTTATGCATAAAATTATCGCGGGTGTGGCAAACCGGTCATATGGTATTCATGTGGCCAAAATGGCTGGGATGCCGGCATCGGTTGTTGCACGTGCCGAAACCGTGTTGGCTGGATTAGAATCGGGTGCGCCATGCAATGCCGCGTCGGCATCTGACGCCGTTCAATCGGATAATGCCGCGACGCCCGCAAAGGCCCAACGTGTTAAACAACCAGGTGCCACGACTGGACAATTAAGTCTGTTTAGTTGACACGGGACAAAAAACAAAAAGGAAAAATGTCAATGACCGCCAGAGTAAAAATCATTTTTAAAACACCGTTTTACAGTCCGATATATGCGGAATTTTATAACCCACTGGCGGTGACAGAATTTATCCAGAAATTGGATTTTATGCAACCACATGTTTTGACAAACCTGTCTGTGGGCAGACCAGAATTTCAACTGGGGACCCAGACTATTTTGCGCACTGATGACGCCCAGATTGCATCCAGTGTTTCGTGGGGGCCACGATTTTTAATCGGGCGCAGTGTTCGTCATGATGGCAAACGTATATATGCAACGGTTCCTGTGGATGCCCATGTCGCGAATGCCAATGGTATGGTGACGCGCCAATGGCGTGAAATTCAAATCAAACCGGGTGAATACAATGCGGTACTGGAATACGGAACGATGCGCCAGTTGTGGCCACGAGCCGGACACACCAGTTGTGAATACCGCAAATTTTTAACCCAGTATGCCCGTAAAAAGATGTTAACAAAATCGTTATAACGATGGCGATGGGTTGGATAATCTTGGACAAAGAATCCGGGCTGTTCAGTCGCACGGCCAGCACGCGTGTCGCGCGTCTGTTTGGTGCCCGGACATCGGGGCACATTGGTACACTGGACCCGATGGCAACCGGGGTGTTGCCAATTGCCATTGGGGCGGCAACCAAGATGATTCCGTATACAGAAGACGCCCAGCAACCAATCAAGGAATACCTGTTTTCGTTACAGTTCGGTTTTGCCACAGATACCCTGGACGCCACGGGTCATGTTACCGCGCGTGATGATTTTATTCCGGACCAATCTGATGTTATTGCGACATTGCCACGGTTTATTGGCCGCATTCGCCAGACCCCGCCGGCATACAGCGCCGTACACGTGTCGGGACGGCGGGCGTATGAATTGGCGCGCACGGGTCATGATGTTGCACCTGCCACGCGCGATATTGATATATATGCGCTGGAATTTACCGGCCGTGATGGGGAAAATTGGAATTTTCGTGTGCGTTGTGGGCGTGGGACATATGTACGCAGCCTGGCGCGTGATATCGCGGCGGCGGTGGGCGCAATTGCCACTGTTACGATGATACGACGCACCATGACAAACGGATTTTTTATCACAGACGCAGTAAAACTTGATTTTCTGGAAAATCTGGTTAATAATGGCACTGATATCAGGGATTTCCTGAAATCGCCAGACGTGGGACTGGGGGACATTCCGGTTTCGTGTTTGGATAATAAATCGGCCGAATTGTATAAAAACGGCGGGTTTATTCAAACGGGTGGGGCGGATGGTCTGCGCCGTGTGTATTCTGGTGACACGTTCATTGGAATCGGCATGGTGACGGATGGCACGCTGCGCCCAAAACGAACAATTTAACGACAGAGGAAAAAATAATGTCCGTTACAAAAGAAAAAAAGAGTGAATTAATCGCCGCGTTCAAAACAACTGAACACGATAACGGCGGTTCGGCTGCATCCCAGGTTGCTGTTTTGACAGAACGTATTCGTAATCTGACAGAACATATGAAGGCCAACCACAAGGACCAGCATTCAAAACGTGGTTTGTTGTTGATGGTTAATCGCCGCAAGAAATTGTTGGCATACATCAAAAAGAACAGCGTTGCCGAATACGAAGAACTGATTAAAAAATTGGGTCTGCGTAAGTAATAAAACCGGGTGCATCCCGGTTTTTTATTTGCATCGGCGCAAATATCATTTATAATCACACCGTGCGAAGGGCAAATTGTTCATTCTTGCATTTTGCGCAAATGCAAAAACGAATAATTTTTCTTCGCATTAAAGTAACAATTTAATATGGAGAAAAAATAATGTTGTTTGGTTTATTTGATAAAGGTGAAAAAACACATTTGAATAATCCTGTGGTCGTAGAAGTACCATATGGTGATGAAACACTGCGCCTGGAAACAGGTCGTATGGCAAAGCAGGCAAACGGTGCCGTGTTGGCAACAATGGGTGGCACAATGGTTTTGGCAACGGTCTGTGCAGAAAAGACCGCGGTTGAGGGCCAGGACTTTTTCCCATTGACCGTTGATTACCAGGAAAAATTCGCGTCTGCCGGTCGTATTCCGGGTTCCCGCGATCGCCGCGAAGGCAAGGCATCAACCGCAGAAACATTGATTGCGCGTTTGATTGATCGCCCGATTCGTCCACTGTTCCCAGAAACATTTAAAAACAAGGTTCAGATTATCGCGCAAACATTTTCGTATGATAAAAAGAACCAGCCGGATATCTTGGCGATGATTGCGTCGTCTGCGGCGTTGGCGTTGTCGGGTGTTCCATTTGCGGGTCCAATTGGTGCGGCGCGTGTTGGATATATGGATGGTAAATATATCTTGAACCCGTCCAAGAAAATGACAGAAGATTCCGAAATGGATTTGGTCGTTGCGGCAACCAAAGACGGCGTGCTGATGGTTGAATCAGAAATCGGTGAATTGGACGAAGATACAACATTGGGCGCGGTTAAATTCGGTTTTGATGCGCAACAGGCGGTAATTCGTGCAATTAATGAATTGACCGAAAAATGCGGCAAAGAACGCTGGGCGGTACCTGAAAAGACCCCAGAATATATCGCAATGGAATCTGATTTTGAACGTTTCGCCGGCGATATTGAAAGCGCATTACAGATAAAGGAAAAATTGGTTCGTCTGGATACATTGGCGGGCATTCATGCCGCGGCCAAGGCGCGTATTCCAGAACTGTTCCCGGATACAACAACGGCCACATCAACATTGGAATCATTTGCCGATGAAATTGTTGAAAATATCACTGCGCGCATTATGCGTGGCAATATTTTGGCGGGCAAACCACGTATTGATGGCCGTGACACAAAAACTGTGCGTCCGATTGAAATTGAATTGGGCGTATTGCCACGCGCACATGGTTCGGCCCTGTTTACACGTGGCGAAACCCAGGCGTTGGTGTCATTGACATTGGGCGGTGGCAAGGATGCGTTGCCATTGGAATCACTGGATGGCGCCGAAGAACGCGACTTTATCCTGAACTATAATTTCCCAGGCTATTCCGTGGGCGAGGCCAAGGGTCTGAAATCCCCAGGTCGCCGCGAATTGGGTCATGGTAATTTGGCATGGCGTGCATTGCACCCAATGGTGCCAAGTCGCGAAAAGTTTGACTATGTCATCCGCGTTGTATCAGACATTCTGGAATCAAATGGTTCATCATCAATGGCGACAACATGTGGCGCAACATTGGCAATGATGGATGGTGGCGTTCCATTGACACGCCCAGTTGCGGGTATCGCAATGGGATTGATTAAAGAGGGCGATGATTACGCAATCTTGACCGATATTTTGGGTGACGAAGATCACCTGGGTGATATGGATTTCAAGGTCACAGGTACAGATCGTGGTATTACTGCGTTGCAGATGGATATCAAAATCACATCTATTACATTTGAAATTATGGCGCGTGCGCTGGCCCAGGCAAAAGATGGCCGTATGCACATCTTGGGCAAGATTGAAAAGGCGATTAAGGCCCCACGCGACCATGTGTCTGAATATGCGCCCCAGGCGTACACAATGAAAATCAATCCGGACAAGGTTCGTGATGTTATCGGCAAGGGTGGCAGTGTTATCCAGGCCCTGACCCGTGAAACAAACACACAAATTGACCTGGCCGATGATGGTACAATCAAAATCATGGCAACAACCAAAGAAGAAGCCGAAGACGCGATGGCCCGTATCAAGGACATCGTTGCCGAACCAGAGGTTGGCATGATTTACGAAGGAACTGTATCAGGTATCAAAGACTTTGGTCTGTTCGTGAAAATCTTGAACGGTTTTGAATCAATGGTTCATATTTCTGAAATCACGGGCGAACGCATTGCCAAGATTGAAGATACCAAGATTCACGAAGGCGACAAGGTTTATGTCCGTTACCTGGGCGCCGATAAACGTGGTAAAACACGTATGTCCATGGTTGGCATTGACCAGAAAACAGGTCACGAAATCGCGGACTAGTATAAAAATGGGTATGCGCCCGCACAGGGCGCATATCTTGTAACAGGGGGATATTCATATGGATATGGAAAGTTTGATGGCCCAGGCAGCAGAATTACAGAACAAGGTTTCTGCGGCCCAGGATAAATTGGCGGCAACACGTATCAGCGGTATTGCAGATGGTGGTGCATGCGTCGTTACAATGACCGGTAAATACGATTTGTTGGACGTTTCTGTGCGTCCAGACGCGTTGGCGCGTGGCGCGGACGCGGTTGCTGCGTTATTTACCGCGGCATATAATGATGCCAAGGCCAAGGCTGACGCCATGGTTGACCAGGTAATGGGTGATGCCACCGCCGGCGTGCCAATGCCAGAATAAATAAAAAACTGGACAAACCAAAAAAAATCATTTATGATTTACCGGCTTTGGATGTTTAGCTCAGTTGATTAGAGCATCTCGTTTACACCGAGAGGGTCGGGGGTTTGAGTCCCTCAACATCCACCAAGATAAAATAAAAACCACCCACGCGGTGGTTTTTATTTTATCTTTTGTGTGTATATTTCGGGACTAAAATCACCGTAACGGGGGTTTGAACCGCAGTGCAAAGGCGGAATAACGCCGGTCGCCGAATGGCGATTGCACCAGGTCGGTGCGCGTATGCGCACCAATCCCGAACCGCCGATTTCAACCGCCATAGATATGGCGGTTTAATTTTACAATTTTATATAATGTTTGTCGCTGTGTGGACAAATTTAGTCCGCTAAGAGAATAATTTTCATATATTAGTCACCACCAAAAGTCCCGTCGGGGGAGTAGATTATTATAAATATCGTTTTTCAACATTGTCCCAAATTCTCATTTTACTTGCGTCTATAAGAATTGTATTACCACTTAACTTTATCCATTGGTTGATATTTTTTAAGACCCGGTGTAGTGGAGGAATATAAGTTTCTGGGGATTTTAATTTATACAGATTTAATGATAGCTTTAACTTGTCCAATGTTATATCTCCAAAGTCAACAACTACTCCTTGATCTGATTTGCCAGGGATTTTCTTTAACAACATGGAGCGGAGAGGTAGCTCTTGTTTACTGCTTGGTGGTATTATGCTAAATTCTGTTGAAGTTTTTCCTGTTGCCTCAAAAAAAGAATCAATATAATTATATGGCTTGTCTAGTGCTTTGATGCTTTTAAACAATTCGACAAGACATATTATTTGTTCATTTGACATGTATTTTAATGTAAAACCATTCTCAATAAATTTTTGTATGTTATTTATAGAGAAATGCCAATTCTTAAATATTTGATAACCTAAAAGCTCCACATCAGCAACCTTTTCAATCAATTCTTTTTCTGACAACGACAAAAACTCTCGTATCCCGTCAAAAGATTTGTTTACTTTGCCCAGAGGCTGGAGCATCTTTTGTATCTGAGATACAATGGACATTATTTCATAATCAATTTGAACCTTTGAATAATCAAATAATGTTTCTTGTAATTTTGTATCAGACCATTTCTTTATGAGTTGATAAGATATATATGATAATGTTATGCCAACTAAGGTCGCAGACAAATTTATAAAAAGGTTCTTAATTGTTGACTCTGACATAAAGTATGCACCAATCAAAAAAACGGCTCCGACAAATAATGCAACGATAAAAGGCAATAAGTGCAAACCAAACTTTCTGAATGTCATTTTCAACCTTTTTGTTCCACAGATAATAGTAATCAATTTGATATAAATCAAATTTAATCTTGTTTTTAGGCTGTGTTCTGAATATAATCCATACAGAATTGACAGTAATGTTGATTTTAGAATCAGTGGGGACATTGGTTCGGGGCTTTTCAAAGCTTACTCGTGCGGTGCGAAAGTATCGTTATCCGATATATCAACATAATGGTGCTTTTGTGCCGTTATCGCCTGACCTTTGTGGTCGGGTATCTGTGGTTATAAAATAGGTTCGCCGAAAGCCACGGAGTCATCACGAGTGATTTTGAAAATACCCGACCACCATTTTTGTATTGGTGGTTTTTCTTTTTATAAAACAAAGGAGCTAGTTCATGCTTGTAACATATTGTAAATATGCACTTTCAGTAATACTGCTTGCCGGTTGTGTAGGCAATCCTAAACCTTATACCTGTTTTAATATCGACCACGTGGACGACATAAATTCTGTTGTTGGTGTCGGTGATGTCTTTTGTGTTGCGGACACCGATTTTCAATACATGAATAAGAGAAAATACGATACAAATAATATACAAGAATTGTTGAATTATAGTACAAGTACAACAGATATAAAATGTCATTTTTACGACCAAGATCAATCACCAGATTATTTTACGTTATTAAATGGAAAAAAAGTAAAAAAAGCAACACGTGTTTATGTGTGTCCAAGCGGCGCAGTTAATGCATTTGAACGTGATATTAATGAAAAAATAGAAAGAGCCAAGGAACAAAAATTACAGGAAAAAATAAAAAAGCTTGAAAAGAAGATTGGTAAAAAGCTTTGTTCTTATGATGATTTACCATACAACCCATTTCATACAACAGATGGTGTTCCAAGTTTGGAGTATATGGGAAATTCGGCATTAAAAAATTGTGCGTTTCAATTGGGGTGGGCATTTACGGTATTAAGTCAGACAGAATCAGGTACATTGATAACTGTTAATCCTGCGTATTCCTATACAATGGGTGACGGAGTGTATTTTATAATCAAAAATAACAGAGATTCAGAATTAGTGGATAATCAAGATGTTGAAGATGGGTATTTTGAAAATATAGGTAAATTTCAATATACATCAGTATCAGGTGCAAAGAAAACAGTTTTAAAGTTAAAAAGGTTATCTGGTTCATCAGATTTGATGGATGATGAATAACACATGAAGCTGATTACATATGTAACTTTTGGTACATACTAATATTTCTCAGTGTTATGGAGTGCCTAATAGCTCTCTAATTTTTTAGAGAGCAAATGCTGACATTCCGACTTGGCCCCCACAAAATCTTGCGATTTTGCTGGGGCGGAGGGGAACTTACTGCGTTCCTTATTCTTGTCATTCCTGCGCAGGCAGGAATAGGGTCTTTAAAATTACTCCAACTCACTGTTGTATAATATTCAGCAAAAATTGGACTGCGGAACTCCCGTCATACCGACGAAGGTCGGTATCCATTGCCCCGCAGGGACTATTTACCACTACCCCGTCCGCTGCGCGTCCACCCCTTCGCCAGCGAAGGGGAATTTATTTCACGACGAAAAAGAAACAAGTGCGCCAACGGCGCACTCAATTGCTCTCTGCTCTCTGCACTTTGCTCTCTATTTTTTACGTTCTTGCACGCGGGATTTTTTGTGCTACAATACGCCCCGAACAGAAAAGGAGAAATCATAATGAGAAAATATGCAGTTTTAGTGGCGTTGGCAACCGTACTGTCGGGCTGCGCAACCACAAACCCCTATACGGGCGAGGCCCAAACATCCAAGGCCGTATGGGGCACCGCGATTGGTGCGGCAACCGGTGCGGCGACCGGCGCATTGGTATCTGGTAATCGTGGCAAGGGCGCATTGGTTGGTGGCCTGGCGGGCGCGGCCGTGGGTGGTGGCGTTGGTTATTACCTGGACGTGCAAGAGGCTGAATTACGCCAGGAATTGGCTTCAACCGGTGTCAGCGTCGTTCGCAATGGCGACAGCATTCGTCTGATTATGCCGGGTAATATCACGTTTAAGACCGATTCTGCGGATATCAATGCGGGATTTTATGCGACATTGAATTCTGTGGTCAAGGTTTTGAATAAATACAGCAATTCAACCGTTATGGTATCGGGATTCACCGACAGCACGGGCACCGCGGAATACAACCAGACCCTGTCTCGTAATCGTGCGAACGCAGTTGCGGCATATTTGCAGGGCCAGGGCGTCAAGGCGTCGCGCTTTGAAATTCTGGGTATGGGATCGTCCAACCCAATCGCATCAAATGCCGATGCGGCGGGCCGTCAACAGAACAGACGTGTTGAAATCAAAATTATTCCGAACAAATAAAAAAACGGGGCAATGCCCCGTTTTTTTCTGACGCCTGGTTGCGGGCAAATTTCGCCTTTATTTTTACGGTATAATTGTTTATCATCTGTGCGAAATTACGTTAGGGGGTTTCATATGAAAATATCTGTTATTATTCCGGCACACAATTGCGCGAAATACATTGCGCAAACGCTGAATTGTATCCAGACACAAACATTCCCGACCAAGAATATAGAGGTTATAATTGTCCTGGATGGTTGCACGGATAACACGGCGGATATAATTAATGATTTTGTTGCGACGCATCCCCAGTTGCGGGTTCACACAATTGTACACGATGCCCCCACCGGTCCTGGAATTGCACGTAACGATGGTGTGCGTGCGGCACATGGGGACTATATTCATTTCATGGATGCAGATGATATTATAAATACAGAATTCTATGAACGATTGTATGCCGCCGTCACACAAACAGATTGTGATGTTGCCGTTGCGGGCCTGGTGAACGAAGGCGCGCCAGAATCCAATATTTTGTTTCATACAACCCAGGTTGTATCATGTGCGCCGGATAAATTCAGTGCAACCCAGGTTGATATGTGGGGATTTTCAGTGCGTTATCTGATACGGCGCGCGTTTTGGAATAAATTAAAATTATCGTTTCCAACCGATATTATATATGCCGAAGATGTTTTTCCAATGGTTCAAATGGTGTATGCCGCGCGCAGTATTGTTTTGGTGCCGGGCGCAGAATATACGTATAAATGTCGCCCATCGTCATTGTTGCATTCGCCCGACCGGGCGGGGCGCAGTGCGTCTGATATAATGACGGTTCGGCGTCGTGTGGACGAATTCCTGGTGCGGCATGATTTGCCGCGCAGCGGTGTGCCGATGGTGCGCATGAAATACAAATTATTCGGGGTGATTCCGTTACTGACATACCGAACAACAGATGCGCGTATGTACGATACATTTTACCTGTTTGGTATAATTCCAATATTAAAGAAGCGTGTTTCGCGTTATATAAAACCGTGGAAAATTAAAATTTAAATATCCCCAGGTTTGCAATATCATCGCCGGCACCCAATACATCCTGGATGGTTGGCGCAGCCCCGTCCAGAATTATCCCCAGTGTTTTTATAAAATGCCCGTGCGAGAATGCGACGATAAATTGTTCGGGGCGTTGTTTTACGCGCGCGATAAAATCGCGTGCACGCCCAACCATTTCATTAAATGTTTCGGTGTGTGGTCCATCGCGCCAATTGGGGTCAGCCCGCGCAATATATTCATCACGCATGGCACGCCGCGTATCCACGGTTTTGCCCAGGCATTTTTGATTATCCAGAAAATCAAATTCCTGTATCGGCCAAATTTCCACCGGCACAGTATTATATTTTTCAATAAATGGTGCCGCGGTTTGGCGTGTGCGCAGATATGGTGACACGATAATCAAATCTGGCGTCCGGTCAAACCGGTCCGCGAACAATTGCGCGGCCGCCATGCCATCCGTGGATAATGGAATATCACTGTGTAATGTTGTTGAAACGTCGCCCCGGTTCGCCACACTTTGCGCGTGGCGCACAACCCATACATCATTCGCCATGTTTTTTATTTCCTAATCGTAATTGTCCACAGGCAGAACCAATATCACTGCCCCGTTCGCGGCGAATTCGTGCATGGATTCCGTTTTTAATCAGTATGTCCTGGAAACGGTGCACCGCGTTGCCCGATGGTGATACAAAATCGCGTTCATCCACCGCATTCCACGGTATCAGGTTCACCATACAGTTTTTCCCGCGCAAAAGCTCTGCCAACATTTCGGCATGCTGGGGCGTGCAATTAAACAGTTCGGGGTCCCCATTGGCGTTTCGGCGTGCCAACAAAATATATTCAATCATCAGTTGCCGGTTGTGCAGTGCGGTAAATTCATCAGCGGCGGATAAAACCTCTGCCAATTTATACTTGTTATTTATCGGCATAATTTGCCCGCGCAGTTCATCGGTTGGTGCATGCAATGATATCGCCAGGTTTATTGGCCGCCCCCACCGAATCAATTCATGGATGCCGGGGACAATACCGCATGTTGAAATCGTAATGCGCCGCCACCCGATGCCCATATCGTGATTGGCGCGTTCGCAAAATCCGATAACGTTTTCGGTATTCTGTAATGGTTCACCGGTTCCCATAACGACAATGTGTGATACATCGCCATTATTTGCGTCCCCGTTGGCGTGAATTGGACGTGCGCGGGTGGCGTCACGGTCGCTGCGTAATTCCCATTGGGCGACCAAAATTTGTGCAAATATTTCGTTTACGGTTAAATTACGTTTCAAACCCAATAACGTGCTGGCACAGAATCGGCACCCCATGGCACATCCGGCCTGGGAACTGACGCAGACGCTGTTGCCATATGTGGTGCGCATCAGTACGCATTCAATTTGTTCGCAATCGTTTAATTCCAACAAAAACTTGGTCGTTTCGCCATCAGATGACTGTAACTTTTTTACAATTTTTACCGGCAATGTTTGCGCCACCGCGTCCAGGTCATGACGCAATGTGTCTGGCAAATTTTTCATAACGGAAAAATCAGGCGCGCCACGATTTAACCATTCGCGAATTTGTTTTGCGCGAAAACGTGGCTGTCCCATATCTGTTACGAATTTTTCCAATTCGCCATCAGTAAAATTAAAAAGTATCGGTTTCATAATTTATATCTGTCGTCATTAATAACAACCACCGCCCGACGGCGCAGTTGTTTCAGTTGCTGGTCGGCGATAAACATCGCCTGTTTATATGTGGCGTTTTGTTTAATGATATCATCCAGTTTGCCATATTCGCTGGTCTTTTTAGTGCTGCACACTAACAGTACCGTTCTGTCCACAACCGGTGACCAGGTAAGCACGGGTAACGCCGCCACGCGGTCGCGAATATCAGACGCCAATTCGTATTGCACCGCGGTAAATTTCTGGGGTGCGCCACCCAGACGTGTCGCCATATCCATTGCATTATCGCATGATTTTGGTTTCGTCAATTTTGCCGCCACGTCCCCCGGAATATCCACCAGGCGCACGATTGTCATTTCAATCGGCAATCCTGTTTCACGTGCCAGGTTCGCACGTTCAGACGCGATATCTTCGCTTGTTACCTTTATCGTTGGAACAATCGTACGACCGGCAACGATTTGCCATGCAATGTCCGCGCGCAGTGCACTGCGCGCCATTGTGCGTTCCGCATCGGATAAATCGCCCAGGTTCATTTTTTTCAATTCTGCATCCACAACATCGTCGTCTGGGACGGCGTGAAAATTCTGGGCATATGCGATTTTTACATTATCATCAATAATATTTTGCAGGGCAACGCGGCGATTGTCAGTTGGGTTTTTACCCTGGCGTGACATCAGTTTAACACGCGCGGTTACATCGGTATCTGTAATCGGGGTGCCATTAACAGACGCAACGACCGATGCCGCGTTTACCGCGCCTGTGACCATCGCCATCATACATGCAACCAGACCGATATTTTTCATATGTTTCCCCTTTCCTGTGTTTAATAGTGTTGGCCATTAATACTCATCCCAATGCGGAACTGGAACGTTGTTGTACCGACATAGTCGCCCTTTATCGCGTTATCACGACGATATTCCAGCGACATGAAATAGCATGGGTGTTCGTAATAGAATCCGCCCGTATGACGTTGGAATGTGCCGTACGTCATGTTATATGTCGCGTTAAACCGTGCCGACCAACGTTGGGACAATTTAACACCAAAACCACCCATGAATTCGTTTATTGCATCGTTCTTTGTTGACGCATCAATAAACTGCTGGGACCAAATGTGTCCCACATTCAGGTACGTACCACCATGCCACACTGTGCCGGTTGTTTCAATATGACGTAATGCCAATGTATCCTGGGACAGGCGGAAACGACTGGCCAGGTTCAGCCAACTGGTATTACTGAACCCGATACGACCAACATAGTCTGATGCGCCATTGCGAAATCCACTGTTGGGGTCAATTGCTTCGCGCTCTTGGAAATCATACGTTTGTCCCAGGAACATTTCAAATGTGCGCCCATCAGAATTAAACGCCGAATATCGCATACCGTAATCGGCATAATTGCCGTTTTCCCACAAATCAAAACCGGCAAAACGCTTGTCAGAAAATAGTGTTGCATCTGATAACAGGGCACCGGCCGAATCATTGTTACGTGCAAATGTGCCGTCACTCATCCGGCGCATAATGGTCAGACGTGCGCGCGGTTCAATAACCTGGGTCCATGTTTTTGTTGGTTTGTACAGTGGCAGACCCCATTCAACATACCCACTGGGCAAGAAACGATTTTTCAGACCAGAAAACGCCTGGCCGTCAAACATTTCTGTGCGGTCAAAATTATACACGTCGTAACGCGCGTCCAAACTGAGTGTCAGGCGGTTCCCACCCCACAGTGTCCACGGTGATGTAATACGCGCATCACCAATCATACGTTGGGATGCGGTGCCAGACCCCGATATTCCCAATACATCCGCGCCAAATGTCGCATATGTTTCTGCGAACAATGGGTTGGTTTGATGCACGGCACGAATGTTCGGCAAAATGTCGCCAGATGGTGCGGCATGATTGCCATAATATGTACGTAATTCCTGGAAAATATGGGCGTCTGCGACGACATAACTGCTTTGTCCGAACAGTTCCAGTTTTGCGCCCGAATCCAAATACGGCTGGTCGTCATAGAATCCATATTTCTGTAAATATGTTTTATCGGATGCACGTTCCAAGAAAATATATGCGCGCGCGTTTTCACCCAATTCAATCGTATCATTGTTGAATATGTGCCAACGATTTTCGCCATCCTGGTTATGCGTGAACGAACCACGCGTACGGAATTCGGAATGCGGCATGTTTAATCTGTGTTCTAATTGAAACAGAGGGTTTTCCTGGGTCAGATATGACGCCGTGACCGTCATGTCATGATAATCCGACAGGTATATGTACAATGGCACGTTTATCTGGGTGCCCATTTTATTGGTGGATTTGAAATCGGGCATCAGAAAACCAGTCTTGTGCTTTACCCCCGGGTCAGGCATTGAAAAATACGGCAACCAAATAATCGGCAAACGGTACGCCCAAAACACCGGGTTATAGAATGACATCATGCGCGTATCCATATCGTGAATTGCGGTCGTCGCCGAAATCTGCCACGCGTCACCAAAATCATCACAATCGTCGCATGCAGTAAACACCGCGTCATGTGCCACCGTCATATCGCCATCACGTGTGATTTTTTCAGATTCCAAATACACGTGTTGCCCCAGCCAGATTTTCATATCGTCACCCGCCAGGTCGTCCCCAGATTTTGAAATATATGAATCACGCAGGGTCATGCGCTGGCCTGATGCATTAACAATTTCGGTATCGCCGTGTGTTTTAATCGTTTCTGATTTTACGTTATATTCAATTTTATCGGCGGTAATTGTCTTGGGCTGGTTCACGTCAAACGAAATTGCCACCGCACGGGTCGCGCCAAATAATGCAACAAAGATCGGAACAATTCGTTTCATTTTCTATACAGTGCAAATACCAATCCAAACAAGACCACCACCTGGGCCATTGCCAACAGCCCCAGGTTTGTCAGGTTATTAACCATGTTTGTTGCCGACATAAAACCACCCATGGCCACCGCCATTGCGGCCACCGCCAATGCGGGGGCCAAGCTGGCCCGGCGCCGCAACAGTGATGTGCGTAACAATATCAGTGTGCACAGCACGGCCAGAATCAGATTCATAATCGGCCCCAAGAACCGTGTGCACAGTTCGGTCAACACCTGTTTGTGTTGGCGTGCCGATGGTGCGTCCAGCACAGATTTCACCAAGTGCATTGTTGGTACGCGACGTACGCGGAACCCATCGTCGCCACCACGGTCGGCAACGTTCAGATCCATATCAAATGTGTCAAATGTTCCGGTCGTCATGGTGTTGCCACGTGATTGCAATGAACCATTTGTCATAACGATGGACAGTCCACGCGTGGTGGATACCAGTTTACCTTTCTCCGCAAAAATGGTCATCGCAGATTTTGAATCACGCATATCAGACAACATAACCTGGGACAGGTCATGTCCTGAAACCTTGTCCACATATACGACCAGGCCATCGGTCAGCGGGGTAAATGCCCCTTCTTGTAATTTCATGTGCGCCAAACCATAACGCAGATTCCACTGGGTGCTGTAAAATTTTGCCTGGGATACCGGTACGGCCCAAATATTCAGCACAAAATGAACCAGTGTCAGTATCGCCGCCAGTGTAATCGCCGGTCGTGCCAACTGGCGCGGGGACAACCCAACCGATGCCATAACCGTAACCTCGTTATCTGAAATCAGTTTGTTATAAACGAAAATAATCGCAATGAATGTCACAAACGGGATAATAATAGAAATAATAAACGGCACCATCAGTACCGTCAAACCGATAAAACTGCCCAATGCCACGCCATAATTCAACAGGAATTTTAACATGGACATAATTTGAACCATCCACGCCAGCCCTGTCAGCACCAACATCAGCATGACAAATATGGCGACCAATTGGCGCATAAAATATCTGTTCAGTAATTTCATGGTTTCCAGTATAAATCGTAAAACCCCAACCGTCAAATATATTATCGCAAGAATAATGCAGTATTTACGTTAAAATAATATTGCAACGGTGTGCTAAAAATAGTTATATATTATGTACAATATGATGCCGAAGAACAAAATTTTTAATGAAGATTGTATAGCGGGAATTAAAAAATTGCCGAATGATTCTGTTGATATTATTATCGCCGATCCGCCATATAACATAGGAAAAGATTTTGGTAACAATTCTGATAAACAAGAACATCATTGTTACATAGAGTGGGTTAAATTGTGGTTGCTAGAATGCCAACGTGTTCTAAAACCTACGGGAACGATGTTTATTTACGGGTTTGACGAGGTTTTGGCTCATATTTCTGTGTTGTTACCAATGTCCAGACATCGTTGGTTAACATGGTATTACACGAATAAGAATGTTGCGTCGTTAAATTTTTGGCAACGCAGTCATGAATCAATATTGTGCTATTGGAAAGATACACCGATTTTTAATCGTGATGATGTCCGAGAACCTTATACGGAGGGTTTCCTAAAGGGGAGTGCTGGCAAAAAACGACCGGTTGGGGTTACAGGGCGTGGTGGAAAACATGAGTCTGTTTATAACGCAAATCCAAATGGTGCGCTGCCACGTGACGTTATTGCTGTATCAACATTGGCGGGGGGGGCGTCATTAAAGGAACGCATAATTTATTGTAAAACATGTGGAAAAATCGTTAACCCAACAGACAGACGTGCACACGTTGCGCATGATTTGATAATTCATCCTACACAAAAACCAATTGCATTGACTGATAAATTACTAAAATCATGTAAACCCAAAACAGATTACACTGTCCTTATACCTTTCTGTGGCAGTGGTTCTGAATGTGTATCTGTAATTAGGAACAATGGAAACTATATCGCATACGAGATAAATCCAGAATATGTCCTGTTGGCAGAAAGTAACTTGAAAAAAATTCAAGATAAGCAACAAGATTTATTTATGGTAAATTCCTAAATGCATTGTCGGTAAATATCACAAAACCGTTTGGCAGTCTTTTTAATGTTCCGTTTTCATTAAATTCTACGAAGTTATGCAAACTGTTACGCAGTAGTCCTTTCTTTGCACCCACTTTGTACTTCGGAGCATCAAAATCACTTTTTGGGGGAACGTTGTAGGTTATATATACAATGTCAGTGTTTTTGCTTCTACCATCGTCCATTCTGGCGATTTCACGACGCGCGGTTTCTTTTTTTACTTGGATCTTTATCTCACGCCCATTTGTTGTAATTAAGAAATCTATGCCACTATGATCTAAATCTGCACTCATTTGAACACAGCCGTTACCAAACACAGATTCGACAACATAGCCACCGTGAATTTGTGTGATTAGTGAAGCCCAAGTTCTGTATATTCTGGCACGCAGTCCGCGTTTAAAACAATCGCAATTTGTACCAAATCCAGAATGTTCATGCCAAAAATACTCGATGTCTTTTCTTAAGGTTCTGTAATAAACATTGTCATAATATTCTTCAAATGACAACGGGTGTTCGCGATTGGCAACATTATCCCAATATTCAGCATATATTGTGTTTAATGCTTGTATGTTGCGTGGCAAATCACATTCCAAAATTTTTGTAAGTGCATATTTTTCCCTGAATGCAGTTAAATCAATACCAGACAAGAAATTAGTAAATTCTTCTAAAGAAAAACGTGCCATATTCATACTCCGTATATAATATCACGAGCAATTCTAACAAAATTTATCGATTCGCGGTATTAAATTGTGATTTTTCCTTGCGTTCTGGCGATTCGGTGATATATAATATGGCGTGTTCTTAAAAAAGTTTTTTAAGGGCGGGGTTCAAAAAACCCCGCCCTTATAAGTAAAGACATATTACAAACAAGGAGAAAGCAAATGTCTTTTGTTTCTATGCCCCGTCAAGATTTGCTGTTGGCCATTGATTCGTTGGCCCAGGAAAAGCAGATTGACCGTGAAATAGTTATTGAATCATTAGAGGCCGCCATTGCCAAAATTGCAAAGCATAAATATGGCGAAGAATTTAACATCACGGCAACAATTGACCGCAAGAATGGGGCAATATATGTCAAGCGTCTGTTTACGGTAATTGAATCCCCAGATGCGGCGGGTGACGAATATGACCCAAATACAATGCTGACGGTCGCCCAGGCGAAAAAGTATGCAGCAAATCCGGTTGTCGGTGATACGGTTGAAGATCCATTGCCAGAACCAGAATTTGGTCGTATGGCGTTTCAAACCGCAAAACAAATTATGACCGCACGCGTGCGCGATGCAGAAAAGGGTCGCCAATACGAAGAATTCAAGGATAACATTGGCGACATCGTGTCTGGTGTTGTTAAACGCATTGAATTCGGCAACGTGTTTGTTGATATTAATGGCAAGGCCGAAGGTTATATCAAGGGCAGCGAATTAATCCCAGGTGAACGTCTGGCGGTGGGTGACCGTGTGCGCGCACTGATTATGGACGTTACACGTTCTAATTCTGGTCCCCAGATTTTCCTGACACGTACACATCCGATGTTTATGGAAAAACTGTTTGTCCAGGAAGTGCCAGAAATTTACGAAGGTATCATTAAAATTAAATCTGTATCCCGTGCGCCGGGTTCACACGCGAAAATCGCGGTTGAAACCCAGGATCCATCCATTGATGCAGTTGGTATGACCGTGGGTATCAAGGGTACACGTATCCAGCCGGTTATCAATGAATGCCATGGTGAAAAAATTGACGTTATCCTGTATTCAGAAGATCCGGCGGTGTTCATCGTTAATGCAATGCAGCCAGCCAAGGTTGCCAAGATTATCGTTGACGAAGATACACGTACCGCGGCCGTTGTGGTAAATGAAGACCAGCAGTCATTGGCGATTGGTCGTCGTGGCCAGAACGTCCGTCTGGCGTCCCAGTTGACGGGTTGGAACATTGACGTCATGAACGAAAGTGAAGAACAAGAACGTCGTGCCAAAGAATTCAAAGAAAAGACAGAACTGTTTATCCGTGCGCTGGACGTTGATGAAATGATTGCGCACCTGTTGATCACAGAAGGTTTCCGTACGGTTGAAGAAATCGCGTTTGTGGATGCGTCGGAACTGGAATCTATTGAAGGATTCAATCCAGAACTGGCCACAGAATTGCAAAACCGTGCCAAGGCATATTTGACCAAGGTTGAACAAGAATACATTGATAATGGTCATGCATTGGGTATGTCTGATGATTTGTTAAAGTTTGACTTTATCAAACGTCCAATTATCATGAAGTTGGGTGAAAATGGCATTAAATCATTGGATGATTTGGCGGATTTGGCATCTGACGAATTGATTGAAATCTTGGGCGAAGACACCATGTCACCACGTTTGGCGGGGCGTGTTATTATGAAGGCGCGCGAACTGGCATACGGTATAACCCAGGGTGATGCGGAATAATAAAACTTGTGCCGCGCATTATATGTGCGGCACGATTTGGATAAAATGGGGGATTGTATATGGCAACATTAACATTGGGAAAATCTGTGACCATTGATGCGGTGCACAGCAAAAAGGGCGATTCTGTATTTGTGGAACGCCGCCGTCGCGTTATTGCGCCGGGCACACGCGAATTGCGCGATGAACCAACATCGCCCAGTGCACCAAAAAATGCGGCCGATGAAAAATTGCGTGCCGTGTTGGCGGCCGCCCGTGCCCGCGAAGAAGAACGCAAACAGCGCGAGGCAGAAGAAGCCGCCGCGGCCGCGGCCCGTGCCGCAGAAATCGCGCGCGAAGCCGCAGAATACGAACAGGTGAAATCACAACTGGCGGCGCGTGAAACGTCTGTCGCCCCAGAACAGCCTGATACCCCGGTTGCAACCGCTGTGCCATCCCCCAAAAAGCAGCAGTCCCAGCCAGCAGCCCAGAATTTTTCACGTGGTAACAACGGTGGTGCGCGTGGTACAGATGATGACGATATGTCGTCGCGTCCGTACAATAATCGCCATAATGCATCCAAAAAAGACTTTAAAAAATCGGGCAAGATTTCATTGCACGATATTGTTATCGGTGATGGTGATGACGATGATGAAATTGGAATTCGCGGTGCAAATCGTCGCCGGTCAGAAGCGTCGTTAAAGCGTTTTCGTGAAAAGGCGCGCGCAATATTTACCGCCCCCCAGAAAATTGAACACGTTGTCCAGTTGGGCGAAACAATCACGGTCAAAGACCTGGCGGCGGCAATGGCAGAAAAGGTTGGTAACGTCATCAAAAAATTGATGGAAATGGGTATGATGGCATCCCAGAACCAGTCTATTGACGCGGATACTGCCGAATTGGTTGCAACAGAATTTGGTGCAACGGTTAAACGCGTTGTTACAAAACCATATGCCGACCAATTGGAACGCGAACCGGATCCTGCACATTTGCAGCCACGCGCCCCGGTTGTCACGGTTGTGGGTCACGTTGACCATGGTAAAACATCATTGCTGGACGCGATGCGTAACGCACATGTTGCCGCCGGCGAAGCAGGCGGTATTACCCAGCATGTTTCCGCGTACGAGGTCAAGACAAAATCGGGCGCCGATATCACATTCTTGGATACACCAGGACACGAAACATTTACCGCAATGCGTGCACGTGGTGCCCAGATGGCAGATATCGTTGTACTGGTTGTGGCGGCAAATGATTCTATAATGCCCCAGACCATAGAAGCGATTAATCACATTCGTGCGGCCAAGGTTCCGTTTATCGTCGCAATTAACAAAATTGATTTGCCAGAGGCAAACCCAACCCGTGTTAAAACCGACCTGTTACAGCAAGAGGTTCAGGTTGAAGATATGGGCGGTGATGTTCAGTGTGTGGAAATTTCTGCAACCAAACACATCGGTCTGGATAAATTGGAAGATGCCATTTTGCTGCAGGCAGACATGATGGATTTAAAGGCCGACCCAGATATGCCAGCCGTTGCATATGTGGTTGAAGCAAAAATGGAAAAAGGCCTGGGCGCGACAGCAACAATTTTAATGCGCCAGGGTACGTTAAAGATTGGCGATGTATTCGTTGTTGGTGAAACATTTGGACGCGTGCGTGGGCTGATTAACTCGGCGGGCGAACGCGTTAAATCTGTGCGACCGGGACAACCAGCGGTTGTTTTGGGGCTGGACAGTGTGCCAAATGCCGGGGACGAATTACACGTTATGGAAACAGAGGCGCAAACCCGCGAGGTTGCCGCATACCGTCGCCAGGCGGCCAAGGACAAGGCAAACGCGGTCAAACGTTCATCACTGGAAGAATTGTTTGCACGTCGTGATGAATCCAAGAAATTGGTGTTGCCGATTATACTGCGTGCCGATGTCCAGGGCAGCGTAGAAGCAATCACAGACATGTTGCGCGACATCCATACGGACAAGGCGTCCGTGGAAATTCTGTCGTCTGGTGTTGGCCAGATTACCGAAGGCGATATCCGCCTGGCCACAGCATCGGGCGCGGTTATAATTGCGTTTAATGTTCGTGCGGATTCGGCGGTTCGTGATATGGCGCGTGCCGGCAATGTTGATATTCGTTATCACAGTGTTGTGTACCGCATCACCGATGAAATCAAAGAAATTCTGTCTGGTAAATTGGCACCAGAAAAGAAAGAAAACTTTATCGGTTATGCCGACGTTATCGCATTGTTCACGGTTGGCAAGGGTATCCGTGTTGCAGGTTGCCGCCTGACCGAAGGTGTGGTCAAGAAAGACGCGTTTGTTCGCCTGTTGCGTAACAATGTCGTAATTTACGATGGCAAGATTGGCGAAATGCGTCGTGAAAAGAACGAAGTAAAAGAAGTATCCGTTGCGGGTGTTGAATTCGGTATGTCATTTGATAAATATAATGACCTGAAAGAAGGCGACCGCGTGGAATGCTATGAAGTGCAAGAAGTTCGCGCACAATTGTAAAAAAACACCGGCAAATGCCGGTGTTTTTTTACCATGTTGGGGCGTGGTCACCTTCCTTGATAATGGGTTGTTCGTCTTCCCATACGGACAGGCCGGTATTAACATCGGTCAGTGTCAGCTGTAAATAATATTCCACACGCGTATCAACGTTAGAGAACCAACCTGATTTCAGATTCAGATTACGCTGCAGCATTTTCCCAGACAGTGACAGGTTTGGTGCAACCAACGTTCCTTTTTTGGCGATGGTTGTCGCGTCGTATTCATCGTTTGTGCGGTTTGCGCGAACCAGGTGCGTTGTATCATCTTCGCCGGCATCGCGTTCATATTCAACCGCGGCAACACCGTTTGCCGTCACAGATGTCGCCGATGCGCCCGCAGGTCCAATTTTCGCGGTTTCAATTTCCGCCTGGACAGGGACATATCCGACCGCGTTTTTCTTTTTATTCTGGAATGCTGTTGTCACCTGGGCGGTCCCAGAATTAACCAATGTTGTGCGAATCTTTTTGGTTAATATATCTGTATCAAACCGTTGCATTGTATCGTTTTCAATATCTGCAATAGCAATAACCGGATTTTTGCGCGCGGCAAATGCCCCACTGTTAATCATGGATTTTGTCATGTTTTCGGCGGCACGCGTCCAATCGCGATATTCCAATTCCATAACATTCTGCATCTGGGCAACGTCGCGCGTATCGTCCAGGTCAACAACGTGTGTTTCCCCACATCCGCACAGCACCGCGCACAATGCAATTGGCATAATTTTTTTCATATGTTCCCCTTTTGGTTTGTTTAAATCTTTATTACCTTTACCAGTGGCCGACCACCCGCCATGCGAACATAAACCAGGTAATTTCCAGGTTCGCGCATATCTGCATTTGCGATAACGTTACCACCAGATTTAATTTCCAGCAATCCATTTTTCGGTCGCGCGGTTCGCCATACAGAAATCGTCTGGGGCAATGTTGCCCATGTGCGAACCTCTGCATTGGTGGTGGACATCGCATACATCGTTGCCAGCATCCCCAACAGTGGGGCAGAATCACTGTCTGAATTATACAACGATGATTGCAGGGCCGTTTTCGCCGTGGATGATGCGATGGCACGTAAAACCTCGTTCAGGCGATACTGGGTGTATTCTGTCATGAACATTGCGTCCACATCGGCGATACACATTGCGCCATCAATTGGTGTTTTGCTGTCCCAAAACGCGGGTGCTGATAACGCCAGTGACGCCATCACCATCCCATTATCAGACAGCACGGGCATATCCATGCGCTCTTCGTACAACTTTGGCGCAAAACCATCATGGATAAACACCCATACGGTATTTTTAGGTGTACTGTGCGTCCGCGCGGCGGCCAAATCAGAACGTACGTATTGGTTGCCAGAACCCGTCATTCCATCGGTGCGCACCAGGTACGTTTTTGCATTATTAAAATCCCCGGTATTCAGGAAATAAACGCCTGATAAATACATCAGTGCTGGATTCATAATATCACGGAATGCCGTCCACTGGGAATTTTCAGTATTTAATTGCGCCATCGCGGCGGATTGTTTCTGGGCGTCATCCTGAATCTGTTTCACCAATGTGTTATATTCGCGCGACATTGCCTGTTGACGGTCATACGATTGGTTTATTATAACGCGTGCATCGGCCATATTTCCCATCGCCAGTGCATTCCACAACTGGTAATACGACACAAACAGTGCGTCCATCATATACGGTCGGTAATCATTGGCCATATTGCCGCCCAAAAAGGCACCAATTTCGCGCCCAATATCGCCGTCGGTTAAATTGATATTGCGGTGATTAAAAACTTCGTATGCGGCATCTGCGGCGGCAAATTCATTTTCGTGAAACATTGCATCCGCACTGATTAATAATTCCAGATTGTCCTGGGCATCCGTTTGTGTTCCCCCAGAAAATGCGACGGCGGCATTCATATAATCACCGTCGGCATATCCAGCGCGCACGGTATCCAGCCGGGATTCCATGGTACCTGCACATGCCGCCAACAGTAATGACAAAGATAATGTAACGATTTTGCGCATATGCCGTGTAATGCAATTACAACGTTTTAATTTCGCCGGTTTGCGGGTCATAGTATCGTGGCGCGCCAGAGTACCCCAATGCGGCATGATGCGATGGTACCAAGAATTCAGGCAGCGGACTGGTTGCACCCATCGCCATTAATTTGACCAAACGTGGATCGTCATACGCCATCTGTTTGTCGGCCTCTATTGGGCGATGATACCATCCCTGGAAAATGACCAGCTGTTTTTTCTTGTCCAATTTCATGATATCCATTGGGGTGTACAGTAATTCTTCGCTGGTGGATTCTTTGCCGTCTTTATCGGTTTTAATTTTCATTTTATATCCCATCATCTTGGAAAAACGTTCGGCGGTATCCACGTCGTTTTGGCGCATAACAATTTTTGCTGCGGTGGTGGATATGATTGTTGCAGCGGCATCTGCACCGTATTTTTCCTGAATCTGGTGAATATCCTGGCCGATAATCAGGTATGAAATTTTTTGCCCACGTCCCAAATCAGGTCCCTGGATAACGGCATCCAATTTCTGCATTTTCGGCATTTCGTCCAATACGAATAATACCGGATATGGCCCCAGTTTTTGACCATTGTGTGTATTCCCAGGGGCATTCGCCAGCAAGAAATTTGTCATCAATTCAATAAAGATTGCCGTGATTGGATTCAATGCCTGGGCATCAACCATATTAACCGACAGGTATACCGATACCGGCTTAATCTTGCCATCGCGTGGGTCAACCAATCCGCGCAGGTCTGAAAAATGGAAATCAGAATGGCTGGTACGATTACGTACCGCCGAATTACGGAATATGGACAGTCCCGCCATAATGGTGGATATAATGGAACCGCGTTCTTTGTCCGGGGTATTTGCCAACTGGGTCAATTCCAAAACGCAACGATGGGCGTATGAATACTGGCGCGCTTCGTCCACGGCGGCCATAAACAGGTCCTTCATTGGGTCGGCCATCATGACCATTTGGTCGCCCTGGCGGCGGCGTTCTTCCAATTGCTGGGCAATGGCGATTTGCGACGCGTTCAACCAATCCAGAATCATGGAAAACGATGCTTCGCGTCCAACCCAGGCGGTCGGGATGTTTGACCATGTGCCAACGTGAACGTAATTTGTCGCGTTTAGTTCCCCGCGCTGTAACAATGCATGCGCCGCGTATGCGTTTGGGTCACCCATCATCGCCAGGTAATAATCAGACAACACCGTGGCATCTTCGGCATCAAATGTGCCCGATGTTATGCGGGAATAAAAATAGTCATCGGCCTTGGCATGTTCAACCTTGGATATAATGAAGTGCACCAACCCCGCCAGGCCGGCACGGCCAGTATTGCTCCAGTGTGGGTCATGTGTGTTTTCCTGGACCAAAACCTTGCACATGGAATCAACGTACAGGTCGCGCTGGTCCATATTAAACGGTACGTGATCGGGCGACAGTGGATTCCACGATGGATAATATATGCCGCGCGCCGGGTCATCCTGGCCCGCCCAGTTCATAATGAACACCGGACCGACCGTTGCGCGGTACGCAGATGTATCCCTGCACAATTCAGGTTTTGGGTCGTTAATAATCATGGATACATTGTTGCATTCCAGAATTGTCGGAATAACAACACCCTGGGTTTTACCGGTTCCCGGGGGCGCCACGCATAATGCAGACAAACATTCGTTCATCATTAATGGCTTTTTCTTGAAATATCCCAACACCATCATAAACCCATTTAACAGACCCATTTTTTCAATGTCGTCTTTGCTGGCCTTGTTGGATGATTTTTCGGCAAATTTATCCTTGCCATATGGGTTAAATTCATCCATCAATGTGTTGTCCGCCATCAGATAGTATCCGATAATCGGTAACATTGGAACAATGCACATGATGTCTGGACGCATGAATGAACGCACAATCCATGATGGAATTTCGGCAATTACGGACATACCCCCAGTGGTCAGCATATGGGTGAAATATATTTTTATCCACGTGACCGATGCCGGTGACCAACCGTACCGCCAAATATGTTCCGCCACAAACGACAGGCCAAACGCCGCCGCGCACACCAACCATATACCAACCGACCACCGCAATGACCAGAATACCTGGGCCATGGGTTTGCGTTGGTGTTCGCTGTATGCGCTGGACTTGAATATATTCAGGCCCTTGGCCGAACCGCCGGCGGATAAAATCTTGAACTTAGCAACCATTGTGTTATGATTATATCAGATTTTTAACCGATTATAAATCAGGAATTGCGCAAAAATGAAAAATATTCCGCGTATCTTTGCCGGTGATGATATTAATTCAGGGGATTTGGTCCCGGTGTCGCCGGATGTCGCGCATTACCTGGGGCGGGTTATGCGGCGGCGCGATTGCCTGGCATTTGGTGGTGGGCGCGAATTTGTGGCGAACCTTGCAACCGATAACCGGCATTTGATTATTGGTGAACAAACTCCGCACGGCGATGTGGCGGGTAATGTCACACTGTATTTTGCGCCGATTAAACGTGTGGATGATTTAATAAATATGGCAACCCAGATGGGCGTTGCGGCGTTTCAACCGGTTATTACCGAACGCACAACCGCGCACCATGTGAATTGGACGCGTATGGCCAAGATTGCGATTGAGGCATCAGAACAATCCAATCGCAACAGTGTGCCGAAAATTTTGCCAGAAATAAAATTTTCAGAATTGGATTTATCGCATATGGTATTTGCCGATGAACGTGCGGCATATGGTGCGCCGCGCGCACCGCACGTGAATGCTGATAAAATCCTGGTTGGACCCGAAGGCGGGTTTTCAGACGCAGAATTTGCCGCATTGGACGCGGCGGGCGCGGTTGGTATATCACTGGGGAAAACAATTTTGCGTGCGGAGTTGGCGGCGGCAATTGCAATTATGGCGGTGGGACAATGACGGTGCGAATTGCGAAATTTATTGCTGATTCTGGCGTGGCATCCCGTCGCGGTGGCGAAGATTTAATTGCATCTGGTCGTGTCACATTAAACGGTGTGGTGGTGGCATCCCCGGTTGCGTTTGTTTCTGATGGTGATGTTGTTGCGATTGATGGTGTGCCAATTGCGCCACGTGCGGAAACAAAACTGTACGCGTTTCACAAACCATTGAACACAATGACAACTGTGCGTGACCCGCGTGGCCGAAAAACAATTTATGATTGTATGCCGGACGAATACAAAAATCTGAAATATGTTGGGCGGTTGGATTATAAAACCACTGGGTTATTATTGATGACAAATGATGGGGCATTGGCGCGCCGTTTAACATTGCCATCATCTGATATCCCGCGCACATATATTGCAACAGTAAATGCAAAAAATCTGGATGGATTGCGGGTCTCCCGTCGTGGCATCACGGTTGATGGTATCACGTATCGTCCAATGAAGATTGATGTGGTGGGTGAAAACGAATTGCGCGTCACCGTCAGCGAGGGTAAAAAGAACGAGGTTCGCATTGTCTTGCGCGCATGTGGCGCACCGGTGCGTAAATTGCATCGCGTGCAGTTCGGTAATATTTTATTGGGAAATTTGCCCGTCGGAAAAATTCGTGAAATTCCACAGAAAACAATTGACGCGTTGTTAAAATCTTTCTAATATTCCAGTAACGAACAGGAAGGGAGATTTTATCATGAAAAAAACATCCACACCGAAAAAGACGACCAAGCGCAGCACCGCCACACCACGCACATCGTCGGCGCGCGCAACAAAACCGTTACAGGTAACACCGATTATAACGCATGAAAAACCATGCTTTAATCCATGGTCGCTGTCCATTTATGTTTATTGGTTTATTATTTTGTTCTTTATTGCATCAACATTTTATATTCTGGGGCGCAGTCATAATGTACTGAACGCACCACGTGTGAATGTTGAAATTACCGAAGAGGCCCTGATGCAGGCATCTGATTATTATGAACAGGGCAAAACAAAATTGTTGGCCGGGGATATTGACGGTGCAATCACAGAATTAACCACCGCGATTGATGCGGGCAATGCGGCGTCTGATGTATATGTCCTGCGTGGCGAAGCGTATATGCAGTCTGGCGATTACGCACATGCATTAACCGATTTTAACAGCGCGATTGACAATGATGCGGTTAACGCGGTTGCGTACTATGACCGTGCGTTGTTGAATATGCGACTGGAAGATTACAATGCCGCATTAAACGATATCAATAATGCATTGGCGGCCCAGACGGCGAATCCGACCAAGATTTTGAACATGCGTGATTTGTATGCCAAACGTGGTCAATTGAATCTGTGGTTGAAAAATTGGGATGGCGCAATTGCCGATTACACAAATTCATTGTCACGTGATTCTGGCGTGGTCAGCCCAACTGTATACGCCGAACGTGCCGAAGCGTATACGGCCAACGGCGATTACGCAAATGCAATTAACGACTATGCCACCGCGGTTCGCGTAATTTCTGAACAGATTCAGGGCACGACATCGGCCGAAGAACGCGAAGATATGTCCAGTCGTGCAATGTCGTATTTTGAAAAATCAGCGGCGTTGAATTTGCAAATTGGTGATATGACCGCCGCGCGCAGTGATTTGAATTCTGCGAATACAATCGCGATTGCATTAAATGATACCGCGTCCCAGGAACGACTGGCCGGGTTGTTGGCAGAATTGCCACAGGAATAAAAAACGGGGCATCGCCCCGTTTTTTATTAGGGTGCAATCTTTATGCGCCGGATGGCACATTTTTAGTTTTTTCGGTTTGCTCTTTTTGTTTTTTTGCGTATAATCGCCGTATGTTAAATTTAATCAGATCTTTGCTGGCACCGGCGGCAAACAAAACAACAGCCGGCGAATTGGCCGAAAAATTCGGCTTGGAATTACGTGGTGATGCAAACGCGCCTGTGCGCGGGGTCGCACCAATTGCGGATGCACGTCCGGGACAACTGGCGTTCTATTCCACAGAACGCAACAGCGCGGCGTTTAAAATTTTACCGATAGAGGTTTTAAAAAACACGCGTGCCACGGTTATCTTGGTACAGCCAGAACAGGCGGAATTTGCGCCATCTGGGGCGACATTGTTGGTAACGCCGTCGCCACGTGGAAACATCGTGAAAATATTGGGCGAAATATATCGTGAAAAGCCACGTTTTGGTATCAGTCGCGATGCGATTGTGGAACGCGGTGTGTTCTTTCGCAATCGGCGCAGCACATATGTTGGTCAATTTGCAACGATTGAACGTGGTGCGGTTATTGAACCAGATGTGAAAATATACCCCTATGCATACATCGGACGAAATGTAACAATTGGACGTGGTACGATTGTTCAATCGGGGGCCCATATTGAAAACGCAACAATTGGTGCGGAATGTGTGATTAATTCTGGTGCCGTTATTGGCAAGGATGGTTTTGGATACACACGCCAGGATGGACACAATATATTTATTCCGCATGTCGGTCGTGTTGTATTGGGTGATCGGGTATCTGTTGGTGCAAACACATGCATTGATCGTGGTGCAATGACGGATACGGTTGTTGGTGATGGAACCAAGATTGATAACCTGTGCCAGATTGCGCACGGTTGTGTCATTGGCAAGGAATGCTTTGTCGCGGGCCAGGTTGGCATGGCGGGTGGTTGCGTAATTGGTGATCGCGCGTTATTGGCGGGCCAGGTTGGTTTGGCAAACGGTGTTCATATCGGCAATGATGCCGAGGTTGGCGCCCACAGTGGCGTTTTCCGTCCGGTCGCCGATGGCAGTCGCGCAATGGGATATCCGGCGGTGCCGGGAATGGAATTTTTCCGCCAGTATGCATGGCTGAAAAAACAGAGCAAGAGTTAAAAGAAATGATTGACGCACAAGGCATAGAAAAAGTTATTCCGCATCGTGGTGATATGCGCATGATTGATGAAATTCGTGAATACGATGACCATCATGGCGTGGGGGTTCACTATGTGCGCGATAATGAATTCTGGTGCGCGGGACATTTCCCGGGCGACCCAATTATGCCCGGTGTATTACAGATAGAGGCATTGGCCCAAACCGCGTGCTTTATCGTTATGGCGCGCCAGGGTTATAATGATGGTAAATCTGTGGGATATTTCACAACGATGGAACGCATTAAATTCACGCATATGGTGCGTCCGGGTGATGTGTTGGAATTGCATGTGGAATTGTTAATGCAGAAATTATCATTACATAAATTTCACGGCACGGCATATGTGGATGGAATCCCGGTGGCCGATGCAACATTTACCGCGATATTGCGACATACAGACGAATAAAAAATGCCCCATTTGGGGCGTTTTTATTACTTGTCATCAAATGGATTTTCATCCTTGTGATATTCAATCACAATCGGCAGGTGTTCCCACTTTAATTCCGTGGCCAACCCGCGGCGCAGATATCGTGTGTACGATTCTGGGATGTCAGATGCCCCACCAACATTGATTGTAATTTTCATTGGGTGTCGTCCGGTCTGGCGCGCAAATTTGATTTTCATTGGGCGTTTCAGACGTGACATTGGTGGTTGACGTGTGGCAACCAATTTTTCCACAATGCGATTAATCAGACTGGTTGGTACCTGGGCCGATGAAATATCCCATTGTTCATAAATACGACGGAACATGTTTTGCACGCCCATGCCGGTTTCCGCGGATACCGCCAGAATCATCGGTTTGATAATCTGGTGAAATGAATTCGCGAATTGATGTTTCAACTTTAATAATTTTTCATCCCGGATGGCGGGTTCAACCAAATCCCATTTGTTCAGTGCAACGCATAAAATTTTGCCCGCATCATATACACGCGCGGCAATCCCCAGCGCCTGGTTTTCAATATTGCGCGTTGCATCCACCATCAGGATAACAACATCGGCCTTGTCAATCGCGTCCAGTGATTTTAACGCGGACAATGTTTCCACGTCATCGGTAATGCCCGCCTTGCGGCGCAGGCCCGCCGTATCCATCAGGATAATATCGCGTCCATAAAAACGTGTCGGGATTTTCACCGTGTCACGTGTAATACCGGGGGCATCACGTACAATCTGGCGTGTTTCGCCCAGAACGCGATTAACAAACGTTGATTTGCCAACATTTGGTTGACCCAGAATTGCGATTTTCAGTTTTTCTGTTGTGGCAGGTACCGGCGCATCATTATTTGCACTGTCCCCGGCGATTTTATCCAGAAATGCATATATCTGGTCAAATCCGGATTTGTGTTCCGCAGAAATCAGTACCGGCGCACCAAACCCCAGTTTATAGAATTCATTTACATCGGCCAACCGGCGCCCAGATTCAGATTTATTGGCCAGCAATAATACCGGTGCGCGTGTCTTGCGCCGAACCAGGCGTGCCCAATCCAAATCTTCACCGGTCAGTCCCGTGCGACCATCAACAACAAACAGCACCGCATCGGCACCCGCAATTGCAGCCATTGCCATATCGGTTGATGCGGCGGCAATGCCGGTCTTGGCATTTTCCAGACCCGCTGTATCTGTAATTTGGTACGGGCGATCGCGCATTGTGCCGGCCAGACTGTCACGGGTGACGCCCGGGCGGTCATGAACCAACGCGTCCCGCGTCCCGGTTAGACCGTTAAACAATGTTGATTTGCCCGTGTTCGGGCGACCTGCGATTGTTATTTTAATCATAACTTTTTCCATTGATTTTTTGTGATTATAAAGCAAAAATACAAATAATCAAATTCAGGGGTGAAAAAATGAGACAAAAAATAAAAAAATTCCTGACGCACCTGCGTGATATCGTAATTAAACCGAAACGCTATTTCACCAAAATTGTGGCCGATGGCAATATGGATGAATCCATGTTAAAGGCATTTATTTACGGTTTGTTGGGTGGTCTGTTGGTATTGGGTTTGCGCCTGATTGGTGGGGCAACTGTGACGCTGGGGGCGGTTTTTACGGCAATTGTAATTGTGCCGGTGTTGGCGGTCGCATTGTTGTTCGTGATGGGCGGCCTGATGATGCTGGTGTCTGAAATTACCGGTGGCGAACGTGATTGGGAAATCGCGATAAAGGGTCTGGCATCTATATTCTTTATGTATCCGGTGATTCTGGTGCTGAATGCATTGGCGTTTAATTGCACATCAATGTGGGTAATCAGTATCGCGGTTGATGCGTATGTATTATTCTTGTTTTACAATATCGCGGTTTGGTGCATGCATGGTCGGCGCTTGAATGTGATAATTGTGGTTGCAATATTGGCATTGTTCCTGGCCACCGTGTATGCAACTGATTATCGCATCGGCTGGTTTATGTTAAAGAATGCCAGTGCGACATTGGCGTGTCTGATGTAATAAAGCAATAATAAAAAGCGGGGCGTTGCCCCGTTTTTTATGCATATATTTTAAAATGTAATACGCAATCCAGCGGATATAAATGGCGTATCGCTGGTCATACCCAATGACATCCAGCCATCAACATCTTCGCTGTATTTATAACGAAATGAACCGATAACACTGTGTGCCATATAATCATCCACGTCACGTTGCCAGATACCAGTATCAGAAAATATATACGTTAATGATACACTGTATTTCAGCAAATCATAACTGACCCCGGTGCCCAGCGCGATACCATCAGACGGTGTGCCAATCGGATTCTGGTCGTAAATCACACGACCGTTGATGCCCCAAATCCAACTGTTATATTGAACATTTGCGCCGGCTGAGAACTGGGCACGCCAATCGGCATGCAGGCGCGGTGTATATGAATCAGTATTGTAATTGTCTGGTCGCGACATAAACGATGCACCAAATGAATATGCGGTTTTCGTCTTGCCATGTGGGTTACGAATTTTCAGTCCCGCATCAATCGTGTAATCATAATCGTCTGACATTCCTGCCACCGACAGACCGTATTGCACGCCGTGGAACGTGGCACTGGCCACGTTCGCGCGTAACGCCATGCGTCCCGTTGTTAATATTGTGTCAGATATCACCGTGCCACGTGGATGAATTTTTTTGTAAAACAGCGGCTTGTCATTTGTGCGCAGGCCCCCAACATCCGGCAATCCCACGCCCAATTTGCGTGCGATGGAATCGGTAAATCCAACCTCAATCCGGCCCAGGTTGCGGTCTTCCAGGAAAGCAAACGCTTCGCGCATATATTTTTCGTCGTCCACCGCGGTGGCGTCAATTGCATATACCGCACCAATTGATTGCGCATCGGCAAATGTATAATTCATTTGCCCACGCACGCGCCAATCGCCCAGGAAATCAGGCTTTGCCGAATCAACCTGTAACATACCGGCGGTACCATATCCATTCAGCCGAAATGCAAATCGGTCGTTTTTGTATTGATATGCGCCCGCCGATGGAATAATGGCAACGCTGGCCATTGCGATTGTTATGCTGCGATATAGTGATTTCATATGGGTCAGCCTTGGGTTTCTTTTAAGATTGCGTCGCGCAGTTTGTTAAATGCACGTTCTTCTATCTGGCGGACACGTTCGCGTGAAATGCCATATTTTTGTGACAGTGATTCCAGTGTTGCCACCGGTTCGGTTAAACGCCGCGCACGCAGTATTTCCCGATCGCGTTCCGGTAATTCGGCCAGGTGCCGGCGCAATAAATCGTACCCACGACGGCGAAATTCCAATTGTTCAATTGTGTTCTGGATATCTGTTTTTTCATCAGGCATATTTGCCAAGACATCGCGCGCATCGTCATCAGAATGCGCCGGCGCGTTCAACGATACATCGCGCGCAGAAATCCGCGTAGACATCCGGCGCACATCATTTTCTGGAACGGCCAGGTAATCTGCAATCTGCTTTGTCTGGTCATCGGTCAGGTTGTTATCCATAATCCCCAATGCGCGTTTTGCCCGCGCCAAATTAAAGAACACACGTTTCTGGTTTGCCGATGTCCCGATTTTCACAATTGACCAGTTGTTTAAAATTGTTTCGTATATTTCCGCACGAATCCAAAACATCGCATATGTTGAAAAACGAAAGCCTTTTTCCGGATCAAATTTCTGTAATGCCTGCATCAGGCCCATATTTCCACTGGCAATCAATTCGCCAACCGGAATACCATAATTTTTGAAGTCATATGCGACCGACACCACCAGGCGCAAATGACTGGCCACCAGGCGTTCGGCGGCCACCTTGTCTTGATTTTTTACCCAATTTGTGGCGCATTCATATTCTTCCTGGGCGGTCAGGATTGGGAATTTCTGAATCGTCTGGATATACTGGGCCAGGCCCGATTCATCGCTGACCCCACGGGCGGCGACCAAACTGGTACTTTTTTGTGCCGGCAAAGCGTTCTTGATTTGCTTTTTCATAACTTTTATAGTATAGCAATAAAATAAGATTTATCAAGGGTACCATTTACACAGGAGAAAATTCAATGGCATCAATTCTGGAAAGAAAGACCAAGGTAAAACAACCAAAGAAAACCCGCGAAGATTACGCCGAAGACGCCCTGTATCGCGAGGTATGGGAAGAAGTCAACAACGACAAAACCATGGCGTTTATTAAAAAATATTCACGCCAGATGATTGCGGTCGCGTTGACAATTCTGATTATAACAGTTGGAATTCAGATTGGTGTTCGTACGCACAACGCAAATAAAATTGCGCTGGCAGAAAATTATGAAACAGCCATCTTGAATACAGACGCGAACGCGTTGGCGGCAATTGCAAATGATAAATCGGGCGCAATGGCGGATTTGGCACTGTTCCAATCATATATGTTGACCAATGATATGGCGCGCTTGGAACAATTGGCCACGCACGGTACAACGCGCGATTTTCGTGATTTGGCAAAAATGCATGTTGTTGCAAACCGTGGGGATGATATGTCAGCGGCAGATGTTGAAAAGTATTTGTCTGAATTAAATACAAAAAAATCACCGTTCTATTATACGTCACGCCTGGTCGTGGCCCAGAAATATCTGGCCGCCGGCGATCGCGATAACGCGAACAAATGGCTGGATGTAATTATCAATGACGCGGACGCACCGGCAACAATATCGGCCACGGCAACAACGTTACGTTAAAAAATATCAGGGACATAAACTATGCGAAATATTGCGATTGCGTTGGCGGGAATTTTGGCATTGACGGCATGTTCAAAGCATGACCCGATCTTGCCCGGCACGCGCCAGGCAATTTTCGCAGGCGATGACGCCCAGGTTTTAAATACAGAAATTGCAGACCTGCCGGATGTGGCAATTGAAATAAAAAACGCTGATTGTCCATATACCCAGGATGCAACGAACGTCATAAAAAACGGCGACCGCCGGATATTCAGTGGTTTCCCAACACCAAATTCTGTACGCAGTGACATGCGCCCGGTGTGCAGTGGTCGTTATGTCTATGCGGGATTGACTACCGGTGAATTGATAAAGGTGGATGCCACCACGCGCCAGGTTATGTGGATGGCGGATATTTTTCGCCCCAGTAATATGACCGGTGGTGCATCGGTTGTGGATATTGTGGCGCCAATTGCGTTGCATGGAACGGATGTTTATGTGGGCGGCCTGGGCGATGCATTTTGTCGTATTAATGCCACCAATGGTGCAAAAAAATGGTGTGCGAATATTGGCACGGCATACCCGTTTATATTGACCGCGCCGGCAACATTTGTTGTGGGGACGGACAATAACCTGTACGCGTTACGTAATTCAGACGGTGCGATTTATTGGCAGCGTGCGATTCAGACGCAATCAGCCCCAACATATGAAAACGGAATAATCACCGTTGGCAATCAAAAAATAAATGCCAGCAGTGGTAAATAAAAAAAACGGGGCGATGCCCCGCTTTTTTAGAATCCCTTTGGTTTTTCCATTTTAACCGTGGATACTTTTTTATTCAGTGCCTTGATAACCTCGTCCGTGATATCCAGGTTTTGAACATCTTTGCCTGTGCGGGCAAAACGGCCATCAATTACCAGGGACAGGTTCTTTTTCGCAATGATGCCATCAATCACCGGGTCCAAATGTTTGGTTTGAATGTCGTTCAATGCGGTCTGGAACGCGGCGTCAATTGACTGGGCACGTTCAGACAAATCACGTTGCAATTTCGCAACGCGGTTTTGATAGTCTACAACACGACGCTGCAACGCTTCACGTGACAGAACGTCCTGGGACTTTTCAATTTCTGCCTTTTCTTTTTCTAACGCTTTTTGATCCTTGGTCAATTCATCGCGCAGTTTTGTTTCATATGATTCTTTCTGTTTGCGCAATGATTTCAGTACGTCTGCATCAGCCTGAATTGCGTCCATACGAATAATTGCAATGCGCATATCGGCGGCGTTTGCGGCGTCTGTGGTAACTGTTTCCATTGCGTCATCAATTGATGCCGGGGCCGATGTATGTGTTGCTGAAACCGCCCAGATGCCCAATGCCGCAACCACAATGACGATTGCCGCGATTATACCCGTGCGTGCATACTTTTTGGCCGATGGATTCACCGGTGTTTTTGTGTTGTTTGCCATGCTTTCTTCCTTTTGGTTTTATTTTATTGCCAGTTGCAGTATAACAACAAAATTTTTAAATGAAAAGGGAAACTTGTCACGTCAAATATCTGGTTGGCGGACATTATTCCTATGTATAGTATCCCAAATGAGTCTTGAAAAACGAAGGAAGGAGTTAATGAAGCGAGTTTCTCTGATTGCATTGGCGGGTGTAATGGCGTTTTCGGCGCCAGCCCAGGCATTTTTTTTGATGGGCATTATGAATATTTAATTGACCGTGGCGATTATGTTGGTCGCACGGCGGCATTCATGGGTGAAATGGGCGGCTGGCTTCAGATTTTGTTGCCGTTGTCGGCATTGGCATATTCAACATATATCGGCGATTACGAATGGGTAAAGCAGCTGGGGTATTCGGTTGGTTCAACATGGGCCACGACAGAGGTTTTAAAGCGTACAATCAAGGAAGAACGCCCGAATGCACCCGATGGGTCCACGGGGCTGTCGTTTCCATCGGGACATACGTCGTTCGCATTTTCTGGCGCGGCATATTGGCAGCGCCGGTATGGTTGGGAAATTGGTGTGCCAATGTACGCGTTGGCGTCGTTCGTTGGGTATTCCCGTGTGCGTGTAAAAATGCATAACTATGCCGACGTTGCTGCTGGCGCCGCATTGGGAATCGCGTTCAATTACCTGTTTATCGATCGGTACAATAATGGAAATACATCTGTATCAATTTCGCCAACCGATGGTGGGGCATACCTGGGATTCAGAACACGGTTTTAATATATAAATTATCGTGCCGGGGTGATACGAATTTCAATTCGGCGATTGGTCAGGCGACCAATATCATCCTGGGCGGCAATTGGTCTGGATGCACCGCGCGCAACAATAAACATGCGCGCGGTATTTATTTTATGCTGGGCCAGGTATACGCCAACACGACTGGCCATATCCATGGACAGGGCACGTGCCTGGGTCGCGTTCATTGCATCGGTGTATCCCGCAATTTCAATAAATGTTGCATCATATTGCTGTAATATTTTGGCAATTGTGCGCAGTGTGTCATCGCCGGTTGCGGAAATATCCGGCGCATTTAATTCCATTATTGCATCGCGCACCAATATAACAACGACATCGGTCCCCGCGCGCTGAACAGAAATGCCAGGCTTGCGCAGTGCGTCATATAACGCGTATTCCAAATCGGACATATATGCCAGCGCAACCATGTTGTCTGTGGTGGCCTTGTCCCCGTATTCCAGTTCAACCGGAATATTATCGTGCGAAATTAATTTGCCGCCGGCACCCAAATACACCGGACGTTTTGCCACACGCGCGGGTTCGGTCATGTCTGTAAAGCTGGCCCCGTTCAGGTAATTGCCCCACGTGGCGCGATCCGGGCTGTGATACGCCATGCATCCGCCCAGCGCGATTACAGAAGCAGCGACAAAGATTTTTTTGTATTTATTCAACAATAAACGAAACCTGGTTTGGTGCCGCAGAATAGCAGCGTGTGTCTGGGTCGGTTGTATATCCGTTAACCGTGACGGATGTTGCAAACGATGCCGGCATGGATACCAGATATTGGCAATCGCCACTGGATAATTGGGTCAGGTTAATTGCAAATGATTTACCATCGGATGACGCGGTAACCGACCAATCAGATCCACCCAATGGCGCCGCCGTGGATTTTAATGCACCTGATTTAATCAGGTAATCAATGGACACGCCCGTATAATCCCCGCGCATTTCCAACAGCAGTTTTGTATTTTTTGCAATTTGTTCCAGTGTGGCCGATGCAATATGGCGCACCTGGTTTGTGCGAATAACACGATACATACCAATCGCACTGGCCGCCATGACACCGGTAATTGCCAGTACGCCGATTAATTCAATTAATGAACGACCTGATTCCATTCTCATATGTTATCCCCCGTGTTAAATTTTTATTTTGTGCCAACGATTTGCGCACCTTCAAATAAATCCATTGCGCTGGCCACCAGTGGGTCCGATTCCAACGCGGCCATATTTTGTTCGGCGGCGGTATGGGTGTGCTGGGATTCCGTCGCACGCGTCAATGTCCACGGATGACCCGTTTTGTCGCCCAACCACATGGCCAGGCGTGACGCAAATGTTTCGTCATTGCCGCGGTCAAAATATGTGATTTTGCCATCGCTGAAATCAACGATTTCAATATTGCTGTTGTAATACGCGTGCAGCATAATTTCCTTGGCATTCTGTAACGCGGTCGCCAAATCATCCGGTGATGTGATTGTTAAAAACTTTGGCTTTTCAGGTGTCGCCGGTTTTGGTGTGGCCACCGGTGTGGCGACCGCCTGGCGTTTTAAAATTTCTGATATTTGTGGCATGTCCGCAATGTGCATCATACGTACAATCAGCATATCAAAACATTGTTTTGGATTCCCGGATGCCTGCATTTCAGGAACGGCGGCAACCATAACCTGCCATATTCTGGACAGTGTATTCAGTGATATGCGGGCGTTTATTTCACGAATCTGGTCACGTTGGTCGGCGGTGTATGGTGATGTTGCAACGTCGCCCGCGTGCAGTGCCGGATGCATACGTGTTGCCCAATGTGTCCATTCCATCATGTCGGTTAATAACATTGCCAAATCGGCCCCGTTATTATAAATCTGGTCAACGGTTTCCAGTGCCGCGGCGGTATCGCCAGACAGCACGGTTTTCATTAAATCAACCACAACCCCGCGGTCGGCGCGTTTCAGCATGGCCAGTACGGCGGCTTCGTCTACATGACCACCGGTCTGGGCGATTGCCTGGTCCAACAGTGACAGGCCATCACGTACCGAACCATCGGCCGCGCGCGCCAGTAATTCATTCGCCGTATCAGATAACTCTATTTTTTCCTGGGTTGCAATCCATGCAAAATGCTTTTTTAATGTTTCAACCGGCACACGAACCAGGTCAAAACGCTGGCACCGGGACAGAATTGTAACTGGGACCTTTCTGATTTCGGTTGTTGCCAAAATAAAGATAACATGTGCCGGTGGTTCTTCTAATGTTTTCAGCAGCGCATTAAACGCCGACGTAGACAGCATGTGAACTTCGTCAATAATATAAACCTTGTACCGACCATTTGTTGGACGATATTGTGCCGCATCCAAAATGTCGCGCATGTTATCCACGCCGGTGTGTGACGCCGCGTCAATTTCCATAACGTCAATATGTTGGCCGGCGGCAATCGCACGACAGTTTTCACAAACCCCACATGGCGTTGCAGTTGGGCCATCTGATGACAGGCAGTTTAACGCCTTGGCCAGAATGCGCGCCGTACTGGTTTTGCCGGTTCCGCGAATTCCCGTAAAGATATATGCATGCGCAATACGCCCGGTATTAATTGCCGTGGTTAATGTTTTGACCAAAACATCCTGGCCAATCAGTGACTGAAAATCCTGGCTGCGGTATTTGCGTGCTAAAACGGTGTAATTGCTGTCCATGCGTTGCTTCCTTTTTTATCATACCCCAGGATAGCAAAGCATGGTTAAATTTCAACAATTTTTACTTTAAATCAGTAATAAATTCGGGCAATGGCGTATCGTCATCATCAGATGCAGAATTATCATCTGTGTCCGTGTCTGGAATTGGGGTTTTGTCCGCCGGTGTGCGTGTGGAATCAATTTTTCCCTGTTCGGCGGCAACAATGCGGCCATAGTGTTCGGCGGCCTGTAACAGACGTTCGCGTTCAATTTCATCAGATGTTTGACGTGCCTGGTCAATGTATTGTTTGCGTTTCTGGCGCCATTTATGGCAACGTTGAATCATCATGCCCACAGACGATTGATTTTTTTTGTTTTGCATTTTTTCTTACTTGTGTTTCAGGAAATAATTTCAGACGAATTTTATATCGCCCACTTCGTTTAAAACATCGTGATGTTAAATCATCTTAAAACTGATTGCAATATCTTTTTTCAATTGCTATCCTGCCATATGTGCAGGAGGGGGCCATTCCATTGCCACGAAATCAGAGTGGAAATTTTTTATTACAGGCGTTGTTGGCGTTGACATGCATTTTTGCATTCATGCCCTTTTTTGCATCGCAATTGGCATCGCGTGATATGGCGTCCCAGATGTATGCCACCACGCGCCAGGTTGATAATGCCACGGCGGCGGCACGAATTTTTATTCGTGAAAATTTATCACAAATTCCATATGAAAAAACAGTTGTGTCCGGGGACCGGTTTTCTGATTTGCTGGAACCATATGGTTTGCCGTTGGGGTTTGTGCCGCGCACCGCATTGGGCCAGGATATTGCCCTGGTGATTAACAATGACGCGGGCCAGGTTTCGGCATACCTGGAAATCAGTGGCGGAAATTTATCACAATTACAATTATCAGAATTGGCGCGTCGTATTGGTTTTTATGCAACAACGGGTGATGGCGCATTGTTGGTTGGGATTGAACTGGATAACGTTTATTCTGATGTTGTGCGTCGTAATGTCGCTGATTTGGATTCTGGGTTTTTAACAGAATTGGATATGGGCGGATTTAACCTGGATAACGTGGGTAATATTATTGCGCGTCGTGGTGAATTTGATACGGGTGAATTTACAACATTGTCGTTGTCTGGGACCGAATCCGGGCGCAAGGTGAAAAATGCAATCAAAAATATAAATGCCGACCGTGTCGTGTTCCAGAGTGCCGATGGCGCCGCCGCCATGACGCTGACGCGTGGTGTGTTGTCGGTTGGGGGGGTTGATGCGCGAACAATTGCGGCATATGGCGATGCGGGTAATTTTACTGCGACATCGTCTGCGGCATATGATTTTGCCATGACGGCGGGGCGCACCGGGTTTACCGGCCCGCGTGATTGGAATGTGCGCGGTAATGTCGTCACGGATAAAATTAATTTCAGTGTTGAACGATTGGAAATAAATTCATTTCTGAATGCGTCGCGCGGCCAGGATGTTTATATTAATACAGACACATTGGAATATTCGTCTAACAGTGGGATAAGCACGTCATCAATCGCGGCATCCAATATTACAATGCGTGACCAGACATCCGATGCATTGGCCCAGGGTGAAAGTGGTGCGGTCATTTTAGATATTCGTCCGGCGGGCACATCAATATTGCCAGATGTATTGCTGGGTACGATTAATAATGATGGTATTGCGCCGTTGGCAAACCCATCGGCAGATGACGCTGCCACGGTCGCGTGCAAAACATTGATTTCTGATTTGGGTGGTGTGTATAACCAAAAATCATTGTCCCAATACTTGGTATGCCAATATTACTATTGGGTGCGTTTGGAACAGCGCATAGATATAAAACAATGCATGTTGGATGGGAAAAGTGGTTGTGAATAAAAATGCATTTTTATCGGGCGCGTCGCGTGGCACCAGTATGACAGAGGTTATACTGTCCATGGCGGTTATTGCCATTGTTGTGCCATTTTTATACAGTCGTATTTCTGATACAACGAATGCGGTACGTGACGTTGCCATCGCGCGCGAGGTTATTGCACTGCGTGATGTGGTGTTGAATTATGTTCGCGCAAACCAGGACAAATGGCCCGATGTTGCCCAGATAAAATTATCTGATGATGAATTGACGCAAATTTCAGATGGCGCATCGGCGGGATTTATTGACAAGTATGTCGTTCGTGGTGCAACAATTACGGATGTTTATCTGGCGTTTAATGTTGGACGTGACAATTTGGACAGTGCACGCATCGCCCGCAATATTGGCACAGACGCGGCGGTTGTTGGAAACGATGGCATTGCATATGGTACCAGTTGGGCGGTATCGGCCCCAGAATTCCAACCGGGGCAATTGATTTATCGTGTGACGCGTAATACCGATGGTATGGATACATCAAAATATTTACATCGTGCGTCATTTGGGGATGATGAATTGAATGTTATGCAGCGTGACCTGAATATGGGCGGAAACGATATGTATGATGTGGGCGGTGTGGTTGCAAAATCTGGACGTGTGCGGAACGTGACGGCGGTATTTGCATCGGCGGATACGATTGATGCAACCAATGTATATTTTTCGCATGGGGCAAATGTTGATGGGGCCGGGGTTCAAATCGGCAATATGCGTGTAACCGGCGACGTCACAGGATTTCGTAACATAAATGCAAATACAATGAATGGCACGTCATATACGACCCAAGGCCGTATAATTACCGATCGTGCGACGGTCAAAAAATCAGTGAATGTTGCGCGTGATTTAACATTAAAATCAACCACCAGCCGTACCATCAGTGGATTTACAGGTGTAACGGCAAATTCTGTGAAAACCCCGTATATTTCAACAGAAGAAATAATATTTTACGAAGATTACGGTTTAACGTTGTCTGGTGAATTATTGATGTCAACAACGGCGCCATTGAAACTGGGGGCATGGACATTTCCGTCCACAACGCCGCCCAGGTTTAATTCGCTGACACTTGATCGGGCGGGCATTCCGACAGGTGCGACAATGGGGGAATTTGATGCGATTATGCACAGTGGTTGGAAATCTGTGCCGCAAAAGGATACAATACAATGATACGGGAAAAAATATTTTCACGTGTAAATTCGCAACATGGTGGCATGTTGGTGGAATTGCTGCTGTCGGTTGCGCTGGTTGCGATGGTTATTCCGTTTTTGTTCCAGTTTCAGTCGGCGGCATTGCGGCGCAGTGAAAATGTTGTCATCGCGCGCGAAATGGAAAATATCCAGGATTCACTGGAACGCTATATCGTTGCCAACCGTGAAACGTTGTTGCGCACGGTTGGCAAAAACATAACGCGTGTCCAGATGGACGAACTGACCGATTTTGGTCTGAACACAAATCTGATGGAACATGGTCACGAATATCAATTGCGTATCGTAAAATCAAATGATGGTGGTGGTCATGCCACGTTGCAGGGCGTGGTGGTTATGACAGACGATGAAATAACCCCACTGCGCACACGCGAAATTGTTGAAACATCGGCGGGACAAATTGGGTTTGTTGACGCATCGCGGGCATATGGTGCATACGGCGCGTTTCGTGCGGATACAATTGACCTGGGGATCCCAGACGCATCAGGAATTATTGCCATGACACCGGTCAATCGTGACAATGCGTTGTACCTGTGGCGCGTGCCATCAAATGATACGCGTGATGCCACGATGCAGGTTGCGCTGAATCTGGGCGGACATGATATTGCGAATATGGCGTTTTTAAATGCATATGGCCTGCAGATGGATGAAATGTTGACCATTGGTCGTGCGGCAACAACAAATTTGATTTTCAATACACGCCCGACGGTTGATGGGGTGTTAAACACTAAAAACGCAACCGTGTCTGGGACGTTATCTGCGGATTCGCGCGCAATGGATGTGTCTGGGACATTCAAATTGGCAGATGTTGGTAAATTCACCAGTTTTACCACAGATGATTTATGGGTGTCTAATATGACATTGGGTGGTTTGTCCATTGCGTCTGATGTCAAGGCGGCAATTTTGCGTGTGAATGATTCTGTGGATATGACGGCGGGGCGTATAACGGCGTTGTACGTGACGGTTGGATTTGCCGGGTCAATTACGCCACGCCTGATTGTCACCAAGCGGGTCCAGGATTCAATAAACCCGGCGTATTATTGGGATGTAAAATCTGGGGATGCGCACATGATGGATATGACACTGGTTGAACTGAATCGTATGGCATCGTTGGCGGCGCGCGATACACGTGGCGATACCACGGCGTACGAATTATTTGCCACGGTTGCCACAAACAAGAATGCAACAGTTGCCGATTTCATGAACGCAATCAGTGAAATTCAAACGCGTGTTCGTGCGAAATATAGCCTGTTGAAATTGGAATAATTTGTGGTATAAAGAAAATCATGAAGATAACATGTGAATTTTGCAAAACTGAATATTCTGTGCCGAAATTGCACGGGGGACCGGTGCGGTGCGCACTGTGTGGGCATACGTGGACGCCGGTACGAACAAATCGCCGTGGGGTGTTTATGACATTTTTGGCGTCGCTGTGTGCGTTGTTGTCGGCGATTGTATTTACGGTCGCTGTCATTACCCGGCACCAGATGGACACGGCAAACCAGCCGCCACTGGTTGCGCGTGCAACCGCGGTGCGTGCCGTTACAGATGCGGGCGGGGCACGTTTGGCGGTTGATGGCGTGATTGAAAATACATCTGACCAGATATATGGTGTTCCTGATATGTTAATAATTGCATATGATGCGAACAATAATGTTGTTGCCACGCATAAATTTATGCCGTCTGCAACATTGTTGGATGCCGGGACCAGCATTGATTTTACGCATACAATACCAATGCCAACAACGTCTGTGAAACGAATATCTGTTGAATTGATGGAAATAGGGAATCAAAAATGAAAAAAATCGCAATGTTTATAACATTGGTTGGCATGTGCATTACGTCTGCATTTGCCGATGACGCGCCCGTCGTGCGCCGTGTCAGTATTTTTTCCACCAGTTCAGATTGGGAGGCTTTAACCGGTCTGAGCCTGCATCAATACAGCGGAAAGTTTATCCCATCATCAAAATTAATTGGGCGTTCAGGATTGGTTTTATATTACCTGGATGGGTTTCCGTGCTATGGATTGGGGTATGGCGTTCGCGTGTGGATTGGACCAAATGGCGCGCACGATGGCACATTACATATCGCATGTGTGTATCCACCAAATGAAATCAAATTTACATATCGTAATGCCACGCGTGACGCGGACCAGGCGGCCAGCACGGGTATGCTGACATGTCCGGTGTCGTCTGATAATCGCGAATTAACAATTGACCTGGCGCGTTGCACCGCGCAATCGTGGGACGAATTACAATAGGTTTTTATTATGTCGGAAACACGTGAATTTATTGTTGACGATGGCGGTGCCGGATTGCGTCTGGATAAATTTCTGGCGGATAAAATGCCAGACTTTTCGCGCAGTGAAATTCAACGATTCAATATAACCCTGAACGCCGCCCCGGCGCGCAGTGCGACGCGTCTGCGTGGGGATGACAAAATTGTTGTTGAAATCCCGGATACCAAAACAGATGTGGCGGCGGAAAATATATCGTCTGACTTTGACCTGGATATTATTTACGAAGATGACGATATTATCGTTATCAACAAACCACGCGGAATTGTCATGTATCCATCGGCGGGGAACAAGACGGGTACATTGGTTCAAAATGTGTTGGCGCATTGTGGCCTGTCGGCGTTGGGGGGTGATACGCGCCCGGGTGTGGTTCATCGCCTGGACAAGGATACCAGTGGCGTTATGGTATTTGCAAAATCAGACGCGGCATTTCGTGAACTGGTAAAAACATTTTCATCGCACGATTTGGTTCGGCGTTATGTTGCATTTGTTTGGGGGTTGCCAAATTGGGACGGGGCAGATATTACTGGAAATATTGCCCGCTCATCACGTAATCGCCAAAAAATGACAATGGTGAAATCAGGCGGAAAGCCCGCACATACCCAGGTAACGGTTATGGACACGTGGTCACGCGCGGGTGTGTCGGCGTTTCGCTGTAATTTGTTGACGGGTCGCACACACCAGATTCGTGTTCATTTATCTGCGCATGGTTTTCCGGTTTTATGTGATCCGGTATATGGGCGCGGGACAAATCGGCTGGCATCTGTGCGTGACCCAGAATTATTGGAATTCCTGAAAACACATGATGGCCAGATGCTGCACGCCGAATATCTGGAATTCAATCATCCGACGACGGGTGTGCGCATGCATTTTAAATCGCATTTGCCAGATGATATGGAAACACTGAAATGCATTTTGGATGAAATTGACTAAGTCTGAAAAATTTGGGGGTAATACCCCCATTTATTTTGCCCTAAAAATCATAGTTTTTTCTTTATCAAGACACGATTTTATGATATAGTAAATCATAAATAATGGAGTGGACAGGATGAGTTTTCTGAAAAAATCTGTTAGTTTTATTGCGGTTTTGGCGTGTTTTCCCGCGGCATTCGCGGTGACATCTGCGCGCCCCAGCGTTGTTGGAAATGCCGCACGACGCATGCCGACGATGTCGGTGTCAACCACCACAACGACGACATCCAGCACAACGTCCAGTTTGCTGGCCAATGCGGAGTGCATTGATGCATATACCGCATGTATCAAGGGCGGCGATGCCTGTGGTTCTGGTTTTGAAGAATGCACAAACAAGGTTCTGTTCCACGCGAAAATGCCACAATGCCTGTCCACATTGGCCCAGTGCAGCACGTCTGGGATAAACAGCCTGTTCGGCACATCCAGTACAACGGCATTGGCCAACGTTGCGTCCAAGAACACCGCGGGCGAGGTTACAGATTACACATACCCCACAGACGGCAGTGTCCTGGGCCAGATGATTACCGCGGCAGCGATTTCCAATCAATACGACACATCAAATTGCATCAGACGTTATACGTCGTGCCTGAAGAAAGATAATGTTTGCGGCGCGGATTTTGAACTGTGCACGACCAGCGCCGAATTTAAAAAGCAGATGATTTTCTGTGATTCCACATTGGCGCGTTGCCAGTCCGAAGGTAAACAGGAATTGTTCGGTTCAACCACAACAACCACACCAACCGCCACCAGCCGTATCGGCGAAATGATTGACGAAGGCGCATCATTGGCGGCGATTAATGCGGTTTCCACGTGTTACAAGGTTGTTGACCAATGTATCCTGAATGCGTGTGCGGAAAACCCATACAAGTGTTATGAGGGGGCGTCCAGTGAAACAGTTGCCCAGGCGGACAACATTAACGCCGGCACCACCGATGCAACCACGGCGTCTGTAACCACCGATATGGTCAGTACGTCTGCAATTGCATCATACATCAAAAATTCATGCATGAACACGATTGGTGCGAACAAGTATTGCTATGCCACATTCGTGGGCAATGGCGTGATGCCAACGGCGTCCCAGTTAAAAGACGAAGATAACCAGGCGGACGTTTATGACAACGCGTATTCTGCGCGCATGAATGCCAGTATGAAGGCGAAAATCAGCGACCTGGTGAATCAATTTGACACGCGGGCAAAGCAGAAATGTACAGAAACCATCAAAACATGTGCAATGCGCGTATGTGGTGGCGGTGTCGGTGCGGCATGTTATTCTGCGGTGTTTAAGGGTAACGACAAGTCCATTAATGGCACGGCAACATATGATGATATTGAACGCGGATGCGCGTCCGTGGTGAATACAGATGCAAACTGCAAATATGCGGCGACGAACCTGAATTCAGCGGGCACATATTCATATACATATATTAACAGTGACGCGTTTAAGGCATTGTTCCCAGAATACGATGGTGGTGCCGGTGCCGATCCGATTGGCGTTGTTGCATCCCTGAACGCGACATTGGCAAACAGTTTCAGTGACGCGGCATTGGCACAAATGAAAAAGCAGTGTCAGTCGGTTGCAACCAGCTGTGTTAAAACAATGTGTGGTACGGATTATGTAAATTGCTATCGCAATCGTACAGATATCTATTCCGACCTGACCAAGACGAATGATGCGTCATTTAACAAATCTATGAACAAGGTTGGCGGTGTTCTGGATTACACAATTGTATTGGGGTTGTGCCTGGATACGGTTAAAAACGCATCCGCATGCCAGGAACAGTTGGCCATTGAAAAGAGCAAGATTGACATGAACTCCCAAACAGTTACCAGTTCATGGGGCGATGCAACCGATGTTCGTGGTGGATGGATTGATGCCGGCGCATCAACACAGATAACGGCCAGCAAAGATCAGGTTCAATCATACGATGAAAATGGCAATGCGTTGTGCACCAATGCATCTGGTGACCAGGGCACATGCAATACGGTTGATTCAGACGGTAATGTGTTTGACCAAAAGGTAATGGTTGCCTATGATACATATGCGCAATCTGCGGCGGCATCGTCGTTGTTCCGTGACCTGTTGTACGATATTGAAAAAGAAGCCCAGGCGAAATATAACGCCAAGTTGACCAAGGAACAGAATATGTGCCTGGCCAGCAACCAGGGTGGCATCACCGGTGCCCGTGACAACGGCAGCACATATATGTGGGTGAAACTGAAATCCAATACCGTGCCCAAGACGTATTCTGTCAATGGGTTAAAGGCCAACCAGTTCACCGCCAGCAACGATTTGTATGGTTCGTTCTGTCGTGTGCGTGTGACACTGCAATCCGATGACAAACGGATTCAGGAAAAACTGCAGTCTGGCACGAATTGGTCCACGGCGTACTTTGCTGTCGGCGACAGCTTTACCTGTGGCAGCTGGATTCCAAATTCAGATTTGGATGAAATCGCAAACGCCGTTGCGGACGAGGCCACCGCAGACCAGGCCAAGAGCCAGGAACGCGTACGCGGATGGCTGACGGCGATTGGTGCATTGGGTGGCACGGTCGGTGGCGCATATTTGGGCAGTTCAATCGCAAATGGCAAGGCATTTGGTGCCCTGACCGGATTGAATAAGTCTGAAGACACCAAGAGTGCCGAAGGTTGGGCGAAGCAGTGTGTGAAATATGCTGACAATGCTTTGGGTGCTTCTGCCAGTGTCACCGATATCCAGCTTACATACATGCCGGCGGCGGTTCGTGCGGCCAAGGAGTGCGATGTGGATGGTACTCTTATCACGACGGTACAGAATGCAGCGGCAAAGCTAAAAACTTGCGGCGCCGAGGACAAAGATTGCTCAGATGGTAAGAGTGATTTTTCTGCCGCAATGATCAGCCTGAGAATTGCATGCCAGGCGGCTCAGGATACCGGTACGGACAAAACCGATGATAAAAAGTGGGTGACGCCGACGGCATCTGCGATTGGTGCAACATTGGTTGGCGTTGGCAGTGGTTTCGCCGTATACCATGCGACCAAGGATATCCAGGAGGCAAACCTGACCGCGGCGCAAAAGGCGGCATACAACGAATGGATGAACAATGTTGGCCGTCACATCAGTTGCTATGTCGGTGGGGACGAGGCCGGCACATACGGTGACATAATCACCACCAGTGTGGAATAATAAAAAAACGGGGCTTTGGCCCCGTTTTTTATCGTGTCTTTTGGTCCAGAAAGACCAGTTTTGCATTAATTGTATTATAATTTGGTATCGCGCTGTTGGTGTATTCATTCATGAAATTAACGGTATCGCGAATTTGTTTGGACTTGTATTTTTTCAGCACAATTGACAAATCATCCCATGGGCGATATAGGACAGTGTTTATAATTTTTGTCATGTATGGTTTGCCACGAAAACCAGGGTGTATATCAATGGCGCCACAATCAATAATTGTGTTGCCATGGCGATTTGGGGCCGTATCGTATAATTGATACCATTTGAACCGGGTGTACGGATGCGTGGGAATTGGTTCTGGCTGGCCCATGGCCATTGGTGCCACCAGGTATATTTCACCGCGTTGGTTGCTTAAACCCGCCGTCGCGATTTTGCGAAATCGTATCTGGCCCTGGTATTTGCGGCCACCGACCAAGAAAGAATTTTGTAATTCTGTGTCGTGGTTCCATTGGGCAACCTCGTCATAGCAGCAGTTGCTGTGATATGTTTTCAGGATGTATGGTTTGGCACCGGCGACGCAAATCTGGTGTGCCTTTGCAAAATGCCCGGGGGCGATATATGTGATATCTACATCCAGGTGCAATATTTCAGACATTTTTGCGGCCAATTCGTCCATTGCCGGTTCCATACGCATACATGCCGATGGTTGGTCGGGGCAATATGATTTTATCGCGGCGTCACGCATGGCGGCGTGTAATTGTGCCGTCACATCGCCACGTTGGGCCGGCGGAATGTTGCGTATCCATTCGTACGGAAATGCCCCAGGATTTTTGTATCCTATGCTGACCATCTGGTTCATTTCAGTGTGGCTGACCGGTGTGTGCTTTAACCGGCGGGTTGCTGATTTGCCTATGCACGTATCAGATTTTGGTAATGCAACCGTCTGGATTAATTCATCCAGTGTGGCGCCGCTGATTTCCAGTAAATTGTCGCGTAACGGGTACTTTTTCTGAAACGCAATAACCGCATCATAGACGCGCCCTATATTTATTGCCGTGTTCGCCAGATGCCGCCGCATCGCCATTGATAATGGGTGGGCCTGGCGTAATGTCCGTTCCAATGCGTTCGTAATGACCATGTGTACATCAGGGTCGTCGTTGGCGTGAAAGTGGGCATTATGTTTCCATAATTCATACTTAAATTTTTTTGTGATTTTTGCATCCCGCGCGGCGCGCACGGCATCCGCGATATTCGTGCATCGGAAAGTGGCCCCATTGTGTCCCAGTGCAACAGACCGCGCACCAATCAGAACGTCATCGCGAAACAATGGCAGGGCCAGTTGACGTACAGTGACCCCGGAAATTGTCCGCCGGGATAATTCACAGTAATAACGACCCTTGTACTGGCGCAATGGATATGTCATAACCGTGCCGGACGCCGTGGTGTACCGCAATGTGCAGTCTGCGTCCAAATCAGCATAACAATGTGGCGTCGCCAGATTAAGGTTTTCATCAATATCCGACCAATCCAGTGATAAAATTTTTTTGTCTTTGTATTCAATCATTGTGTCAGTATTTTAATACAAAAATTATTTTTGTCAAACGCTATTCGCGCACAACAGAAATATGCAATATTGATGATTTTTTATCTTTCCAGTTCGCGGTTTTTATGTTAAAATTACGCATACAGAGAGAGTATGAAATCCATAACAAACTTTTTAGTGGTGGCGTTGGCGCTGGTACACATGGGGCCGGCGGTGGCCGTGGTGCCGACAACGGCGGGTAATAACCTGACCGCGTATAACGGTAATGCCGGGGCCATGAACAATAACGCATGGAACACCATGATGAACAGTCGTGCAACCGCAACCGGTACGCCGGCGACGGCAGATTTCAGTAATTGCAATGCGGTTGTCCTGCGCTGTGCCCAGCCGAAATGTGCATCGGGCGGATGTACAACTATGGATATTGCGTCGTCTATTGTTGCAGGATGCATTCAATCAAACGACAGTTGCCAGAAGTATGAAGACGATTTAATTCAGTATATATCGGCACAACTGGTTGCGAATTCCACGGCACGGGCAAATGCACAAACCGCGGCGGCACAAACGGCCGCGGCCCAGGCGGCGGCGCAACAAAATGCCCAACAATTACAGGCAATGCAGCAGCAGATGCAACAGATGCAGCAAACAATGGCACAACAAAATGCTGAAACGGTTGCCCAATTGCAAAACGCATTGACCCAACAGAAAGAATTAACCGCCCAGGCATTGGCAGATGCCCAGTCTGTGGCGACCGCAAATGTCCAGCCAACAGCGACCGCAACGTCTGACACTGGTCTGACCGCAACCCAGGTTGCCGCGGCCGCGTCTGGGGTTTCTGCGGACGTATTGGCACGCCAGCAAATCACCGGACAAATTTACGAAAAAATTGAAAATGCCGAAACGCATATGAAATCGTTGCAATCGGCAATGCGTGCCACATTCACATATGCGGGGTGCAGTGAAACAACCGGAAACAATTGCACTGGGCCGAAACGCGCCCGTGCGTTCAAGCAGCGCGCGCTGAAATTCTTTGACCCGTACAACAATGTGTTGGATGAATTGTACGATGCACTGATTATGGCCCAGTCTGTTGGTGTGGATATTTCTGATATTTATATGATGCTGAATGGTACATGTAACGCGTGGGCCCAGTATGTATGTGGTCCCGGCCAGGTTATGCACTATTCAAGCGCGAATTGTCCGGACGGTAAATCACGTTCCATATTGGAAATGGAGGGTGGATTGCCTGGGAATGAAGGTGTTATAGGTGGTCAGCCGTGTAAACCTGGTCAGGTTGTGCCGATGTCGGATGGTGGATGCCAATTGGTAAAAATGCTGACGGATAAAGAGCAGGTTCGTCGTGAATGGTTAAATGTTGCCGATGGCGATGATGGTAACAGTATTCGTATCGGCTGTGCGTCCGAGGCTTTGGATAATTCCGCATTGTTCCGCAATCGCAAAAAGCAGGCCAGTATTGATATTGACACACTGCAACGTATGATAGAGCAGGACGCCCCAGCCAGTGCAAAGACCGAAGACGAGATAAAGAAATACTGTTATGCCGCAAATCAAAAAGAAGAGCTGCAAAACAAGGTCACCCTGAAGCAGATTGGTGACAAGATTTGTACCACAGATTTGGATAAAGCAACAGCAGCAACATGTTCCGATGATAGCCTGTATGTTTTGCCGCAGTATGCAATGTGCACAACGCATGTGTATAACATCGGTGAATCTGACAATAAGAATCTGAATGCGAAGAAACGCCAGGAAATGCGCGATATCATGGCATTAAAGGCCACAATAATGACCCAGCAGTTAAAGGCGCAATATGATTACCTGGATGCGACGATGCGCCGTCTGAAAACCCAGCTGGAAAAAGCAATTTTGACAACTAATCTGGCGGCGGCCGGCGCCAACAGTTCGGACAGCAGTTCTGGTCGCGGTCTGAACACCAGTAATGATCGCGGAATCCAACTGGCTGGGGCGCGTAATTGTGATAACGAAAACACCACAAACGAAGTGTTCACATGCCTGCGTCAAAACTATAGTTTTATGTACAGCATGTACAGCGGTGGCAATATAACCCAAGAATTAAAGAAACAGGTCGCAAACGATGTTGCCGTTGCGTATTCTAATGCCAAAAATGTAAGAAACGAAAAAACAGATGCTGATGCGGGCATTCCGTATGTCAATGTGGATGGCACGGTCGTTGATTGTCGCACCGTACGCGAGATCAAGGGGCAAAAAGAGGTTGGTGCATGTCTGTCCAGATTAAATGTTGCAATTCGTATGACCAGCGACAGTTTTAATCAGCAAAAGAATCAATCCCAAGACGGAAAATAATCACCGCCCACATGGGGCGGCATTTTTTGTGGGGATTTTCCCGTCCTAATAAAAAACGCGCCAGTGGCGCGTTTTTTATGGACACAGTGTTAATTGATACATAACGTTTTGGACATCGTTATTAATAGAGACGGTTATTTCACGTCCAACGCCGTCTGTGTATGTATAATTGAATTTTGCATCCTTGAATTCTGGCACGGCCGCATATGCATCATTAAATGGCGCCAGCATCGCGTTAAACCATTGACGTCCACGGCACAGGCATCCGTTGCGTACGTCCGCGGCGACCGCCGCGGTCGCTGTGTTCGGATACTTTGTATCCAATTCTTTGTCCGTCATCATCAGGCAACGCGCCCCAAAACCATAGAAGTTCGCGTCGTCTGCCATGAATTTGTACACCAGGCCATCACTGGCACCGGCGCGCTTTAATGAATATACCAAACCATCTGTGCAGCATGCATTCGCAGAATTCATCAGCATTTTATAGCGTGCAACCAATGGTTCCGCCGCTGGATCTGTGGCGTCAATGTCTGTATTACAGCTGGCCGCGGCGACAAATTCCGCCATGCGCGCGTCCTGTAATTTTGGGCTGCGCGGTGATACCGTTTCGCGGACAATTGGTTTGCGACGCCAAATGTTGCATTCGGTTTCGGTTTCAAATGGGCATCCATCATCGGTTGCGCCAAATACCGCCTGGACAGTTTCGGTCATATCCTGGGCCGTGTATGCATCGCGTGGTGCAACCACATCGTCGGTCCACAGGTTATCGCACGGCTTTTTCGGGGCCAACAATTCTTCAACCCGGGCACGCGTCGCCGCGGCATCTGCCATATTTTGATTGTACAGTTCCGTGGCCACGTCCGTCGGCGCATCCACATCACGAATATACAGTTCTGGCAATGGTTCCAGGAACCAGTCTGAAAAATCCTTGTCCCGGTATGAAACAATGGAATCGTCCCAAATTGGCACGCCATCACGCCAATCAACGGTTTTATCGTATTTCTGTTGGCGATATGTGCCATCTGTCCCGTCCCACAGTGCTGGTCGGTCATCATATTCCACCGGTTTCACCGTCAGTAACTTTACCTGGCGCATGGGGATTTGTTCGGCATACGTGTATTCAACCGGCGCATCGTATCCAATGACATCGGCTACGACGTCTGGGGTCTGGATAATGCCGATTTGTGTCGGTTCAGAAATTATCGGTTGCACGTCACAGCCCGCACCGATGCATTCGGATGCGTGCGCCACATTCGCCCCGCATAAAGACAGCAGGGACGAAAAAATTAAAATCTTCGTCTTCATACCACGAATAATATCACAAAATGGCCCTGAATTAAACAGAAAATTTGCTTGCGCGGCGTGCGTGCGATTTGTTATTATCCAGAATATAATCATAACAAATCACCAGGGGGTCCCATGAGAAAATCACCATTTTATATTGTTATAGCGGCAATGACCGCAACCACGGCATATGCTGATGACGCGTCCATCACGACAAAATCTCAAACAGCATTCCCGCATGGCGTGCAATTTGGCGTCGGCACATCGGCGACCAGTGGCCTGAATGGGTTTGTAGGCTATGCAAACAAGGATTTTAGTTCGTTCTGGGCCAAGCGCCTGGGGGTGCGTCTGGATTTTGCCAGCACAAAGCCAATTAAGTCTGCAATTAATTCCGCGGTGGATTCTGCCATGGGCAGCGATGGGGTGGATATTGGCGATAACCTGACCATTAATGATGGTACGATTGATGCATACCACGTGGCGGCCTTGGTGGACTTTTACCCATTTGGTGATGCGTGGTTTATGGGCGGAATTCGTCTGACCGGTGGGTATTATACTGGAAAACTGGCGGTGGATGCGGCACTGGCGGGCAAAATTGATGGTTTGCCATCCGAATCGTTTGAATTCAAACTGATGGATGAATTATACCGCTATACCGGCGGTGGCGTTCACGGTACCGCGCGTGCAGATTGGAAATATTCTGGGCCGTACCTGGGCGCTGGGTTTGACCTGGGGCTGTTTGCTGGGTTCAAGCTATATATGGACGCGGGTGTTGTGTTCACGAATCGGTCGGCACAATTGGGATTGGATGTTCCATTTGACGGATTACAGAAATTTGATACCGCCACAAACAGCTGGCAAAGTGTTACCACAGACCCGATGAAGGAACATGTGAATGATGTCAAGGCCCAGGCCCTGGCCGATGCCCAGCATGAATTGGATGATATAAAGTTCTATCCGATGGTAAAATTAGGCTTTATGTACCGATTCTGATGTGCGAATCGTTCGGATTCCTATAAACAGACCGCGTTTTGCGGTCTTTTTTTGTGGCATCCGAATCAGATTTTGGGCCAAAACCGAATCGTAGGGCGGGGGCAAAAAATAAAAAATCAGAAAAAAATGAAAAAAATTTAAAATAAAAAATGGCGGATTTCTGCGGTCTTGGGGATAAAATCCGGCGCGCCCCGAAATTTTTTCAAAATTATTTTCTAAAAAGCGCTTGACTTTTTCCGAAATAGGGCACATACTATGCGGGCTTTCAAGTTGAGGACAAAACAAAAAAGCCTCTCAACCCCTGAAATTCTGCGGTTATCGGAACAACCAGATGAATAGGGTTCCTGATAAACATCGCAAACATTGTGAATAAAAGCAGCTCATCAAGAGATTTTTGATGCAAATCAAGAATCGTTCAAGAAGAGATATGCAGACAGTTGAATTTGGAAAAATCCAAACTTTGACTAAGTCAATGTGCATATCCTA
>CAKQEW010000002.1 GCA_934230415.1 uncultured Alphaproteobacteria bacterium | reverse complement strand
TTATTGGTGCGGGCGAGGAGACTTGAACTCCTATGGGTTGCCCCACTGGAACCTAAATCCAGCGCGTCTGCCAATTTGGTCGCACCTGACGGCGCAACCACACGACGCACAGCGTCGTAGTCGCCACGAACATTATTATTGGTGCGGGCGAGGAGACTTGAACTCCTATGGGTTGCCCCACTGGAACCTAAATCCAGCGCGTCTGCCAATTTCGCCACGCCCGCACGCGCGGAAAAATTGTATGATAAAAAAGACTTGATTTCCAGTAATTTTTAACCTAAAATCGACATCAGAATAATCAAAGGGCAGTAAAATGGCATCTAAAAAAGGTAGCAAAGAAGTTGTAAAGCTGGAAAACAAGGAAACCGGCTATTTCTATACAACAACAAAAAACACAAAGTCTGAAAACACAGCAGGCAAAATGAAATTCCGCAAATATGACCCGAAATTGCGCAAGCATGTGGTCATGACCGAAGGCAAAATGCCTCACTAATTACATGGCACCCCGGTTGGGGGTGCTGTTTTTTTGCGCCCGTAACCGCGGGTGTATTTTTTAATATAACAAACGCCCAAATGGGCGTTTGTTATTTTGTGAATTTACCACTGCGCGGGAAACCCAATGGAACCGTACGTCCCTGGGACGCGCGCCGGCCACGCCATGGCGTCCAATCATCCAGTTTTGTTGTCCCACGTCCGGTTGTCCAACCAAAACCATCCGCCACGTTAAAGAACATAACATCCAAAACATATGTGCGTTCGGCATTATATTTTTGCAAGATTACACCCTTGCCCCGGGTCATTTCAGGGATTTCAGCGGTATCAAATATCAGCAATTTATCGTTTGAACCCGACATCGCGATTGTATCACCGGTAACCGGCACACACATAATCGCCTGGTTCGCGGCGTCCGTATTCATGACCTGCTTGCCATTCTTGGTCTGGGCCAGGCAATTTTCACCAGATACGATAAATCCGGTGCCATGGCGCGCAACCAACAAATACTTTGCCGTTGTATCCAAAACAAATGCACGTACAATGGTTTCATCCGCGGCGATATCCGCCATCAGACGTACCGATTCACCAAACCCACGCGCGGATGGCAATTCGTTGGCCGCCAATGTGAACATTTTACCACTGGACGTGAACAGGTTGATTTTATCCGTAGACATCGCGTGAAACGCGAATTGCAATTCATCACCTTCCTTGAATTTCAAATCCAATGAATTCAAATCCAAGGTTCCTTTGGCCGCACGAATCCAGCCCATTGTTGATAATATGACGGTCAGGGGTTCTTTCTCTATAAATTCATCGGCATTAACGACAATTTCTTCGGTCTGTTCCGCCCAGGTTGTACGGCGGCGCCCCAGTGCAGTCTTTTTATCATAACGCTTTTTAATGTCGGCAAACCATGCCTTTAATTGGTCGCGTTGCATCTGGTCAGACGCCAACAATTCCTGCAACTGTTTCTGTTCGGCCAGCAATTCTGCATCTTCGCGACGGATTTCCATTTCTTCCAGTTTACGCAGACTGCGCAGGCGTGTGTTCAAGATTGCCTCTACCTGAACCTCACTCAACTTAAATTCCGACATCAAAACGGATTTTGCGTCATCTTCGGTTCGGATGATTTCAATTACCCGATCCAGATTCAGATACACAATCAACAAACCGCCCAGGATTTCCAACCGGCGCGTGATATTACCCAAACGCCAATTCGTACGGCGAATCAAAACGTTTTTCTGGTGTGCAATAAATTCACGCAATACGTCACCAATCCCCATCACACGTGGTGCGCCATTTGTATCAATGACGTTAAAGTTCATATTGAACCGATATTCCAAATCGGTCATCGCAAACAGGTGCGCCATCATCTTGTCCAATGGGACATTACGACTCTTGGGCGTAATAACAATACGAACATCGGTTGTTGATTCATCAACAATATCGTCCACCAATGGCAATTTACGTGCATCAATCAGGCCCGCAATCTGTTCCACCAATTTGGATTTCAGCAACCCGTATGGAATTTCGGTGATAACAACCTGCTCGGCCCCACGGTCCAGTTTTTCAATTTCCCATTTTGCGCGAATACGAAACGCGCCACGACCGGTATCATAGTTTTTAACGATTGTATCAAAACTGTCAATCAGGACGCCACCGGTTGGAAAATCGGGCCCAATCATTTTCTTCATAATCTGGGCGGTGGTTGCGTCCGGTTTGTCCACCACCAGGGTCAAGGCATCGCAAACCTCGGCCACGTTGTGTGTTGGAATATTTGTCGCCATACCAACCGCGATTCCCATACCGCCATTGGCCAGCAAATTCGGAAACGCCCCGGGCATAACGACCGGTTCGGTTGTGGTGCCATCAAAATTCGGCATCATATCCACACTGTTTTCATCAATACCTTCCATAATCAGCATGGCCGCATCGGTCATTTTTGATTCAGTGTAACGGTATGCCGCCTGGGGGTCACCATCAATATTACCAAAGTTTCCCTGGCCATCAATTAATGGATAACGTACGGAAAAATCCTGGGCCAGACGAACCATCGCGTCATATACCGAACTGTCCCCATGGGGGTGATAATGGCCCAACACATCGCCAACCACGGTCGCACATTTACGAAACGCCGCCGCAGGCGACAATTTCTGGCGCAACATGGAATACAGAATACGGCGATGCACCGGTTTCAGACCATCACGAACATCCGGCAATGCGCGGGATACAATGGTGCTGACCGCGTACGACAGGTATCGCTGGGATATCGCGTCCGACAGTTGTTGTGATTCAATATTTTCAATAATTTCCTTGCTCATTTCCCCAGGAATTTAGAACATTTGAAAAAAAATAACAACAGAAAAAATCACATATCGCCGGCATAAAATTTAATTTTTTATAAAAATATACTTGAAATTTTGCCGCACATAACTATGATTGTATATACAAACTTTGGTTCCCTGGTTCAGGGCGGGCTGCCGATAAATTGTGGCAAGTCGGGGCGGTTTGGTTTTCCAAATTGTCTGAATGTACATCGCGAATTTTATTTATCGCGGTGAACCAATCAAAAACGAACGTTAACTGATTCAGATGCATCCGTGATGTATCTGTTTTGATTGCAAAGGAGAAAAAATGAAATTCAAAACAACAATTCCATATATACTGACCACGGCGGCATTTGTTATGTCGGCATCATCGTATACTGGGATTGGCGACACGACCAATGACAATGCAAAACGCACACTGGTCTGGGAAACGCGCATGCGCCCCACGGCCCCTGTATTGGATTCGGTGGCGCGCGAATACCAGGAAAGATTGGATGATTTCCAATTGAATAAAAAGGCAAACACACTGGTTGATAAATATGTGGGCAATATGTTGACCGCCCAAGAAAAGCTGAATCCGTTGCTGGGGACACGTAAGTATCGCGCCGCTGTGCGCCAGGAATTACCCGGGGCACCGGTTGGTCTGCATTGCGTATACGGTCAATACACCCAGTTGAATCGCGCACTGCATGATATGGGGGATACATTGACCATTGTTCCCCAGGATGCCAGTCGCGCATGCATAATGTTCAAATCACATATGCGACAAGAATACAGCGCCCCAAAATACGACGGCGCAATACGCGAAGGCCGCATGTTTGAATCTGATTCTGCGTATAACGTGGCACTGAACCGGTATATGGCACGCAATCACGTGACCAAAAATACAGATGATTCTGTGCGGGCGGCAATTACCGCACGATTTGCACGAAATAATTTTTCCGCAGATCAGCTGACACCGGGAACAATGCTGGTTGTGCCCCGATATCGCGGCAGCCGTTCAAAATTTCATATGATTATGTTGCTGGGGCGGGGACGTGTCCAAGATGGGAAATTTGTCCCAGACACAAACGGTCGTTACATGTACACCGGACACAACCGCGAAACCATTGGCGATTTGTTCAAGGCGTGGGATGCGACCAATGTATTCGCCGCCGATACGCGCAAAATCGCACGCGCAAAGTACGCGGCCGAATGGCAACGAATTGAATCCATGACAGACACAGAATTGTCACAATTCCTGGCGATTCAGCCCCACGCCACAAACATATCACACAACGAACTGATGTCTATGGCACGCAACCGTTATTTTGGCGACGCACCCCAGGTTCAAAACACAATTACAATGAACCAGGCCATACGCCAAATGCGGCAACGCACGATGTAATAAAAAACGCACCCATCGGTGCGTTTTTTATTGTGCAATTTTATGCTTTATCTCACGAATCCGCGCCAGGATTTCTTTCAGGTCAGCCTCGCTGGCGACGGGGGCGGGACGATTGTGCACTTCGTCCGCCAGGACAATACACAATGTTGCCAACAATGCGTTTTCCGGCAACGGCCCGATTTTATCCAGGATTTCACGTGCCCGGCTGTCCACCATACGCCCCAATTCAATCAGGCGGGATTCCTGGCCGTCTTCGCATCCCATGGGATAATTTTTATTCACAATTGGTATTGATACAACACTCATTTTAACTTCTTTAATATAGACACAGACTTATCAATCAAGGCGGCAGCACGGGCGTTTTTATCACGCAACGTTTTCACCTGCTCGGTCAGGATTGCCACCTCTAAATCTGTTTGTTTGCCAGCGGCGACCGCGGTTCCACGCAGGCGGGCGGCGGCCTCTTCCAGTGAATTTAATTCTGAAAAAATTTGTTGTTTTATATCTGCCATATCCCCAGTGTAAGATATTTTTTATATGCGTTCAACACCAAAATGTGATATAATAATCACCATTGATTGGGGGCAAAGGTTTATGAAAACGAAAATCATCTATATTTCTGGCAGCGAAGTATTTGATATGGCGGATGTCCGCAGTGCATTTGAAGAGGTACGCGCGGCACTGGGGCTGGGGACAGACACGGTTTTATTCGGTGTCCCGGTGGACAGTGATGACGCCCTGGGGAAAACGGCTGACACAACCGAAACACCGGATGTTTTGCCGGCAGATGTGGCGGTAATCGCCCCAGAACCAATCGCAGAACCACAACCAGAACCAGAAATTGTGCCGGATGTTCCAGCGACCCCAGAACCAGTTGTTACAGAAAAACCAAAACGCAAACCGCGCGCCCGTAAATCGGTTGTCACCGATGACGGCCCGGACGCCACCCCAGCGGTGCCAGACGCACCAACGGTCGCGGAACCAGAACCAACACCGGCGCCGGTTGTTTCCATTTTGTCGGTATTAAAATCAAAATCTGATGACGCGCCAGATACAGATGAATCAGATGCCCAAAGCGCGACAGCCCCCGTCCAGGTTTCAGACACCCCAAATGACACAGCGCCGGAAATTTCCGAACCTGTGATGACGGCGACAACAGAAACCGTCACAATCGCCGATATTGCAACCGATGACGTTCCGGACGCACCAGTGGAAAAGACATTGGAACAATTACTGGAAAGTATGACCCCCCTGCGCGAAGACCACAATGAATTTGCCCCGGATGCGGATGTGACCGAACTGGAACCCCAAGACGACGATATTATTACGCCCGACGCCAACAATGACGATACCGGCGCGTCAGATGATACGGATGCAACACTGGAACAATTGGCCACAGAATTTGCCGAAAACCAGGATAAAATTCCCACCGCCCCAAAGGCCGAACGTGGCGGGAAAATTGGTAAATTGAAAAATATTTTACCGTTCAAAAAGGCCCGTCGTGATGACACGGGTCTGATGGGCGACTTGTTTGGATGGGCCGGAATTGCCGCAAATGACGATGATTTTTCTATGCCGGGATTCTTTACGGGCGTCGCGTCCAAAAAGTAGACACATGAAACAGATATATGAATATCGCAACGATTCTTAGACTGTTGAAAAATTCAGGTTTTCATGTTCTGGGAACCGACGGCACCGTTTTGTACCTGGAAGATCCGTCCTGTATATTACGCAGTTTTCAAACGTTTCTGGATTATGCATGGATTATTATCACCGCACTGACGGGTATCTTATTGTTTGGATGGGCGATTTCCATGATTCGTGGCGCCAAGAACGATATTTTCACCAACATGCGAAATCTGATTTTGATTTTTGGAACGTTGGCGATGACACGTCCGATTATCAACCTGATTTATGGCAGTGACCTGTTTGTGCGCGGATGCCGCACCATTACCGTCAATATCAGCGATGTGCAAGAATTACTGGATATGCGCACGGCCAAGATGTCAAACCGTGGTGGCGATTTGTACGAAGAAATGACCATTTATGATTCTGGGTCGCTGGGCTGTGACAAATGCCAAGAGGGGGCAACAGCCACCCCAGACGACAATGCGTCATCAGTTTTACCAACAGAGGTTTCCCCAGATACAGGTAAAAGTCTGGCCGTCCCAATTTCAGAACCGGCGCCCAGCAATGTCGCGCCATCCGTTCCCCCGGTTACAAGCGCGCCAGCCCAGAATGCCAGCCCGGTATCAACACACACCGCATACACAAATGCCACAGCATCAGGACGGGACGTTATATACACCACGCATGATGGCGCGCGCACCCGGCGCAGTGGTGGTTCACGCGCGTGGCGCAACATGAATCCGGGCAACATTCGCTATTCTGAATTTTCACGACGTGTCGGCGCCATTGGCCAGGCAGGCGGATTTGCCGTATTCCCAGATGAAGAAACCGGTATGCGCGCAATTGGTGCCCTGTTGCGCGGGGATTCGTATAACAACCTGACCATCGCAGCCGCAATCAGTCGGTATGCCCCGCCTGTGGAAAACGACACCGCCGCATATCATCGGCAAATTCAACGCATGACCGGCCTGAATATCAACCGCCGTATCAGTGATTTAAGTGACACCGAACTGGCACGCGTAACAGGCGCAATCCGAACCGTAGAAGGATGGACCGTCGGCAATACCATAAGGGAATAAAATGATTACACACAATCAACAACGTGGCAGTGTTACATTTAATGTTCTGGCAATTATCGCCGTTGTGGTAATTGTTTTCCTGGGCTATTTATTGTTAACACGCACCAGTGGCGACGGCACGTCACGCACCGTCAGTATCGCATCCCCTGAAATGGACTTTGATGCCATGCCCCAGACCATAAATGGCGAATTCAATGATGGTTTATCCCGACCTGACACGGTCAGCGTGGGAACACTGGATGAATATGGCGCCGGCGTTGCACGCACAGAAATATTTACACGCGACATCAATGGTGATGGTCGCAATGACAGAATCACGCGTCGCCGCATTGAAAATGGCACCGACCACTTTTATTATGATTACAAGATTGAACTGAATACAAAAAACGGCTTTATCAACATAACACCGGATGCGTTTCGCACAACCGAAGGCGTGGAATGCGCACTGACAAAATTGCGGTTTATTTTTACGCCCAATTTTCGTGTGGAAAAAATATCACGCGACTGGCGCGATACATGGGTAACACCAACGACGGCATACAAAACGATATACACACTGCGCGGAACTGAATTAAACGCCGGCATGCCCCAGCAAATGCGTGATGTATGCAACGTTGCCGATTTATTTTAATCCTTTATCAGAAACATATTGCGGGCCGAATGTACAATCCCGCCAGACACGACAAAATGGTCATACAGACCAATACCCACCGCCGCCAATAATTTCTTGACCGATTCCGTGCTGGCAATATCATCATATGAAAACGCACGATTTGGTGTTGGATGATTGTGTGCCAACGCGACACTGCGCGCATTTAATTCCAGCGCACGTTTCAGAATCTCGCGCGGGTATATGACCGCTTCGTCATGGGTGCCATGACTGTGAACCTCGTCCGCCAACAGGCGCAATTCGTCGTCTAAATAAAAGACATGTAATTCTTCGGTATTTTTACCAGACAATATCGTACGGCAATAATTCGTAATCGCCGTCATATCGCGAAACACCGGACGTTCACGCAACTGTTCCCGATAACCGTTCGCCATAATCTGGTTCACCAATTTCAGGAAAATTGCCGTATTGCGCCCCACCCCACGAAACGCGACCAAATCATCCAACGGTGCCGTCAACACCTGGTTTATACCGCCAAATTCCGCAATTAACCCACGCGCCAACGGACGTACATCGCGCCGCGGGATTGCATACCCCAATAATAATTCCAGCAATTCATAGTCCGCCAATTTTCCATCCAGAAATTTCTGGCGCAGACGGTCACGATGACCAACATGAAAATCGCTGTTATCCGTGGTCATTTTATATCATGCGTTCGGTAAAGATTGTGACGCCATCTTCGGTAATTCCCAGGGTATGTTCCCACTGGGCCGACAGTCCACCATCAACCGTACGCGCGGTCCAACCATCGGGATCAATCTTGCACTGCGGACTGCCCGTGTTTATCATTGGTTCAATTGTGAACACCAATCCTGGCACCATTTTCACACGGTCCCACATTGGGTCATAGAAATGATAAATCTGGGGGTCATCATGCATAACCTTGCCGATACCATGCCCAACAAAGTCACGCGATATTGAAAAACCGTGTGGTTTTACAACCGCCTCTATGGTTTTGCCGATTTCAGACAGTGGCACGCCCGGCGCGCAAACCGCAATTGCCGCGTTCAATGCATCCTGGCACGTCTGGACCAATTCACGTGCACGTGGCGTAACATTGCCAATCATAAACATACGTGACATGTCACCATGAAAACCCTTGTATTCCGCGGTCAGGTCAACGTTCACAATATCGCCATCTTTTAATATGCAATCATCACTGGGGATACCGTGCACAATGACGTCGTTAACGGATGTGCAAATACTCTTGGGATATCCTTCGTACCCCAGGTCAGATGACCGCGCCCCATTTGCATGCAACCACGACGCCACCATCCGGTCAATTTCACCGGTGGAAATTCCCGCCTGGATGTATGGCGAAATATAATCAAAACAACGCGCCACTAAATCACCAGACGCACGCAGACGTTTGAAATCTTTTGGTGCATAAACAGATGCCAACATTTTTTCAGTTCCTTTTTCTTAATGCCAACCGCGCCGCGCGCATGGACAGTTTCAGCGCAAAATCACGCAATAAAACCTCTGTCGGCATGCCGGTTGTACGTAATTGCCGTTCCAATTCGTTTAATCGCACCAACACCACCGTTATTTCTGCTTCAGGCCATATTTTCATTGCACGATTAAACTTATCCGCGACCTTGTAAAACAGGCGTGGCAATTGCCCATCCACAACCGCGGTTAACAATTTCTTAAAATGCGTGTCCAGCATGCGTACCAGCATATTTGATTCGGCACCATCATACAGCAGCCGATCCAATGCCTGCATCGTTTGTGGGACATATCCCGCCGTTAATGAATACAGGAAATCGTCCGTGTTGGACGCGCCCGTATCTGGCAAACATTTTTCAACATCATCTAACTCAACGATTTTTTTATCATCAACATACAACGCAATCTTTGCCAAGAAACCACGCGTGATTCCGCGATCGCCCCCCATGTGCGACGTCATATACGCCACGGCATCCGGGGTAATTTGCTGAATCCCCGCATCGGCCGATAATTCCTTGCGTATCAGTGTGGCCAGCGCACGCGCATCATCGGTATAACATGCCAGCGCCGCAATATCTGTGTTTTTATCATCTTCAAATAATGCGCGCAAACCGCCCCCCGCACGCAATTCACCTGCGCACACAATCACGGTCGCACACAGTCCAGAATGCGTAACCAACTCGGCAATCTGTTTTGCCGTGCCATCGGTCGCCCCGGAAATAATCACCATCTTGCGACCACCGAACATGGATGGACTGCATGCCTCGGCAAACAGGGCATCTTGCTTCTCTCGTAATTCATCGGCGTCCAGCGCGAACAGATTGTCTTTCTCTATTTCCAGTTTTTCAGTCGCGGTGTCACAAAACTCGTCCACCTGGCCGGCGTCCGGACCATAAATCAGAACCGCACGAATATTCGCGATACCCTTGGTAAAATCAGATTCTTTCCATTTCATTATTTCTGGTCGCCTGATGCCATATCTTGTTGCGTTTCGGCGATGGCGCGAACACTAATCTTGTCGGCCAAAACCATGATTGTATTTTTTACCGCATTATTGTATGACGCGTTCGCCGCAACCAGGTATCGTACGAATGTATAACTTTCCGATGCCTGTTCGGTGCCGCGCGCAATTTCAACGTCCCCACGCCGCAACACATATGTCGCACGCATCACGATTTCCTGCCACGATGCATCACCAGTCGGTTCCAATCCCTTGTACTGGGTGCGTGGCGCATCCAACGATACCGTCAACGAATATGGCGCCGTATCATCACGCACGCCACCAAACTTTGCATTCAGGGCATTTCGCAATTCAATCCCATTAATCCCAGAAATCGGCGCGACATAAATATCGGTATCGTCCCCAGAAAACATCGGACGAAAACCACATGCCGCCAAACACAATACACACAACACAACCAAAAACTTTTTCATGGTACGAATTACCTTTTTCCTGTTGCTTTTTATCATTATATTACCTAGACTTTTAATAAATCGCAAGGGGGAATGATGAATATTTTTATTATGATTTTAATGGCGATATTCATGTTGGGATACTATATGACAACCGCCCCCAGCACCCGCATTCCCCAGGCAGAAACCGAGTACGCGGCACGACGCGCCGATTTGCATTCGGTGGCACAATGTGCAACCGCGGTACACAACGCAAAAATCCGCGGCACAGAATTTAATGATGTATGCGTTGAACAAAACGGCATTACCAGCCAGTTGTACTGTATGAACGCCAGTCGTACCCAAACAAAATGCGAAATCGTAAAAAACAAGCGCCCCGCATACAGTTATATTGTCACAACAACCGCACCAATTACCACAGACGATTACAACAGCATGATGGAAATTATGGAAGAATACTATGCCGATGCGGGAACATTCGGATTACTGATGGATGGAAACATCACGTCTGGGGGATTGGGAACACAACGCACGGTGCCCCCCGCAATGATAAAGGATCTGGAATTAACCGATGGGCAATTGGTGTACCTGACCCAGTATGAGATTCCAGACGCCACGACAAACTTTGTCGCCACCGATGGCGGTGACGTACGTTGCCCGGCGGGAACGGTAAAAACATACCGATTTGGTCGCTGGCAATGTATTGGATATAATCCCAAAACCGACTGTGGCGGGGATATGATTTGGGATTCTGATTTGCTGGAATGCGTCGCCGATGAATCACGCAAACCACTGTGCGCCGGCCAGCAAACCGCGGTATTGGTTGACGATGTGTGGGAATGTATTAATCCGTTTTCCAGTAAAACGTGCCCGGGAAATATGGTTGCCCGTTTGGACTATAACACAATGGAATGGGAATGCGTTGCAGATGATAATGCAACCAATACAAAATCAAAGTGCGACCGGTATTCCAGTGGCGTCGTATATGGGGCAATCGGGGCAACACTGCGTGCCGGTCAAACGTCATGCACAGACTGTGAAAAAATGATATTGGATGACGAAACCTGCACATCATATTGCGTTCCCGATCCGGCCCAGGTGGATAATCCGGCATGCTATGCGGGCGCACGCGAATGCCGCGGGGCCAGTCGCGCATTCTATTTTGGATTTCCCAACACCGCATACGCGGCAAATGTTTCTGAATTACAGGGCCAGCGAATTCCCATGGACCGTATGCATTCGCAAAACAGACGCTTTAATTGCCTGGATTGCGGCGACGGTGAAATAGATACAGAAAAATCAATTCCCCCATATACCGCATTCTGCAAATAATGCCGGCAACGCTAGAATGGATATGGACGAAACAAAAAGACTAGTATGCCTGTGTTTATTCCTGGTACCACCAATTCAACCCTGGATTGTGTAGCATTGTTAAAATCTGCCATTTAGCGTAAAAATATGACATATCACTTGTTAAATCAATGCTATCAGTCAAATGATATAAAATACCGATTGAATTATAGGCCAGAGAAAAATCCCCACCAGCAATCCTGCTAATGGCGTCCACAACAATTGCGTTTTATATACAGGCACTAACTTATATGTAAGGAACAAGAGTCCCACCACACTGCGTCGTATTTTGCGATACGTCCCATTGCCGACAAATCAATCAAAAATACAAACAATGCCCCCCACAAGGCCACAGCATTGCAATACATGGTATTTTGCCAATTTATTTTCATTGTATATTGCTTCCTAATATTTAACCTCTACATTAAATCTTTACCAACAAACCCAAATAACGCAACAAAATTTTTAATATTGCCTGTCATATCAATATTTATTTGACCCCAGGCATACAAACGTATAAACTGACCGATGTGAAGCGAATATCTGTATATTTTGTAATATGTGCATTTTCCATAATACCAGTCCAGGCAAACTGCGCCTCAACAAGTGACACACCCGAATATATTGCAGATTTTGGTGGAACCTGGGAACTAAATAACACAGATGATTTTTCCGGCGGCGAATTAAAAATATACAATTGCACGAACGGCGGTTGTAATTTTGAAATTCAATCATGGCGCGACCAGCATACTTGCGATACCAGCGGGCAAATAGAATTAATATCCCCAACCACCGGTGTGTATAGTTCAGAAAGGTATATATATGATAAAACCAGCGATTTAGAATATGCCGTTCCCGTTGGAATTAACTTTGAATTACTGTCCGATGGCGACCTGCGCTTGAAATACACAAATTCAGATTCACATGGTGCATTTTGTGGTATGTCCGCAACATTAGAAGGGATATGGACGAAACAAAAAGACTAGTACGCCCGTGTGCGTTTTGTCCAACCTTTTTGGGCACTTGGCCAGTTTTTCATTCTTTGCAATGATTGAATTCTGTTTTCTATCAACTTTGTCATAAAACTATCTACCCTGTTTTCCGGGATTGAATTTATTGCTTTTACAGTTTGTTCGCCTAAATAACCTGTTATTGGCAACTTTGCGTCAATTTGTTCGTTTAGAGTTTGTTGTAACATTTTTGTCGGAGCTATTGGACCACTCATTACCCTCATATCGAACACTGCATTTCGAATCCGTGCATTTTCTATTTGGGGTATTTTAGTTTTATCCCAGTACATATCCTTATAAATTTCTTTAGCTTGTGATGGTTTTAAATCCTTTACATCCGCGGGGAAAGCTTTGTCTGGATGTCTTTGAGTATATTGGTTTAAGGTACTCTGCTTTATTCCAAGATTAGTCGGCTCGTCACGAACTTGATTCTTGCCATCGGTATAGCCCCCTTCCGGTTCTTTTAAGTTATTATACGCTTCTTCAAATCTTTTATCTTGTACCATATCCCTTGCAACCTTTTCCTTTGTTTTTGGTGTGTATGACTTAACACTAACTGTACGACCATCAGGGCTGATTCCTTCCTCAGTAATACTGCATCGGCAATTGCGATGAACCGGTATTTCCGGGATGTCATCTTCACTGTCATATATTTCGCCATCACGCTGGGCGCACTCGTCACAGGTGCTGTCACCATTTTCACTGTGCCAACGCCACACACGACGTGGTTTGCCATTTGGTGTATCATCATCCTCTGGCAGATTCAGGGTATAAACCTCTAGCCGTTTATTTTCAATACGACCATCTGGCATCAGAACTTTGACATCTATGGATTCTTCTAATTCTACATAGTTTTCAACATTTATCTCTTGCCTGGCTTCTTCATATTCTGCCTCGGCCTCGGCTATTGCTTCTTCCAATGCGGCATCTAATTTCGCTTGCGCGACATTAAACTGTTTTAACGTCATATCGTGTTACGGCGTTGTCGTGCGCCCCGTGGCATCCTGGCCCAACGCGCCCGGATATAACATTTTCAGATACTTTTCCGCCATAGCATAGGTATCGCTATTTTTATCCATGTATGCGGGCGACTGCATCAATTCACGTAAAAATTTTGGCATTTGCATTTTGATTCCTTTTTATTGCAATAAAAAATCCCCTGCTGATGGGCGGGGGAGAAAATAAAAACGGCGGCACACGCCACCTGATTGATGTGCGTATTATATCACAAATCGCATAAAAAAGCAACCTGACAAAAAACACCCCATCCGGGGTGTTTTTTATTACTGACGGCACAAAAGCCAATATTTCGCCAGTTTGTCGCCCATAGATACCCCATAAAACAGAAAAAGAAAACCGCCGACCCGACAGCGGTTTTTATATTAAAAATTTCAATAATTTCAATAAATTATTAATTACAAAGCTTTTACCCGCGCAGAACAATAACCACACATCAGCAAGAACAAACAGCCCCGCCGATTTTTCGGCGGTGCCACATTTATTTATAACAATTACACACGATGATAACAGATAACGGAAAAATCACCAGCAATTGTCCACATAATTAGTGATGGAATTACCCCATTATTTCATCACATACTTTCCTTTAAAGTACAACCAAGAGTTTCCAAACCGTTTGCAATCACATTCTTTAATGCGTTAACCATCAGCATATGATTATCTGTTAACGCTTTGTCTTCTTCATTTATCAATTTAACGCCGGTACCCGAAGACCATAAAGAGTGAAATGTTGCGGCAATGTCTTCCAAATATTTGGTTAACAAATTTGGGGCATTGTTTTTGCAAGCATTTTCTACAACAGCTGGATAATCCCCCAGCATTTTTATAAGTCTGCGTTCAATATCGCTGGCGGTTGCAAAATCATATTGCTTTTGTAATAACGTATCTAAGCTACCCGGGAATATCGTATCATACTTTTTCAATACGGAACATGCACGAGCATAGGCGTATTGCATATAATATACCGGGTTATCCTTGGATTGCTCTTTCGCTTTTTCTAAATCAAAGGTCATTTGAGTATCAGGACTTTTTATAACCATAAACAATCTTAAAACATCCGCATCAATTTCTTCCAGAACATCCTCTATCATTACGAAATTGCCGGCACGTTTAGACATTTTAAACGGTTTACCATCTTTTTCCAAATTAACAATTTGACATAGAACAACGTTCAAACTTGCCTGGTTGTTTGTGACGGCCCCTAATGCGGCTTTAATACGTTTAACATATCCACCATGATCCGCACCCCACACATTAATTTGTTTTTTGAAACCACGATTAAATTTATTCAGATGATATGCAATGTCAGAAGCAAAATAAGTAGTTTCACCATTTGAACGAGCAATCACGCGATCTGAATCGTCACCAAATTGTGTAGATTTAAATAACAATTGTTCTGTCGGCACCCAATCTTCATCTGCTTCGCCCAACGGTTTTGGCAGTGTTCCTTTGTATAATAAACCTTGATTTTGCATATAATCTAAAGTTTTTGCGACCTGCTGAGATTCTACTAATTCGCGTTCAGATGTAAAAACATCAAATTCTATACCGATTTTTTTCAAACTGGCCTTTATCAATGCCATCATGTCCGCAGCAGCAACCTTTTTAAAATATGGAACATACTCATCCTCGGTTGCTGACAACCATTTATCGCCATCTTTATCTTTTATATTTTGTGCAACAGGTATTAAATAATCACCAGGATATGCGCCTTCTGGCAACGATTCCCCTTTATGCAGGCCAAACAGTTCTTGATAACGCCAAAAAACAGAATGTGCCAAAACATCAACCTGATGTCCGTAATCATTTATATAGTATTCTTTGGTTACATCAAATCCGTTTTTCTTCAACAATCTTGACAATACGTCCCCCAAGATTGCCCCTCTGGCATGACCAATGTGAACAGGCCCTGTTGGATTAGCCGATAAAAATTCAACATTGATTTTTTCATTATTGCCCAGATCAGAATTCCCGTATTCTGTAGGATTTTTTAAGATAAATTCTATCAAATGTTCCCACAAATCATTTGAAACATTCATGTTTATAAATCCCGGCCCTGCAACAGATACATCTGTTATTTCCGGAATTTCTTTGATATACGGACACAATAAATCAGCAATTTCACGCGGATTCTTTTTTAATTCTTTTGATAAAACCATGGCAACATTCGTGGAAAAATCGCCAAAATCACGATTTTTAGGAACTTCTACAACAATATTATTCCAACTATTTGACCCTAAAACAGTTTGTAATTCAGGTACAGTTTGTAATTTGTCTTTTATTTTTTCAGAAATTAATTTATAAACGTTCATATCAAATCCTGTATGGTTATATCAAAGCCAGATGTCTGTGAAATGATAATCGTATTATTTTTATTTTCAACAGATTTCTTTATCTGGTATTTGACCCAAATGCTCTTCTTTACCCTATGCACGGTGTGTTTTTGACATAACTATATAACAAACAAATAGACCTTGATTAAAAGACCATCCAGATAATCTAGAAAGGCTAATTCAAACGTCCATAAAAAACTGCCTATAGGTTGCCTCTCAAATCGTCTTTGATATGATAAGCGCGCCCGGATATAACATTTTCAGATACTTTTCCGCCATAGCATATGTATCGCTATTTTTATCCATGTATGCGGGCGACTGCATCAATTCACGTAAAAATTTTGGCATTTGCATTTTGATTCCTTTCTATTGCAATAAAAATCCCCCGCTGATGTGCGGGAGAGAAAATAAAAACGATGGCACACGCCACCCGATTGATGCGCATATTATACCACAAATTGCACAGAAATGCAACCCGACAAAAAACACCACATCCGGGGCGCTTTTATTCCTGGCATCTAATTCAACCCTGGGTTGTATCGCCCCCCATAAAACACGCCACCTGTTTCATTATAAAATACTGTGATTTACCCCTGTAATGGATACCACTCAAACATTAATATGGCAATGCCTTTATACTTTTTATCTGGCCGAACAACGATGTACTGAGCAACAAAACGCAATAAAATTGGATTGCGAAACTTCAATTTATATGCAAACATAACTAAACAACAAGGAGAAATGCAATGAAAGAAAGACCCATGTTCAAAGGTGTTGTAAATATAATCATCAAACAGGACGACAAGATTTTGTTGTTTTTCAGAAACGATGGATTCTTTAGCTATGGTGGTGGCTGGTGGGTAATCCCGGCCGGTCATATAGAACATGGCGAAACCGCCAAAGAGGCCGCTATTCGCGAGGCAAAAGAGGAATTGGACATTGACATTAATCCAGACGATATTGAATTTGCACATGTTATGAGCAACTTGGCCAGCAAGACCGAGGGGATTGACTTCTTCTTTGTTGTAAATAAATTCTCTGGCACATTGCGTAATTGCGAGGGCGACAAATGTGTAGAAATGCGTTTTATGTCCCCCGAAGAAATCAAAAATACCAAGAATATTGTAACCACCACAAATATCGCCCTGAATGCGATATTAGATGGCAAGACGTATTCTGAATGCCGCGCCTATACCAGCGATTAAGCCAGCCGTCACAAAACAACACACCTGGTACTCAATTCAACCACAGGTTGTATTACATACACAAAATCCGTAATTTCGCACAAAACTGCTCTATTCGCCAATACCATCATCTGTTTTAATTATACTTGTTTTTATCATGCCAACGCGATAAACTTGTTGCACCTTTAGCACGGAGAAATATTATGGCGATGAACTTGAGCAAAACAGTTGTTGATATTTTGAAATCAAATCCTGAACAATACTTCACAGCACGAGAATTGGCAGAAGAAATAATCAAACTAAAACCAGAGGAAGCCCAAGCAAAAATAAACAGAAGCAAAGCCACAGTAGTCCCAATTGATAACAAAGAAGCACTGTCCAATCAATTGGTCGCCGAAATAGGTGCATACAGAAAACGCATCCAAGATATTTCATCAAATGTAAAAACGACTGCAGAACGCCCCAGAAAATATTACTATTCAGAAAAAAACGATGCTGAAGAGGTTGCCGAAGCAGAAAAAAGCAACAAACAAAACGGTCACCCGGAACATGATTCATATCCTCTGCTATGTCAATATTTATATAATGAATTAAATATTTTCCCTAAGAGAATTGACGAGAAAAAATCGTCCAATTCCAAAGGAAAAAATGGCAACATCTGGTTACACCCTGATATTGTAGGTCTTAAAAATTTGTCAAACGGTTGGTCAGCCGATGTTATAAATTGTGCCAACAAACACGCATTTAACAAAACCTCTCTATGGTCTTTTGAGGTCAAAGTTAAGATAAATCTGTCAAATGTCAGAGAATATTTTTTCCAGACAGTTTCAAATTCCAGCTGGGCAAATTATTCGTATTTAGTTGCCCAAGAAATTGATGACAAAGCAATGGATGAGCTCCATATTTTATGCAGCGGACATCAAATAGGTCTAATAAGACTTGAAAAAGACAATCCAACTGAAAGCCAAATTTTAATTCCTGCACCAGAAAAGCAAGCTTTAGATTGGGATATGATAGACCGAATTGTCAAAGAAAACTCTGATTTTAAGGAATTTATCAACCTGATAACAGAATTTTATCAAACTGGCAAGCTCAAAGCGCGCGATTGGGATATTCCGCAGGAATAAACAAAGTTCAAGCAAATACGGAATATTCTGATTAATTTTTAGAAATTTATCTGGTATCGCCTTGTATCAGAATCAATAAAAAAAACACCCTGTATGGGGTGTTTTTTATTACTGGCGGTGTGGCAAGATTCTACGGCGAACCCCGTACAACAAAATACAGGGATTATCAGGGAATTTTTGCAATTTCCGCCCACGCGCGCCGCCAATTATTCAACCATAAGTTGCATTACATCGCCAAATTCCGCCATTTTTCGCAAAATACGCCAATATAAATAACAACTTTGTTAAACATACTTTACAAAAGTGTTGCTTTTAACAGTTTTGTAAAATAAGACGAAAACATAACATTGCGGAAAAAAACCATCTTAATCTCCGCAAATTTTGCGGAGATTAGTTTGAATCTATCCCCCAGCAACGTCATACAATTTTGGCATGCATCCAAAGACACAAAAGCCAACAATTCAACCACAGGTTGTGTCGCGCCTACAAAATTCACCACTTCCAACAAAATATGATAGTTATATGTGCGCCCTAAACGGCATTACACCAACCGATATCGGCGCCCTTTATTTTTACCGTCTGCGACCAGAATGCCAGCCACGACCAGTGCTGCAAACAGTTGACGTACACGCTGTGGCGATTTACTGGTCAATTCTACAGCTGTGGCGGCAGCAATATCCCCGTCTTTGCGCAATTTTGGCATAATTGTGTTCAAAAACGCTTGCATCGGATTATCTAACTTATCGCTAATTATATCGCTACTTTTTATATTTAAATTAGCGATATTTATATGAGTATCACTAACACTCAATGTATTATGTTCATCCAGCAACAAGTTACCAAAGAACCGATACAAATATTCCATTGTGCGTGGAACACCTGTGCTTACATTCTCGTAATTCGCACGAACCAACGCGTTACGGAAATATTCGGCATTATCTTTGAATAACTCATTATCCGCCTGAAAACCCTTGCTGCGCAAATACTTAATCGCAAACACGGCGGTGGTGCGGGTATTCCCCTCGCGAAACGGATGAATTTGCCAAATGCCAGATATAAATTCAGCAATATGCTGCATCTGTGCGCGTGACGAAAGCCCGGCGTACTTAAATTGCCGTTCTCGGTCAAAGTCATATTCTAATGTCTTTTCAATATCCGCATGCCAGGCATAACGAACCGTATCGCCATTTAATGCGGGTTCTGCCTTGGTGATATCCTTGTCGCGAATGCGGCCCACCCATTCGGCGGGCAAACTGTCACGAAACAAATATTCATGGATACTGAGCAATGTTGTCGGTGCAAAAGTAAATGAAGGATTGCCCAGCAGTTCGGCAATACGGTTGGAAACCTGGTCAGCCTCCATCGTGTCGGGGGCCTCGGCACGACCATCGTCTGTCTGATAGTATTTGTGCAAACTTTCGGCAACATCCGCATGGGTGAGCCGCCCCTCTATATTATCACGCGCAACCCGGTACAGATAACGCGACGGTTGCAGGCCATCAACCTGCTGCAACCCAATGGCGACATCCCAGTTACGTGCCTTTTCTTGCTTGCCCGGATCACCCACTGTCTTGTATTCACTCACAAAATCATTTGTCTCTGCCATATTCCGATTATAGATAGAAAATCCACAAAAAGCCACTATTATCTGATATTGGACCGCCAACAACGGGAAAATATCGGCAACCGCCACAGCAATCTTGGCCCTGTTTGATGCGCAAGAACGCTGTACAACCGCCGTTATTGCCCGAAAACTTGACAATAATCTAGAAACAGTTAAAAAATCTGTCCAAGCACTGGTAAAACGATGCGCTTTGAAAAAACTTGGCGCCACCAAATCCGCATGGTATGAAAAATTATAAACACAATGCCAAAGATATTTACAATCGGTTTTAGTGGCAAACGTCCAGACGCATTTATGGATGTATTGAATGCTGTTCACATCCGCAGTGCATATGTGGCGTACTAACACATATATTCCATTTTACAGCGTCGAAACCCCAAGCTCCAAACTAGGCGCCCGTCACCCAACCGCTGGATTGGAGACAGACACCATTAACCGCATCCGCCTGTTATGCATGGAAAAATCCGCCACGCAATGCCACCGCAGGCTTGCTACTGAATATATTACAGAGCAATTGCCAAATACTGAAATAGTGTATTTATAGCAACACCGCAATTTATCGGCACAGACAACCCAAATGATTACATACTATATCTGAGAATCCGGAATTATCTTATCATAATTTAGTGCAATTTACTTTCCGCATTTTTTATAATATACATTGGAAGTCCAATTGTTGTAATAATTGTTAGCACAGAAACAACAAGATAAATTAATTTAGATAGAAAACATAATAAATTTACTGACGCGACAAGCTCCCCAAACAAAGCAATCGAGATTAAAGACAAAGTAAGATAAAATATTCGTTTTATCTTGCTTAGTTTAAGTTTCATTATAGTATGATGTATTACAATATATTCCTTTGTATTATATTTTTTATTACAATCGTCCGTAATTTTTTCTAAAACGACCAACAAAATCCCTGTCACAATTGATACATACGTTAAAGTCCACGATATATAATTATCTAAATTCAACGAGAGAATTAATTCATATACACCATAAAGGGCATTTATCATTTCAAGCATTCTCATATTATATTATCCTGATTGAGCTCGAGCTTCCAAGAAACGAGTCTATTAAACATATTGTCTTTTTTCTGTTCAAAATTCGGCATAATATCCATGTGGATTCTTTTTTTTATACATAAATTATTATTCGCCATACTTTGATTATTCCCGAAACGAACAACATATTGATTCTCTGCTATATCCAATTCTTCTAAATAATTTTTTATACTAGCATCAACTTCCGCCTGTTTAACCTCTGCTTCTCGTTGTAATTCTAATTTTTTTCTAAATGTGCGCCGTTTTATTTTTAATGATATTCCTATATCATATTTACTAAACAATTCTTCCGGGGCATTGGCTTTAGTTTGCCGCAGGAGCTGCTGAATGCGTTCGTCTCCAGTTTGTATTTCTTGCACTCCTGTTAAAGATATACTTTTTATATTTTTTATCTTACTTAAAGCATCGGGATCATAATGTGGCTTTATACTACAATTTTTGTCCGGGAATATCTCTGCAATATATCTTTTTACCCAATATATAGACATATTATGTTCCGCACAAAATATAATATTATTATTAAACAAGTATACAAAAGCACTTTGATGTATATTAGTCTCTCCTTCAGCTAATGGTTTTTGGGCAACACCGTTTCCTTGTATTACAAGGACATCATCAGTATCGGAAATAGCCATATAAAGGAAAACACCATCGCAACCATGTCGTGTACTTTTCTGTACATATAAATACTCATCTGGAGCCACCTGAATAATTTTAATATCATCAACATCTGGACTAGCTAATAATGCATCAATATACACATCATCGTCATCCATTATTTTATTTAATTTCATAAGGTAAGTTCTTGCCACACTAATCCCTTTTTAGTTATTACCCTACATTCTCTTTTTTCATAAATATAGTGTTATTTATGCGGAAATTCCAGCAATATTTTCACATTGCCTTACTTTATATGTCAGCGTAATTTTTCTAATAAATCTAATTAGAACTCCAAACAACGGATAATTCGGACATGATACGACAAATCGACAGAAGATGAAACAGCTAAACTTTGCACCAACCAGTGACGTTGCCCTTTCTTTCTATATCTCATCAAATCAATGTAAGAGCACATTTGTCGACAAGCAGCCAATCTGTCACCTTTTTCTTTGAGTGCATTTGATAACAATTGATCTCTGGAAATAGGACCAACAACTTTATAGGAATTCTCCTCTCTATATCTTTCATACTAATCATACGAAATAGAAGCAAATTTGGCCTATTAGGATCCGCAAAACGCAAATTCTTGCGTAGATTATAAACCATATAGTCATAATTTGTGCCTATCCAAACTTTAATTTCATATTTAGGACAATCAGAATATATTACCGTAGTTTTTATATTCCAGGACTCTATTATCTCAGGTTCTGGCCAATCTTTATCCCGCTGATACTTATTGCGCGACATATAAAAATCCCATTTATCAACTTTCAAAATTATCGTAAAACGTTGAGATTCGGCATCTATAATATTGTTTCGTTTCATATTAGGCCATTTTAACTGTTTTTAACTTTGTGGCCTTATTTCCAAACCCAAGATCAAGCAAATAAATGTCCTTGAATACAGACTTAAATTTATGAAATTTAATTTTATATGTAAAATCAACAAAATTACCACTCGATACTACCAACAAATAACATTCGTCGCATTTTTGTTTGTATTTTTCATATTTCTCATTTTTACTATCGATAAGTTTTTGTAATTCATTAAAAGGATTCTCTATACACATTCCTTCATTATTTACATGACACGAAGTATGTGGAGCATGAAATTTACTAGCATTAACAACAAAAGTTTGGCCAGCAATATCAACCCATTTACGTGTAATTCCCCAGTCTTTTATGCCCTCTGTTTCTATGGCTTTAATAATTTCATCTTTTATCTCTTTATCGGAAGCATTTAAGTGATCAAAGCCAGGATTATAACAACGGTCCATCATATCTTTGTAATATGGGCTAAGCTTACGTTTATCATAAATTTCAAGAATTAGCGAAATCGGAATTCCTTTTTTCTTAAAGTATCCAACAATTTTATTGCCAATAGACTCCAGTCGAGCTGTTGCTACGACTTTTTTAGTATGTAAAATAAATTCAACAACTTCTATTCCAATAGTCTTGCCATCTTCCGTCTTCAGCAAGAAATCCGGACTTTCTGCATCTGTTTTTGAAGTAATTTTATTTATACGCACAAAATCTTTTCCGACCTTAGTTTGTCCGAATAGTGCCAAGAATGTCGACTCCTTACCCTTTTGACCATCCCCCTGTACTATAAAAGCCCCACCAGTATGAACAATTTTCGTCATTCTTATTAGATCCTTTCATAAAAAGGATAATGCATTAGACAAAATATTTCAATTTTTTTACATATTCCCCAGCAAAGTGCGGGGGTGCGAAAGTAAAGAAAAAAATATTCAAAAGCGAACATTTTTACCCCCGAAAATACTGTATGTTAGATAAAATTGGGAGTTATTTTTCTGCTCTCCATGTAAAAAACAATTATGGAGATTTTTTATGAACAACTTAAACATACAAAATATAGAAATCGCCCGGATACGGGAGTATAAGAACAACCCAAAGTTGCACAACCGGACACAAATCGCCAAGATACGCGAATCTATTCGTGAATTTGGGTTTATCAATCCGGTGCTGTTGGACGAAAAACTGGAGATCATCGCCGGCCACGGTCGTGTGGCGGCGGCCTGCAACATGGGGACGCACGATGTTCTGGCAATTATCCTGTCGCATTTTAAAACGCGCCGCTATACCAGCGTACAGCTCTATTCCCCGTATTATTGTCGTAGGAAGCCATATTCATATATTTTAGGCTCTATTTCTGTAGCCAGTTCACGCATGGCGACAGTTAGTTCTGATTCCAAACGGTTGAATTCCGCGTCATCGGATTTGTTATTCATTTTACCATTATCTTTGCGCCCCTTAAAAAATTCCTTGATATCATACAGCGATGCATTGGCATTAGCCCCACGCGTATGATAATACCGCCATATGGCCAGTCCCGCATTATATACCCCCAGCGCAGCGGGCGACAAATCCGCTGGAATATTGCGCGATGCCAGAAGACGCGACATAAAATTACTGTCAAATGCGGATGCGCACCCAACGGCATCTTCGGTAAATGGAATCCAATGATTTGTCCCATCATTACTGCTGATACGGTTTTGTGTATGGAACAGAGTGTAAATCAGACAATTATTCTTAAATTCATCGTCGGATTCATATAAAAATTCCTGGCGTGCTTCCAACAAATTATCCGTATCGGTTATGGGCCGAGATATGGGATACAAAAACTGGTCACGATCATTTAACCACGTTGACGGAATTGCATGACGAATTGCCAAATATATTGCCGTTTCTATTAAATTATTTATTGTAATTTTCAAAAATTTGCTGCCAGCAGTCATATGTTGCCTAGCTGTAGCAATAAAGACCATATTGGTATTCTGAAAATCGTTTAATTTACAATTCAAGCATCCGATAATATCGTTTGGAAATTGAAATTCATCAATCCAATCATTTAAAAATTTAGTGCCTGTATTATACGCAAAGAACTTTTTACGACCGTTTAACTCTCCGTTATTTTCCAATATATTACACGTAATATTGGTTATCGGTTGTTTATTGTTCAGATTCCACATTGTAAACGCAATTGGAAATTGCCCTTTTACATTATCAAATGTATTTGCGCGAACGACAAATCCCCCAATATATTCTGCCCGAAAAAATTCACGAAATACCGTAAAGTTCGGTGCAGATACTATCTTCAATGTTGAAAATAGTGTCAGCATAGAATGCGGAATTTGATCGTGAACCCGCATAATGAATAAAGAAAACAATTCACGTAATGCACGCCCTAAGTGCCCAAATTGATCATACATTTTATTGCTATTAGAAATACCGCTTTTATTTTCTGCTTCACCTTTGTGGGCACGACCACATTCGCCATACGGGGGATTGATATAAATTATCAGTTTCTTTTGTTCTTCTGGATCTTGGATAATATCATACAATCGGTCTGGCATTTTCCCACCATCACGTACGGGCTTAAAATCATCATTCAAGAAGTCAAACTGAAAAACCTGATTTTCAAACAGATTGCTGTTTTGACGCATTATCTCAACATCCGGCTCCATCAGGGTGCTGGCAAATATATTACGTTTTTCTTGGGGTAGTCCAACCAATAGGTTGCCCGTACCGGCCGCACAATCCCAAATATACATATCTTTGAAGCCATCACCAAATGCGGCGGCCATATATTCTTGGGACTTTTCAACCCAGATTTGCGGTGTAAAAAACGCCCCAGTTACTTCACGAACCTTTTGCGGCACCAATAAATCACGCCGTTCCTGAATTACTTGCCAGTATTCACGCTTCGGTGGGCGACGATATTTATTCCAGAATTGATTGTGCCGGTCTGGGTTTATAATGACATAATCCGTTGTAAACAGACGCCCATCTATTTTCACATTTGATTTATAAGCGTTACCACTGCGCAGTATTTTTAATTTTTCCAGCTCTGGGATTGCTTCATTGTCTTCGGACAACAGGTCAGCCAGATAAAAATCCCCAGGGGTTATACCGGCCCTTTTGTTGTAATCGCTATCAATGTCACGGATATTATTTCCCAATTCTTTTTGCCATTTCATAAACACAGACACAAAATTATTAGCGTTTATTTTCTTTTGTAATATTTGTCCACGCAGGCCACGTCCGGCGATGATTTTTGACAACGCTGATTTTAATTCTTTGGCATCGGTCTCATACTGGTATAAAGCCACTTTACCCTCAGCAAATTTACGCACTAAATCAACCGTTTTGTTATCTACCGCGCTGGGCGTTTGTAGCCAATTCATGTCACTGGCTATGCTTAATGCCTGATAAAGCGGGTCAAATTCTGTAAAGCCACATTTAACATTATCAAATCCACCAATATATTCGGGGAAATCAATTTTATCTGCATCGCGACGAATGGTCAGCACCAACTGCGCTAGCATACGGTATATGTCTGTGTTTTCATGTTTAGCCTCGAAATAGATATATGGCAACGACAGATCTATTGCCCCCAAGCCAACATTACCTAAATTGAAATAGTTCTGGAATATGTCCTTGACTTCTTCCTCACGTCGCGCATTACGCATTTGTGCTACTAGTGATTGTGCCATTCTCTCATTCTCCCATAGCAAAAAAACCGCCAAAGGGAATCTGGCGGTCGGGAGAGTTAGAAAAATCAATATTGCAAATGACCCCGGCTGTCTTCGGAATACTCCTATTTTATAACAGACGGCTCCCCGACCATTGGTCAGGGTATAACGGTGCAATTGGCACCAATACCAGATTACGGCACAAACTGCACCGTGCAATATTGGGCTTTTCTACGGCCCGAATTCGCCGGTCCCCCGGTTGATTCGAGGTAAATTATATCACATATAGTGCCTTAAAACAAATGGGGAAAGTATTTCAACGGGGCACTGCCTATGCTTGCCACCAGCGGTACGCAACTGATTCAACATCTGCAATCACAACGCGACCGATGTGGCCGGGCGTTCCACATAATACCGATAAAACCCAATGGGGACAAAGTTTCAGGCTTGACTGGGTGCAGCGCACTGATAGAAAACGACACGTTGCAATTTCCGCCCACGCGTTCCCACACCACACAATTCAACCACAGGTTGTATTTTAACCACAATTTCCGCCAGTTTGTGCAAAAAAAAACAATAAAAACCACCCTGTACAGGGTGGTTTTATCTCTGGCGGAGTATGACAGTTCTACGATCTTTTGCATACAACATCAGGGAATTTACAGGGAAAATTCGCTATTTTTACCCCCAAAACCAATTTTGCGCCACGCCCAAGTCGCATATTCTCCACTTCCCGTAAAAAATTCCCTAAACAAATAACAGGGAATTCATTTCAAAAAACATCTTTTTAATTGATTTTTTAGCCAATTTTTGATATAATATCTGTTAAGTTGAACAGGCGATTTTGTCGCCGTTTTTTGTTTACCATAACTGGTAAAACCACCATCAGACAAAACGAAGGTTTGTTTGTAATCACTCAAAAATATACAAACTAATACTATTGTATTAAACTTGAATTTTGATAAAACTTATTCTAACATGTCCGAAAGCATTGCATTTCAGTCTTTGTTATGTCGGCTTTTTGTGGTATAATTAATTCCCAGAAGGGGAGTATACTATGGCAACAGCAGCACAAGTAAAAGCATTGTTTGAAAGTTATAAGAATGGTGATGATACCATGTTTAAATCTGTGGCAACACAGATTGCTGCTCATGAAGCCAATAAAGGAAACAAAGCCTTTGCAGATGATTTAAATGCTTTAATAAGCAGGTTTGCAGATAGAGTGGGTAACAAATTATCGACATTAACCTCTGTCTCAATTATTGAGCCACGCGGTGAACTTGCTGGGCTATTTGAGGCAAAATATAGTAACATTAAATTGAACCAGATTATCTTGACTGATGCATTGATGGTAAAGTTAAACAGAATCGTGGACGAACAACTTCAACAGCAAAAGTTACGCGAGTACGGATTATTGCCTCGTAGCAAAATTTTGATGGTAGGTGCCCCAGGCACAGGCAAAACAATGACAGCGTCGGCTTTAGCTGGTCAACTCAATTTGCCTTTATTTACAATTCAGTTAGATGGGCTTATTACAAAATATATGGGTGAAGCTGCTGCAAAACTTCGTTTGATTTTTGATCATATAAAAAAAATTCGCGGTGTTTATTTCTTTGACGAATTTGATGCTATTGGCAGCAGTCGCGGCGCCACGAATGATGTTGGCGAAATACGTCGCATATTGAATTCTTTTCTGCAATTTATTGAAAACTCTCGTTCTGATAGCTTGATATTGGCGGCGACAAACCATGAAGAATTATTAGATAAAGCCCTATTCCGTCGTTTTGACGACATTCTGCATTATGATTTACCAGACAACAAATTAAGAATTGAGGCTTTTAAGAAATATTTAACAAAAAAATACGTCGCGGGGATTAACTGGACAAAAATAGAGAAGGAATCCGACAAACTTAGTTACGCAGAAATCGCTCAAGTTTGTAACAATGCAATAAAGCAAAACATATTGGACGGTACGATCGTGGACACCTCTCTTCTTATAAATCTTTTAAAAGATGTTGAAACGCGTCGGAGCTTGTAATATTTATGCCACGAAATAAACAGCATTTAATCTTGAAAACAGATGATATTGTTCCTAGTCTATTTAAAGGCACAGGACGCGGGAACCAGATTATCCCGAACATAAAAAATCGGTTTGCACATGGCAGGCGCTTGTCCGATGAAATACAATTAATTAAGAGCAGACATCCAGAAAACACGATTTATACGATAAAATTTAACGGCAATACAGAAACTGGTTTGTTTTTCGAAAATTTGAATCAACCCGGTTCAGGAATGGAGTTACTTTCCATAAAAGAGAAAGACGGCAAGGTCATTTCTGCTAACGTATCCGTTGAATCTGGAAAAGCATTTAACAAACTACAAAAGGTCGCACAAAAATATTCAGAGTCAGTACCAGGCAGCAAAACACTCTCATATGTAGGAAGCATTGGTTCCATAACTGACGAGATAAAAATATCTGATTTGTTTATGGACGATATTCGTTTATTACCAGAGGATAATAATAAGCACTGGTGGGAACTGTGGATCAACAAAAAACAAGAAAATGCTTTAGAAAAATTTATGCAGGTCGCGAATGATTGTAGGTTAGTTTTTAATCAGAAATACATAGATTTTCCAGACAGATACGTTTTTATTTGTAACGCATCTATAATAGAATTAAATACATTTGTCACTAATTACGATGTTGTTGTTACAGAAATACATTTAGCAAAAAAAATTAATCCTCCTATTGTTGGTCAACCTCAGGAAATTCAAGATGAAATAGTAGCAGAGTTGGAAAGGAAAACAACATATCCAGATGATACAAACCGAGTGCGTATGACAATATTGGACGAAGGACTTATTGTCAGACATCCGCTGTTGGATCGATTAATTGTCAGAAACCTTAAAGCTGTAAGTACATTTGCGAACAGTCCCACAAATGCACACACAACTAGTATGGGGAGCCTGGTTGCATTTGGCGACATAGCACAGGCAAAAACTTTACAAAGTATAACTATACCATACAAGATAGAAAGCGTTCAGATTTGCGATTCTAGTGGCACAGATCGGGAGTTATGGGGAACGATTACAGAACTATCTGTAAATAAAACAAATACCGATGAGAATATTGTTAATGCATATGTTATGGCGGCATCTGCTGAAAACATTTCTGAAAAATTTGGGGCTCCAACCAGCTGGTCTGCAAAAATTGATGATATTGTTTTTAAAAATAGTAAATTATTTGCTATATCGGTTGGAAACGTTGACGGGTTATGCAAAGCAGAAGACTATGATGAGCACCAAAAAAATTCATGTGTTGAAGATCCTGCTCAGTCCTGGAATTCTCTATCGGTAGGAGCATATACAAATTTAGCAGACCAAAAACTGTGTGCTAACAGTGGCTTTGTTCCATATGCACAAGCAGGCGATTTATCGCCTTACTCTAGAACTTCCATAAAATTTGAAAAACAATGGCCTATAAAACCAGAAGTTGTGTTTGAAGGCGGAAATAAAGTCATTGATAAAGACTCCTATGTATATGATGGCGATATGTTTGAGTTGGTCACTTGTTCTTCAACAATAAACAATCCTTCATTCTGTGGACTTAATATGACCAGTGCTGCCACTGGTATGGCAGGTCAATTTATTGGTAATCTATTTGCAAAATATCCAACATATTGGCCAGAGACTATTAGAGGACTAATAGTTAATTCTGCCGAATGGACAGAAACTATGTTATCAACAAGACTGCCAGAAAATTGGAATAAAGAACAATTAACGAATTTTATCAAAATGTGCGGTTACGGTGTACCAAATTTAGATCAAGCACTATATAGCGGAAACAACGCATTAACATTGATCGCCGAAAAAGAGTTCCAAGTATACGACTACAAGAGAGATGCAAATGGAATAATACCAAGATTAGTAAAAAAGAATGAGTTAAAAAATGACAAAGTTTGCCAAATTTTAATGATTCCTATGCCGTGGCCTACGGACTTATTTCAAAGCGATGAACTAAAAGATAAGAAAATAAAAGTCAAAATAACATTATCTTATTTTGTTGCACCAAATCCAAGTTCGCGAGGATACAGTAGAAAATTTGCATATCAATCACATAATTTGCGATTTGATTTACAAATGCCAACTGAAACAGAAACTATGTTTATGAATAGGATAAATGCGAATATAGCGGAGGAAGATTCTGAACATAAAAACGCATCGCGTACTAAAGACGATAGATGGGTTTATGGAAAGAAATCGCCAATGCGTACGGCTGGCTCGATACATCAGGATTTCTTGATAACAAATGGTTCTGAATTAGCAGATATGAAAAATATTGCTATTTACAGCGTTGGTGGGTGGTGGAGAGATAGTAAAAAAATTAGACCCGAAGACACAAGAACGCGTTTTAGTCTTATTGTTAGCATTGATGCGGGAGACGTTGACATAGATATTTACACTCCAATTGAAAATAATATAGAAGTGAGAAACATACTAGAAGTTCTTGCATAATTAATCTTTATCTTCATAAATCAACTTGATTTACTTTATTTCTCACGGTAAAATTCTCACTGAATCCAATGGGAATTGGGTTCGGGGCTGTGGTGGCCCGCAGACGCGGCACAAATTTGTCGTTAAAGTCCCCCGACTGTGGTCGGGGAGCCGTTCGCTATACAACAGGGCTTGCCCGAAAGCACGGAGCATTCGTTTGCTGACACCAACTCCCCGGCCGTCAATTCTGTTGACGGTCTTTGTTTATAAAAAGGGAAAACGGGTGTGAATATTACAGAATCTATTATTTCTGCATTTAAAAACCTGAAACAAAAACATCGTTTCTTTGTGTCAGAGGCTGATTTTCAGGCATCTTTTACCTGGGAATTGATGCAGGCATTTAAAGATTGGTCGAACGTCAAAATATACCGTGAATTTCCTGTGCGCATATACGACAACAAATGGCGAACGATTTATATCGATATTCTGATTATAGCTGATGGCAAAAGGTTCCCTATTGAATTAAAATACAAGACCGACCAAATAGACTCAGACACATTATATGAAGACACCGGTATTCCGATCAGAGATATATTAAAATCCCAAGGGGCAGAAGACGAAGGTTGTTATGACTGTTGGAAAGACATATCGCGCATAGAGAGATTGGTTGATTCTGGCTTTGCCCACAGTGGTATTTTTATATGCATTGCCAACGATAAATATTATTGGAACGGTCAATGCAATATAAAAACTCAGGCATATGCATTTCGCATAAGCCCCGGAGCCAAATACAAAGGGGAATATAACTGGAATTTAGCCAACTGCACAAATCCAGAAAAATTGCTAAAAACGCGTCCAAATTTGGATATCAGGAACAACTATGAATTTACTTGGCAGGATTTCTATGAGATGACTGCACAAAACGGCCTGTTCAAATTTTTATTAGTCAAAATACCACCAAAGGAGTAGCAAAATGAAAAAAGTATCATTTTTTATATTAGGATTATTGAGCTTAACCTCTTGTACCACAGGAACCAGAGATGTAGAGGTCAAACATTGGGCTTATGTTCATCAGGTGCTTGACCAGTCAGACACAAAAAAAGTTGTATTAGCGAATGTTGGCTATCTGGGACCACAAGGAGAAAAATGGGGTGTTGTATACAGTGTTAAATTAATTCTGGAGAATTGTAAATACGAGAATGAATGGGTTGATGGCCAATACTATGTATGGTCTGGAATTTTGGAGAATACACGTAAATCATTCTCATTTACAACGGCGACAAGTGCCCAAAGAACCGTTCCTGTGTATTATGGGGATTGCGCCCAAAAAGATATTCAAAAACAAGAATGTTTTTCATGGGAAAGGGATTGTATCGTTGAACGGAAAGAATATTGATATTTACAACGCCCCAAATGGGGCGTTGAGTTTATTGTTGCATGGCATAGTTTATACACTGTGACATGGCATCAACCTGATCTTTATATTTTGTATTTGGGAACCCCAGTAGTTCCTTTTTACAATTTTGCCACCAGGCTTCATCTTTTTGTGGAAATAGCAAATTCCCTTTTTCAATCATAACACCTAATGCCTTTGCGCGAGATATTTTATCTATCGTAGGTTTAATGGGTACAACCTCTATCCGCCGACCGATACGATCACGTGCCTTACCTAACATCGGGATAAGGAACTCGCCACTAGCCTTGTCCTCTATCAACAATTTCACATAATTACCGGCCTGTTGGTCATATTTATATTCGTTATATACCTCTATTATTTTATCAAATAATTGCGGCGTATCCCATTTCCCTCTAATTATATCTATTAGGTAAAATTTATAGTTGTTTGTCATAAGAATTACGCACCCAACAGAATACGCGTTATTATCACCCGTCTTATTAGCTGTATCCCAACTGATAAACACGTGCTTCGGTTGAAGTCGCGAATTTATGGCAGCATCCTCATAATATTTCAGCCACGACTCTTTGACAATTCCGCCTTCTGGCGGGCATGGGTCTTGCTGATATTGTGCAACAAATGCATACTCACCCATAGACTCCTTTATTTCCGCCACAATTTGTGCATTTTCACGCGCAGGATGCAACAGTTCTCCTTGTTGGCGAGAAATTGTCTGCGTTGTGCCGAAAACTCGATTTTTAATTATCCATGTTTCATCCTCGGTTGCAATAACGGGGAGTTTAACAACCTTGAATCCCGCATTAGTATCCAATAAATGTCCGGTCAGATCATCTTGATGCAAACGTTGCATAACCAGCAAAATCTTTCCTGTTGCCTTGTCATTAAGGCGCGAATATGCGGTTGCACCAAACCAATCGTTTAGTTTCGTTCGCGATGCCTCTGAATTCGCATCCGAGGCCTTTTGCGGATCATCGATTATCAACCAATCTACCCCACGTCCCGTAAATGTACCGCCAATCGAAGTGGACATTCGACCGCCAGCCTGGGTGGTTTCAAAATCATTTATAGCCTGTCTTGACGGGTGCAAGCGCGTCATCGGAAACAAATTGCGATACCAATCGGATTGCATAACATCACGGCAATTATTGGCGAATTTAGCCGCCAATTCATCGTTATAACTGACGCATCCTATGTTTAGTTTGGGATTATGTCCCAACAGCCATGCAGGCAACGCAACCGAACAAATTATACTTTTCATATATCGCGGTGGCATATTTATTATTAAACGTCGATTTTCGGCATCATACATATTCATAACGGCATCACAGATAACGTCTATATGCCAGTTATCCATATATGTTGAGCCGGGCGATACCTCATTGAACACCTTTATGACAAAAGATTTAAAATCTGTACGCAATATTGCGTTAAATATATTTTTATCCATTTTTATTATCCTTTAAAAATTGTTTGACTATGGTCATGTCATCCTGGCGGATGGTCGCCGCGACCTTGGCCAGTTCTTCATTTTTATTATCCGCCTCTATCATCAAAGGGATTAAAATCTGAAGCGCTTTTAGGTCACCTTTGGCCGCCTTGTTTGCCGCCTGTAATAACATCGCTAACTTTTTAGGTATTTTGATTGGATTGCCGTTTTTAACGATTTGAACTTTTTCGTTTAAAATTTCATCCAATAACTTGTATGTATTTTTACTGCCCTTGGGTCGCCCCTTGGGGTTACCCGATTGACCAGGACGAAATTGTCCCGATTTGGGCGGTTTCATATATCCCATTTCGTAGTCTTTCATTACGCGACCTCCCGCCGGGTGACTAGTAATTCTGAATACGTTTTACCAGATGCTTCGTGTATGGCATCTATGCCAAACAAGTCGAAAAATCGGCGAATTGATGTATCAACATACAGCGGATCAAGTTCAATGCCATAGCAAACGCGTTTAGATTGATGCGCAGCAATCAGTGTGCTGCCCGAGCCCAGAAAAGCATCCAAAACAATATCGCCGCGCCGTGTGACGTCCAATATCGCATCTTTCAGCATTTCAACAGGCTTTACCGTTGGGTGCATTTTTATATCATTTTTGTGCCGTCCGAACGCATTTACACCCGCGTACTGCCAAACATTTGTACGATATCGACCATTCGAGCCAAGCTTGACATTGTTGACATGCGCATCTTCACCGTTTTTGAATATAAAGCAGAGTTCGTGTTGACTGCGATACAGACTGCCCATGCCGCCCGAAGACTTGCACCAGACGCACATGTTTATCAGACCTGAAAACGCGCCCGTTCCCGCGGCCAATATTTCGCCCATGTGGCGCCAATCCATAAAATTGTACTGCAATGCCCCAGGACGCGAATATTTCGCACACAAATCAAAGTTCTTGCGTAAAAACTGCGTGAACTCGTCCGTGCTCATCTCGCCCGATGCCATCATAAATTCTTTATGGTGTACGTTACCCGCGCCACATACGTGACCACTGATTTTCACGTTATATGGCGGATCTTGCAGAACCATATCCGCCTGCCTATTGCCCAACAGTCTTTCAAAGGCACCACTATCCAAACTGTTGCCACAAATAATCCGATGGTCACCAATGCGCCACACATCACCAAGGCGCGTTACGATTTCGTTTTCGGGGATGTATGGCACGTTATTTACCTTGGATGCTGCGGTTGGTCTATCGTCCATCGCCAAGATATCTAACTCGACATCCGTAAATCCTGTAATGGATATATCCATATCGTCACAGATTTGTTCCAATTCGGATATTTCTAGGCGCAACAAATCCGCATTCCAACCACCATTTTCGGCGATTTTATTATCAGCCAAACGATAAGCGCGCTTTTGTGCCTCTGACAAATGCGACAGTCTGATAACGGGCACAGTTTTCAGCCCCAATATTTGTGCAGCGTCCATGCGACCGTGTCCGGCGATAATTTCCAAATTCTCATCCACCAGTATTGGATTATTAAACCCAAATTGCCGGATAGATGCTGCTATTTGCTGAATTTGCCCCTCGGGGTGACTTTTTGTGTTTTTTGCATAGACACGAATTTGATTCAGCGCCATATTTTCAATTGTTAAATTTGCCATATAATACCTCCATGTTTGGTTGTTTTTGGCCGCAATACGGAGGTTATTTTTTGCCCGTATTGCTATATAATATACAGTGATGGCCATTTAGAATTTTTCATAATCACATAACTTATTATAAATACTTTGTTTTTGTTCTTGACTTCGCTCCCAATGTAAGCAGTAATTGCACAACCTTAAGAGGAGTCGGTGATGGCGAAAACTGAATTACCAACAACGCTGGATGAATTGCGGGCGATGCCATTTGCAGATCGGGCGGCGATATGGGCAAAATACAGTCCACATCCCTTCAAACGACAAATGCGGGCGCTTTGGTACTACGTGCAATGCGACCGTCTGAAACTGCGAATTGAGCCAAAGTTCCTGAACAAAATCAAGAAATACAAAGACAATCCTGCCGAATGCGCTACACGGGTCTATAAAAACAAATACGCTATCCGACCGGGCGCGATTTTAAGGCGCACATTTCGCGGAATTGAACATAATGTTACAGCAAATGATGACGGCACATTCTGTTATAGCGGTCGCAAGTTTCGGTCATTATCCGGTATCGCCCGAGAGATCACCGGGATAAAAATATCCGGAACAGAATTCTTTGGATTAAATAAAAGGAGCAAAAATGCCAAATAGATGTGCGATTTATGTGCGTAAGTCCACCGAGCACGGATTGGACATGGAATTTAATTCCCTGCAAAATCAGGAAGAATCCTGCAAGGCATATATTGCGTCCCAATCGTTTAACGGATGGCAATATTACAAGACTTATACCGACGCAGCGATATCTGGTGGCACGATGGAACGGCCTGCGCTTAAACAAATGTTGGATGATATGGCGCATGGTCTGGTCAACACTGTTGTTGTGTACAAGGTTGATCGATTGTCGCGTTCAATTCTGGATTTTCATAACATGATGAAGTATTTCGAAAAATATGGTGCGAATTTCGTGTCCATTACCCAGTCGTTTGACACCAGTACATCTATGGGGAAACTGACGCTGAATATGCTGCTGTCATTTGCCCAGTTTGAGCGCGAAGTATCAAGTGAACGTGTGCGCGATAAAATCCGTGCGAGTAAGGCCAAAGGTCTATGGATGGGCGGCAATCCACCACTTGGTTATGACGTGGTAAATAAAACGTTAATTCCGAACGAGGCCGAAGCTGCAAACGTTCGACACTTGTTTGAAAAATATCTGGAACTGCAATCTGTAAATGCGTTGACCGAATATGCCGCGGCGCACAACATACACGCAAAACAATGGACAACAGCCAAGGGCATAACAAAAGGTGGGCGACCAATTGCAAAAATGAGTATGCATCGCATTCTGCGCGACAGAACTTATATTGGTCAGATTGTAAATAAGACCAACGGCACCACTGCACAGGGCGAGCATGCGGCGATATTATCCACTGAATTATTTAATCGTGTTCAGGTGGCATTACGGAACAATGCGAATAATAAATCTGAAACACGCGGTTCACCCAACCTGTTGACTGGTAAACTGTTTAACCACAATGGGGTACGATTTACCAACCAGCGAACCTGTGGCAAGGGCAAGACAAACACTCATTATTATGCGACCAAAGGTTTCTATCTGCCCGCGCCCCAGGTGGATGAAATTGCTACTCAAACCATAACACGGTTCTTAGATGCAGATTTATCAGCGCTACCGCCCGCGACCGTTGACATACTAAAACGTATCAACATACACAATATACAATACACAGAAAAGAAGGCACTCATTCAATCACTGGTTGATAGGGTTATATATTCGCAAGAAAAATTGATATGTTATCTGACGCCAGACATCGCGAAACTACAGCAGTTCGCAAAGGCAAACTTCATCAACCAGAAATCCGACCCGATGGAATTCACGGTCGTTGACAACCGAATAGTCATAACCGTCCCGATTGTCCTGCGCAAATACGTGAATACAGTATTTGATAAGTCCATGAACGGGGTCTTGACCATTACCGACAACAACCACCTGATCGTCAAAGCCTTCGCCACTGCATGGAAATATCGGGAGATGTATGAAGAATGCGGTGACGCGGACACAATCATCGTATCAGAACACATTTCTCCACGTCAGTTTTATCGCTATATCGACCTAGCATATATAAATCCAGAAAAGATAAATCAAATCTTGTCTGGGAAATTAAAAATCAACATTAACGATTTGTTTAAAATAGCTAATAATAGTAAACTATTCTAATTCACATCTTCTGTCTGGTTTTTATATTCAATTCGTTGTCTAAAAACAACAGCTCTGTTGTATTAGTTACAAAGTATCCTTTTTCAATTTTTCTTACAAGATAGAAACAATCAGTTTCTGCACATATCTGAATATTACTTCTTTGCAAATCACGCATCAGTACACTATAGCCCAAAGCAGTTGTAAATGCGGCAATTATTATTACTAATACGATTTTTCTCATGAGTGCATTAGAAACCAATGAATCCATACACAGTCCACCGATAAATAGAGCTACCATTACTATTGCGGGTTTTAGACCAGAAAGTATATAAATATCATAAAACACTAAAAAGCTAATAAGCGAGAGAAAACCGATTGTTATTAAAATATTAAGAATATTTTTAACTGCTGTCTTTTGCAATCCTATTATTTCATTTTTTATCGATAAGATTTTATCTTCTAATTTTTTGGTTCGTTTCGTCCATATCTGTATATAGCGTTTGGTCCCATATTCCTGCATTTTTTTTAACATTATTTTGATTTGCCATTTTTCGTATATTAAAGAAACGTTGCATCTAAATAAATGTATAATATTTTTCATCCAAAACAAAAAAGCTCTACCGGCTTGTACCCAAGTATTTTTTGTTCTGAGATTAAATGATAAACATAGTCCAAACGCCACCAATAGCATTAAACCAAGATATATCATTGTTCCTGCATAGTAGTCACTTACACTCAAAAAACCGATATATTTTAAGTCTAAGGTCAAAAAATATCCAACATTGAACACGGCAGCAAAAAACAGCAGTAACCAGACTAATGCGAAAGCATTATCCTTTATCCACTCCATGCCAAATTTATCTCCATTGCGCTTTTGTTTAGCATTCATATAAATATCCTTTTAACCCTATTATTGATTACAAGTTTATTAGGTTTCAATATATTTTTATCAAACTGGCATCGGGATTTTTGGTGAACTATGTGTAACGAGGAATTTTGGTGGGAATGGCGTTGGTAACGGACATACAGTGTTACCCACACGCATAAAAATCCCCGGTTTCTGGGGAAAAAGAAACATCCCGTGGGATTACCACGGGATGTCTAATATTTCTGGCGGATGGGGAGGGATTCGAACCCCCGGAAGAGTTGCCCCTTCAGCGGTTTTCAAGACCGTCGCATTCGACCGCTCTGCCACCCATCCGAAACTGTTTCATTTTGCCGCCGGTCTTTTCAACCTGCGGTTTTGTTCGCACCGCGCTGCGGGCTCACCATTCGTTCGCGCTCGGCGGCGCTCTGCTTGCCTTGCTGACTCATACGCAAGACCGTCGCTATTGCCCCGCTCTGCCACCCATCCGAAACTGTTTCTGGCGTTTGCCGGCACTTTTGTTCGGTGCGGTCGCATTGTATATATTTTTTTTATACTTTGCAACCGTAAAATCTGAAACTTATTTTGTTTTTTGTGCCTGTGCGATTTTTTCCGCGCACATTTTTGTATAATTTGGAAACGTGCGTGCGTATTCGTGCCACAGTTCGGGCATATAAAATGGGTTGCAATCGTGTGTCAGTGTCCAATGCACAACCTTGCCATTGGGGGCCTCGCATTGCAATTTGAAACACGCTGGAAAGAACCCGTTAAAGCAACATTTATCACACGCGCCAGTGTCGGTCAGGTTCGCAACCAAGACATCAGGCAATTTATAATCAAGAATCATTTGTTTTTTCCTTTGAGTTTATTCCCCCTCGCTGCAATGATAAAAAGTGTGGCACCGGCAACAAACATTGCACCCGACAACAACTGGCCCATGGTCAGACCCCAACTGGTTAAAAATCCAATTTGGGCATCTGGCATGCGGAATTGTTCACAGAAAATGCGCACGATGGCATATGCCATGCCCAGCACCCCGCCAATTGCGCCGGCATGCCGACGTAATCCTGTAAAACGGTATACGCAATACATGAATGTGAACAAAATTATGCCTTCACATGCGGCCTCGTACAAGGGACTGGGGTGCAATGGGATTTGCGTATATCCATTGAATACAACGCCCCATGGTGCATCGGTTGGGCGACCCATAACCTCCATATTAATAAAATTCGCGATGCGTCCGAAAAAGAACCCAATTGGGGTCACCACCGCCAGCAAGTCCAGTATCCGCAACGCAATATTCACCGTACCACCATGAATCCCAGAATCAGGCGCACGGTGCAATGTGCGTGCATATAAAAATGTTGCCACGATTACACCAATCAGACCACCATGAAAGCTCATCCCGCCATGCCACACCGCGAATATTTCTAACGGGTGCGCCAAGAAAAATGGCAAATTATAAAACAACACATACCCCAGTCGGCCACCCAAAATAACGCCCAAAATAACCGCGGTCAGCAAATCATCCATCTGTTTTTTGTTCAGGTGAATTTGACTGTCACTGCGACGCATCAAATAACGAAACAAATAATAGCCCGCGATAAATCCGGCGACATATGCCAGCGCATACCAACGTATGTCCAAACCAAACACAGAAAACGCAACCGGTGAAATCGGGTCAATCATTATTGCCATGTTAAATCTCTTGAATTTACGGTGGCATTGTATTATATATTCGGTGAATAACAAGGAGAAAGTTATGACCGAAAAGAAATCAAGAGTCAGAACAGTCACGGCCAGCGTACGTTCACCACGTGCAGCAGATGGTATGGGCCTGTATCTGAAACGAATTTTTGCGTTAATGTTTGGTGCGGTTGGTGTGACGGCACTGGCGGCATTTGTTACAATGGCAACCCCACTGTGGGGAATGCTGTTTTCCGAAACAGGCATGTCGGCGTTTTATTATGTCCTGATGTTCGGCGGATTGGCATTGTCCATCTGGGCCCAGGCACGTGCGTTTTCAATGTCACCGGCCAAGGCAGCAGCGTTGCTGTTTATCTATGCGGCAACATTGGGCATTGTGATGACACCGCTGTTGATTATCGCAATTACGACAAATCCGTTCACAATCCTGTCGGCGTTTGTGCTGGCGGCGGCGATGTTCGCATGCATGGCATTGTTCGGATATAAAACTGTTAAAAACCTGTCGTTCTTGGGCATATTCTTGTTCATGGGCATGATTGGATTAATTCTGGTTGGATTGGCATCGTTCATATGGCCGGCACTGGTTGGTGGCACATTTGGTACAATCGTATGCCTGGTCGGTATTTTGGTATTCGCCCTGTTTACCGCGTATGATATGCAGAATTTGAAGTATGCATATAATGCGATTGCGGATAATGAACACCAGAAAAACCAGTTGGCGGTATTGGGGGCATTGCACCTGTATATTTCATTCATTGCAATGTTCCAGTATCTGTTGAGCCTGTTTAACCGTGATTAATTACAAACATAAAAGGACAAGAAATGGCGTACAAGATTGACCCAGCAAAATGCATTGGTTGCCACACATGTACTGGCGCATGCCCGGTATGCGCGATTGCAACCGCGGCCGATGGCAAATGTGTTATTGACCCAGCAAAGTGCATTTCATGTGGTACATGCGCGGCGGTATGCCCGGTTGCGGCAATTGCCCCAGATGTACAGTAAAAAAGCACTGGTACAGATAAAACGGGGCGCGCGCCCCGTTTCTTTTTGTTGCAAATATGCAAAAACAGTATAATAATTGGTGCGTTAAAAATAGAGGATAAAAATGCCAGCAAAAACAGTTAATGATATTGTCGCATTGTGCAAGCGACGCGGTTTTATTTTCACCGGTTCTGAAATCTATGGCGGCCTGGGGGGTGCATACGATTACGGTCCATATGGCGTTGAACTGATGAAGAATATTAAAAATGCATGGTGGAACGCCATGATTTATTCCCGCAATGATATAGAGGGGCTGGATGCGGCATTGATTTCTAATCGTCTGATGTGGAAATATTCTGGCCACGAAGGCAGCTTTTCCGACCCACTGGTTGAATGCAAAAAGTGTGGTGCCCGCATGCGCCAGGATAAAATGAAAGATCCAACCAAATGCGATAATTGTGGCAGTACGGATATTACCGCCCCACGCGCGTACCAGTTGATGATGGGGCTGTCCATTGGGGCAACCGCCGATGGTGCAATCAATGCGTACCTGCGCCCAGAAACAGCGACCACAACATATGTGAATTTCAAAAATGTGTTGGATGCGTGTCCACATAAATTGCCATTTGGTATTGCCCAAATAGGCAAGGCGTTCCGTAATGAAATTTCACCACGCGGATTTGTGTTCCGTATGCGCGAATTTGAACAGGCAGAAATGCAGTACTTTATCAACCCGGCGGATGACGAAAAATATTTCGCAGAATGGAAAAAAACACGTATGGCGTGGTGGACAAATGTCTTGGGGATTCCGGCGGAAAAATTGCGCTTTACGCCACACGAAAAACTGGCCCACTATGCCAAGGCCGCAGGCGACATTGAATACGAATTCCCAGATGGTTTTGACGAAGTAGAAGGCGTCCACAACCGCCAAGACTTTGACCTGGGGTCGCATACCAAGGCACAAAATGAATTTAAGATTTCTGCGCATGTTATGGAAAACCACGACAGCACGGTTAAATTGGCGTATTCTGACCCACAAAGTGGCGAAAGTTTCATCCCATACGTTATTGAAACCGCAATGGGTGTGAACCGTGCAATGTTGGCCGTTATGATAGAGGCGTATACCGAAGAAACACTGCCCGATGGCAAGACCCGTACAGTTTTGAAACTGAAACCAAAATTGGCCCCGGTCAAGGCGGCGGTTATTCCATTGGCACGCAATGTTCCAGAATTGGTCCAGACCGCGAACGATATTGAAAACGCGTTGCGCGCGTTGCACATTGGTCGTATTGAATTGGAAAATTCTGGCAACATCGGTAAAAACTATCGCCGGCACGATGAAATCGGCACACCGGTTTGTATCACTGTTGATCACCAAACACTGGAAGATGGTACGGTTACCCTGCGCCATCGCGATGACATGAGCCAGGAACGCGTTGCCATTGCCGATGTTCCGCGTCGCGTAACAGAAATCATTAATGCATAAAAAAACGCGCCGATGGCGCGTTTTTTATTCAGATAAACCTTGGATAACAACCTGATCGTTATAATAACCCAGGAATCGTTTGCCGGTTGCACAATACACTTTCTGCAAAGAATCGTTATATTCGCGAACCGCCGTGACCCAACGATCTTCTATGTCTGATTGGGCGCCCTGGTATCCAGAAAATGCCCCCAATGCGCCACCCGCACCGGTACCAATCAGTGTACCCTTTAACCGGGCCTTGTTATTCAGATCAATGATATCGCCATCTTCGGCCCCAATTGATATTGGGTAAAAATTATCAATGTTGTAATCTGCGGTATTCTGTAACGTGTACGCACCACCGGTTGCCGTACGCCCAACAACCCGGGCATTATGATTATTCGCACGCCATTTGTTCCAGTCGGCCTGTTTCATACCAAATGCCTTGTCCGGGACGCCAACAACCATCGCGGCGAAACGGTCACCGGCAAGACCCGCCTTGGAAATTTTTGCATATGGTGTTCTATCGCTGCCGCCCTTGTCTGTTTTCATTGTTTTAGTGCTGGCATCATAGTAATAATACTTATCACTCGGCAAATTTATGTATTGCTCCGCACTGGCCTCTTCGGGGGTTTTGTCTTTATAGTCCGCCAGCTGAACATTTACCAACTGTTTTGATTCGCATTCCACACCCGCTGTGCCTGCATCACCATCACCAGGACGTTTACACACCAATGCGCTCTGGCTGTCACTGATGTTTTGGAACGCGACCTGGTTCGCTTCTAAATCTTTACTGGATATAATCATACCCCACAGGCATGTTGTATCACTGCCGTCAACGGTGCATTTTTCAATGCGCAACACGGATTCGCCACTGGCCGCGATATTACCAACCAACGCGCCACCCGCCGCATTCACACCCGCCGACAGTATTGTGTCACCCGCCGTTTTACCCGCGTATGCGTTTGTCGCCATCAATGCCGCCCCAGACAGGCCACCGATTACCGTGCTCTTGGTTTTATCGCGACCGGTACCAAACAGGCCATCTTGACCAACCTCGTTCTTGCCGGCGGCGTTGCCGGCCAAACTGCCGACCAGGGCACCCGCCGCAATACGCAATCCGGCGTTTTGCTTCTGTTCCTGGTTCAAAACCTTTACAACGTCATCACGCGTTGGCGGATTATCCGCGGGAAATGTAACCGCGCCCGCCGCCTGGGTATATGTTGCCTCTGGAAATTCTGATATATTGCACTTAAACGCATCGCCCGCCGCCAGGTTCGCATGCGCCAGTGTTACTTCGGCCTGGTTTGAACCAACCATAGACCCCGGCACACGCAATTCAACCACCGCAACGCATGTTGATGACGTGCCGGCACGGGTCCCGACCGTTGGCGAATCCCATGCGAATTCACCATTTGGATAAATCATTGCGCATGATTCCAGACGTTCAATACTGGTGCGACTGTCGGTTTCGCCACGCGATAATTTCTGGGCCAGTTCCTGGTTTGCAACCCGCACCGGCAGATTTGTTTCCATATCCGCTGATTGGGTGGTGGCAATTGGCTGCTGGGCCGCCATGGCGACCTGTTCACGCTGGGCATTTACCTGTTGATACCCACTGGCATAGCTGCGCGATGCATTACCGACACGCACTGCGGCATCGGCCGAGACAGAGCATAGAGCACAGATAATAGATAATAGATAATAATGCGATTTCATTCTCTCTCCCCCCTACTCTGGTCACTGCAACCCTAGAACTGCAAGCGGGCACGGATACCAATATCAACCAATCCCAAACGCGCACTTTCGTACCAGTTTGTATAGTGGAACACGCTGTCATACGGGGCCTGGTATTCTTTGCCGTTGCCGTCACTTAACCATTCGGTTTGGGATACGACGATACTGCCCGATGTTTTAACCTTGCCCAGGTTGGCATAACGAACAAAGAAGTCCAACTTTATCCCACCATCCAATTCAGTGGTAATACCACCTTCTAATGAAAACGCCAACTGTTCTGTGGTGCCACCATTGTGATACGCGTAAATATCAGAAATCGTGGTCAAATCACCAGCCGCCGCCGTGCTTAAATTTTCTATGATATAATAATGTGTTGGGTCGTATACGACATAGTCGGCAATCGTATTCAGCGACATACCAACCCCGGCACCAATATACGGCCGCAATGAACCACCCGCCAAATATCCCGTATATGAATCAATATTGTAATACACGTTCAGCATCGTTGCATTCGCCGTGATTGCACCACCACTGACCCGGCCGGTGACATAGCTGCCGTTGCCATCGGCGGTTTCAACCGTATCTGGGTACCCCAATCCAGAATAACGCGTATACGAAAAGTCAACACGCACGTCATTATTAATTGCCGCACCAATTGAAACCTGTAATGGAATTACGGTGTCCGATGAAAAATCCGCACGTTTGAACGCACCTGGAACCGCGTATGATTTATCTTCGCCGGCGTAATCCGCACTCATTCCGCCCATAATGGACGCCGAATACCCCGCCGACAGACCGATGTACAGCCCACTGTCCGCCAGGCGGTCATAATCAGATGCCTGGTAATATTTACGACCTGCACTGGTGGCCGATGATCCAACACGTGGCAATGCACCCGTGACCCGCGTATTCTGGGCCGCGTTGGTGTTAATCATTGTTCCGCCCGTGGTTGTCGCGACAATGCGGCTGTTCGCCGGCAGGTTTATAACCTGGCCCTGGGCATTGGTTGCCTGGTACGCCGCGTTATATATGGGATACGCCGCATTCGCACCAAATGATACGCCGGCAATCGCACCCACACAGGTGGCAAAAAAACTGAACTTTTTCATGATGGATCCATTTCCTTTGCCAGTATTATATCATAAAAATTTCCATGATAAAAGAATTTAGTAAAACACAACCCCGCCACATGGCGGGGTTGTCAGTCCAATATTTTTTGTTTTTTATTTTTAGAACGTAAAGTTCAAGCGAACACCAAATTCCGCCTTTACATCTGTCCCGTTTTGGGATTTACGATGCGAGTCGTCAAATGTATATTCGCCATACAGGGTGACCTGGGTGTTATCGGTCAACTGGTTTGACACAGATGCACCAATAACGTATTCATCCCAACCATCCTTCATATTCGCCAACTGCTGTTCCAGGGCCAGTTTCAATGGCGTCAATGCAGATGGAATATAGCTGGTGATTTCTTTTATCCCCTTGTCCGAATGACGGTTGAATTTGAACCAACCGCCGGTGCTCCACCGGTCCGAGAATTGATAAAATCCCTGGACCCCGGCACTGACATCCGTATAACCCTTTAATTTCGCAGAAATCTGGCTGGGGGCACCGAACAATGCCAATTGGGTTGCCGTAGACATAACACCGGTCATCCCACCACTCAATGAGATTGAACCAAATGGTGTTTTGTCGCCAATAACACGTATCATGTTATTGTCGCCACCAAATGTTTGCAAGATTTCAACAAATGCCTGGGCCGTGAATTTGTCCCATACATGACCAAATTTGGTCCCAGCATGGAAACCCCACATACCATCGGAATAGTTGTCATAGTCAAACACGCCGTATACACTGCTTGGGTTTTGTAAATTACCCTTTACATTATATGTGCCACGCATTTCACCGACACCGCCCAAATGGATATCACCATACACATCCCATACGAACCCATGATACAGGTTCAAGATACGGTACGTTGTACCCAAACGGCCGCCGGACAGACCGGTACGACCAATATCGTTATCGTGGGTATACTGCAACATAAAATGTGCCGCCCAACGATCTGTAATACCATAACCCATTTCTTCTTGGACACGCAGAATTGGGAATTCAAACGAACCATCGTGTCCTTTTTCGCGATGCGCCCATGAATCATCGGCGACCTTTAACATAATGCCGTTGGACAATTTAGAATAAAACATATTCTGTTTTGGCAGGTACAACGGATTTTCCATGTTATTAACCGTGGAATACGGCCCTGGAATATTTGCCGCCATCGCCGGCGCAGTCAGCGCAGCCACTGCTGTCGCCAACGTAATTGTTTTTTTCATCAAATTAACTCCTTGGTTGTGATGAAATGCCACGGCCCCCATTATTGGCAAGACCGGGGTCCATATCCACACCGCCCATTATTGGCAACAGTGCGCTTTGGTGACATGAACATCCATCAGGATATACCTATTATGGGAATAAAGTCAAAGAAATCTTTTTCTTGCAAAATTTATTTATGCTGGTATGCCAAAATGTATGGCACAAATTTTTCCCAGAATTCCGCCGGAATCCATTGACGCGGTATTGTGATACTGTTATGTTGGCCCGCCGACATTTTTGGCAACACATCGCCATTTTTTGCATTTATGATTTGTGGTAAATGCACGGTGACACCCATGGCCACACCCGGCAACACGAACATTATGTCACCCCCGGCGCGAATTTCGTTTCGCAATTCCAGTGTAATATTATCCACCGCGCGCGCCGTAATCACGCCCGCCGCATGCCAATCAGATGTTGAACGCGTGGTTTCGTAATTATGCGCATCCGGCCCCAAGTTTCCATCAAAGAATGCCGTGGTGTATCCACGCGTTTCCAACTGGTTCAGTTCATCCATAAACGGCGCCGGGTTAAAATGTTCCGGGTCGGCGGCATACGCATCCATCGCGGTGCGATATGCATGTGTAACACGCCCGACGTAATATTCACTGCGATTGCGGCCTTCTATCTTTAACGAATCGGGATGCGCAGAAATGATTTCTGCCAAATGTGGCATCAGGCACAAATCGCGCGAATTCATAATGTATGCGCCGCGTTCATCTTGCATTAACGGCATCTCTATGCCGGATTCACATTCACGCAAAATAACATCGTATTTCCACCGGCACAATTGCGCGCATGCGCCACGATTTGCGGGACGACCGGTGATAAAATTGGACAACAGGCAACGGCCCGAATAACTCATACACATGGCACCATGGACGAATATTTCCAGACCAACATCCGGACACGCCGCACGAATTGCACGGAATTCTGGGAATGAAACCTCGCGCGCAAGGACGCACAATTTTGCGCCGGCGTTCTGCCAGAACTTGACCGATGCGGCGGAACAAATGTTCGCCTGGGTTGATACGTGGATTGGCATATCAGGGTGATGCGCACGCACCCACATCATAACGCCCGGGTCGGCCACAATCAGTGCATCCGGCGCCAGGTAATTTATAATATCACTGACCCGGTCCATATTTGCAAAATCGCGGTCATGCGCAAACAGATTAAATGCCAGATAAACTTTCTTGCCCGCCGCATGTGCCAGTTCTATGCCCTGTTTGACTTCTTCCACGGTAATCTTGGCACGTGCACGCATTGAAAAACCCGGCAAACCCGCATAAATCGCATCTGCGCCGTATAAAATCGCCGTTTTGAACGCGTCCAGCGTCCCGGCCGGTGCCAATAATTCTGGTAATTTAATCATCTGTTACCCTTTTGGATATATTTTTTATCGTTCAGAAATAAAATCAAGCAATTTATAAATTTTTATACTTGAAATCAGAATCAGAACACTGTATAGTAAAGCCCGTTGCCAGTTTAGCTCAGCTGGTAGAGCATCTGATTTGTAATCAGAGGGTCGTTGGTTCAAGTCCGACAACTGGCACCAGAATAAAAAATCCGCCGATGGCGGATTTTTTTGTTATTACGTATTTATTATTTCTTGGGCTGTGAACGGCGACGACGCGATGTTTTCTTGGCCGGCGATTTTTCACCCGCATCAGACGCGTGACGTGATGTATATCGCTGCAACCCGACCACCAGCGCACCCGCAATCAGTTTTTCCAAATCGTCCTGGTCAATATGTTCCATCACACGGGCGCGGACGTTTCGCGCAACCGCACGTGCCGCACCAAATGCGCGTGATATCGGCGAATAACGCCGGCGGCGTGCATGGATGATTTCACGCACCCACATTATAATTATGGCACCAATCATTGGCACTGCGGCGCAAACAATGAAATATTTAAATGCGCCAGTTGCACAAAAATTCATACCGAACAACGCGCCACATGTACGCGCCCCATACAGCAATATCACCGCAATAATTTCATAAACAAACAGAACCGTGGTACATATTTTTAATCGCAACATCATTTTGTGCCCCTTTTGTTTTATATACCTCTATTTTTGCATATCGGGCACTGTATTACCATGGGCATGAAATCATAAAAAAACACCGCCGTATTTGGCGGTGTTGAATATGTATAATACGGCCTACTCTGCGGTTTCATCCACATCATCGGCGGCGGCACGGGCGGCCGTTTCAATTTGCAACAACTGGTTTTCCAGTGCTGTACGTTCGGACGATTTGTATCCTGTTTCTGGTGCATCTGCGGTGGTCGTGTCGGTCTTTTTCGCATCAGACACCGCCGGATTTATCAGGTTTTTGTATATTTCCAGCGCTTCCTGGGTACCGGTCATATCACGCGCCAACAATTTGTTTTCAGCACCCGGGATAAACCATTCGTCCAGTTTAACCGCGGTCAATTGCATAATCGGGCGTGTGCGTGCCGCCGCAATCCAATCTGGCATGTGTGGCGCATCAGAATAATACCACAGCGCACCCCAATACACGATGCCCATCACGAATATCCCGCGCACGATGCCGAATATAACACCCAGTGTGCGATCCGTCACCTTTAACATGCTGGCCTGAATCTTGTCGCGCAATTTCTGGTTAAAGAAACCGACAATCATCAATATTGCAAAGAACACAATGAAATACGATGCGACCAATGTCCCAACCGTAGAATCCGGCAGGTCAAACCATTTCTGTAACACAGTATCCAACCACGGGGATGCGAAACGCGCCGACACCGCCGCCACAACCCACGACATTGTCGCGATTGTTTCGTATATGCCACCACGCACGGTTGCCCAAATTGTTGACGCCAATATGACGCCACCAAAAACATAGTCCAATGCGGTTAAATCAAACATCGTATATCCTGTGTCTTTGATTACAGTTTGCGATTATTTCTTTTTGCGAACCAGAACAAATCCCAATGCCGCAACCAGAACAATCAGCAGACCATAGAAATACCCACTGCCGCCATTTTCAGTTTTTTTTTGTGCGGTTTCGTCGGCCTGTTCTGGGGCGGTCGCCTGGTATTCAGAAATCGCATTGGCGCGATCACTGTGCGCAGCCTTGAACGCATCCGCGTCCTTTTCCAATTCGGCACGGTTTTCTGCCGCGGTTGCCTTGTCAGCATCGGTCAGGTCAACCTCTACGGCGTCACGCAAATCCTGTTGCATGAAATCCGCATAACCCTGGAAACATTTTTCACCAACAACAATTACCGGCACACCACCAGATTCATATTCGCACTTCTTTAATGCGTCCTGGAATTTTGGCAACATATCTGGGTTCATAACGTTGACTTCACTGACAACCAATTTTGGATATTCATATACCATCTGGCCACCGATGAATTCACGCGCATGATGGCAATGTGGGCATGTTGGTGAATAATAAACAGTAATATCGGCCGCAGACGCCGCACCAAACAGTGTCATTCCCAACACCGCAGACAGAATTGATAACTTTTTCATGGATTCTCCTTTTTTTCCTGACCGAATTATAAAATTGTGCGCCCGCACGCGCAAGCCATTTTTTCAATAATTCGCATATAACCCATGAAATTATGCGTTGTGATGCATCAATCGCACATCGTCAAATTCAGAATACCGATTAAACATTGCGCGCGCGAATGGACACAGGGGAATAATCTTGCGCCGCTGGCGCCGCGCCAAACTGCACACATGACGCACCAGGTTCAATCCGATTTGCGCGTTGCGATATTCTGGGACAACGGCGGTATGGTCAATGACCAACTTGTCCAGGCCCGAACGAAAAAATGTTATTTCACCAATGTGATGATGTGCCACGTCCGCACTGAACCCCAGACCATTTGAATACAATGTATAACTAATTTTCTCTGCCATTTTTTACGCCCCCTGATACGATAAATTATACCAGGGGGCGCACATGCTTTAAATATGATTGAATGCATAAAAAACGCGGAAACCTGTACATTTCCGCGTTATATGATTACTTTCCAATCGCATCGTAATTCTTGCGAATTATTTTTGCGCACTTGCGCAATGCGGCACTTTCAGACGCCGACATTTTCGGCATAATTGGCGCACCGGCACCATCGGCACCAACGATACGTGGCAACGACATGGCGACCATACTTGCACCAACACCATGACAGCAACTGACCGTCAAAATACGATGTTCGTTATTGATGATGCAACGCAACAAATCCGCCGCGGCCGCACCAATTCCATCCCATGTGGCACCACGGCCCTGGATAATTTCATATGCCGCATTTCGCACGCGATGTTCAATGGTTGCACGCGTTGTCGCCGGCAATGGCATCTTCATCTGGCGACAGAAATCATCCAGCGCAATTGCACCAATTGTTGCCGATGTCCAGTTTATCATGCTGGAATCACCATGTTCGCCCAAAACATATGCGTTAACAGAACTGGTTGAAACGGACAACTGGCGTGACAAAATTGTGCGCAGACGCGCCGAATCCAGCATTGTCCCCGTACCAATCACACGCCCAGCCGGCAGACGCGACAGTTTCTGGGTCAGCATAACCATCACATCCAATGGGTTCGTCACGACAATAATGCGGACATGTTTTGGATCCACGTTTGCCATCACGCGTGGCACGATGTCTGAAATCACCGCCACATTTTTATTCAGCAAATCGGTACGTGTTTCGCCCGGCTTTTGGTTTGCACCGGCCGATATAATCACAACATCAGACCCGCGAATGGCGCGATAATTACTGGCTGCGGAAATTTTAACATCAAATCCAAAACTGGCGGCGTGACCCAAATCTTCGGCGGCGGCACGCGCACGAATGCCGTCGCGATCAAACAAGACAATTTCATGAACAAACCCGGTGTTCTTGACCGCGGTCGCAACCGCAGACCCAACCGTTCCAATACCAATAATTGCAATTTTCATATCTGTATTTCCCCCCATTGTTATATCGCGACAATTATATCAGATATTTGCGATACCGTCCAACAGGAAAAGCCTTGTTGATTTTTTTCATATTTTGTGATATAATGCGCATATCAGCCGACGCGAAACGCGCCGGTATTTTTTTGTTCAACAACCGACCGATTTAACCCAACGAACCAAAGGAAACACACACAAATGTCACGACAGATACAATTTCGGCGTGGTACCGCCGACGAACACGCAACATTTACCGGGGCCGAAGGCGAAATCACGGTTGATACCACGAACAAAACCATTCGCGTGCACGACGGCACGACCCCCGGCGGCACAATGTTGGCGCGACAAAGTGCACTGGACGCGATTGATTACGTCATCGCATGGCAAACGCCCACCGCAGACAACAACTATACCTGGTATCGCAAATACAAAAGCGGCTGGGTTGAACAAGGGGGAATTGCAAAAATTGCCACCACCACCAATCGTTGGGCGGGGGTCAGCGTCAGTTTCCCCATCAAGATGGCAACCAGTATGTACACCGCAACCGGTACATCATATGGCCTGGATGGGGTATCAACGATATTAACATGTATTGGTGGTATAAATTCGGACAACACAGATAACCAAACCGGCAAAACGCAAAATGGTATATTTATCCAGACCGAAACACTGTATGCCAGTTCGGCATCGCGCGCGCGATGGGTGCATTGGCACGTGGCGGGCATGGCCGCATAGTACAACAAAAACCCGCGTTGAAATTACAACGCGGGCAAATTTTACTGCTGTGGATAACGGGATAATATTAAATCCGCCAACGCATCTGGGGATTGTATATTTGCATCATATTCCCGAACCCGTTTTGGGTTCACACCAGGCAAACTGTACACAGAATACAGTGCCTGCATTGTGTCAGCTTTAACATTATATTTGCAATCGGTGTAAATTAAATCCATCTGGGTATTAGTGGCCGTCATCAGTACCGCCAATCCCGATGCCAACGTTATAATGCCCGCGGCATTACGCGCCAGTTCGTATATTTCCGCGATATTGCAATCAAACATGATTGCACTGGACAAATTCAATCCTGTTTCATGTACATTGCTAGCGTGATGCATGTTCACAAAAACATCGTAACCACGCACATCCATTTCATGAATTATCTTGTTCCAGAATTCAACCGGCATCAGCCCCAACGAATTTGCATTTGGCATAATTACCACAAATGGACGACGAAAATATGTTGCAATACGTGCACGCACATCATCACGAACCGATTGTGGCACAATTGGACGCGCCAGTTTATCAGGCGAATCTAACAAAAAATATTTACATATATACGTATAGAATGTCAGGTTCGGATCCCCTGATTCCCGTTGCTTTAACATATACTGTACAATATCAACCGGCGTTGGACAAAATATACGATGACCATTATATTCAAATACTTCATCCCCCAATGTATCACTTAATTCTATCGTGGTAATCGGAACATAATGCATGCCAATATTCTTTGGCAAAAACATTTCATATAATGGGATGTCTTTTTCACGCCACACCAGAACCACAGGATGCACCGACCCATTACGTTTTATCCAATTTTTCAGATGTGTCAGAAACACATAGGTTTCACCAATATTGTGACGCATAATATATATATCATCAACATCATTACCAATATCACGTGTGATTTTGGCCAACATTTCTTGTCTCAGATTTTTTCTGTGGAACGGGATACTGAACATGCGTGATATTCTGACCCCGTTTTTGTTCTTTTTACTGTACACAACTATGCCACAGACGCGCAATATCTGGACACCATGCGAATCCCGCTTGAACGTTATTAGCCCACCCAACACAGATTCTTTCTGAACGGTTACATTTGCAATGTTTTTTGTTTTCTTGTTGTAAATCGGTGCCAAATTCGTATCTGTCCCAAGTACTGGATTCTGGATATTATTTTCAGGAAACAGCCTGGACACACCCGCCAGATCACGCGCCAAATTCCGCCGGAACGTATGCACAGCCTTGTGATGTCCGAACGATAACGCACGACGCATTGTTTCCAATATATAATTGCGGTACAATCCCGATACATATTTCTGTAATGCTTTTGTTAAATCAACCCCATCCCATACAACAGAATCGATTTTCCAATTTCCAATTTGTATTTCATGTACACCTGTTTGCTGAACAAACGGAACAGTCAACGAATGTAATTCGCGCCGACCCTGGGCCGGATAAAATGCATACAACCGTTTGCCACATCCAACCAACACATCACACAACCCCGAACGCAATGAAAATACATATGCACAATTCAGCCCCAGTGCCACAACGTCCGACAAACTTAATCCCATATCAAACGCAGACACGCCATGATTGATTTTGAATTTTTTACTGTTCACGATAATTGTATACCCATGTGCATGTACCACATCGGCAATAATATTCCAAAATTCCGGGCCAAATTCCGGGAAAGTGGCAGCTTCGGGTGCAATCAAGACAATTTTATCCAACGGTGCAATTTTACTGATTTTTCGCCTGGCCGCATCCGACAAATCAAGTTTATGTTGTGGCAACAGAAAACGGAAATTTGTGTCCAAACCCATATTACTGGACCATCTGTATGCCCAATAATCGTCATACGTAAAGAAGTTGTTTATCAAATTTTCGCAAACAAATGGCACACCCTTGTTGGCGGGAATACACGGAAACAATGCCTGGAACATTTCATTTTCAATTCTGTCATCGGCAAAGTGATCGTGGTGCGCACCATTAAAATACAATTCTTTGAAATCTGTATTTTTTTTGACCAGTGCATCAATATCATATACAGCATAATTTTTAACGCCTAACATTTTCATCAAAAATTCGTGTTGTGGACGAATAATAAAATGCAGTGGGGCTTTGTATTGCGTCTCAAAAAATGGCTTGGCTGCAATCGCATAAAAAATATCGCCCAGATGTTTATGCAACACCAGGTTATATGCATTTTTTTTGCACAGTTTTTCAACGTTATTATAAAAAGCCCTGGCGTCTTCAAAGTAGTATCTCATCCCCCCCCCCTGCACAGTATTTATTTTTGTTCACTTTTACTCCTCCTCTGTCACTGTGAAATTGGCGATTTGATTTCTGATATGGCGCAGACGTGATTTAGATACATGTTCACCGTATACCTCGCCCATTATTGTCAATTTCAGATTTTCACGCATCAAGGCTTTTAATGGTTCAATATCAACCGCAGACACATTGAAATCTATTTTTCCACTTCTTAATTCCTGTTCTGAATAGCATTTAATAATCCCATTAAAGATATCATATCTGGGGTCGTTTTCGGCACGTTTAATAACAATTACCGGTATGCCCATTGCAATACACGGTGCCGCAACATGGATTCTGTCTGTTATTACCAATCGGGCATTGTCCCGAAATGTCGCCAGATATTGTTCGCAATCAGGCATAAAATCGTGTTGGGCCACGGATTTATAATCATCTGTCCGATATTTTTCCAGGCTGACTACTGCACTGTGTGTTTCAAAATTAACAATGCCGTGTTCACGACACTGCTGCACCACAATATCATAAATTTGCGGGAATACTGATATAAAAACCTGGGTTTGTCTGGGGCCGGTTTTACGTAATGGCAATGTCAGTGTTAAACATCTGGAAAAATACGCATTCAATCCCAACTTTTTGCAAAATCCAGTTGTTCGTAAATCGCGACATCCGACCGACCTGTGATTGAAATAGTCTGGATTCGCGGCACAAAAACGCTGAAACACGATTTCACTGCCGTTATCTTGTTGATTATACTCCATTCCCCCCCCCCAGATGAAAGCCCACAAAAACAGGGAATATAAACTGTGTCGGTGTCCATCCAATATCAGCCGGGAAAAATCCCTGGTACACAGTAATGTACGATACCCGTTCACACGGCTGAAAACCGATTAAATTATCACGATCCAAGGTCTGGAATTTTGCCGTATGAAACAACTGATTCAATAATGATTTCGTGGCCACAGACTGGACATAATCGCCCATATTTACACAAACATCCGTTGTTGTTGGATGGTGAATTGCACGTGGATATGAAAAAATTACAAAAGTGTCCCGTTTTGGCCTATATGGGGTGATACCACGCACCAATGTCATATGCTGTCGTATGGCATGTCTGGGACGGCGGCTGGGGACGAAACAACAGATAAAACGCACAAGAAAATTTCGCATAACGTATATTACCTTTGTCTTAATTCGTTAACAATTTCCTGGTATGTGCGGTTGCGGCGTTTCGCGCCAAACATACCACATGCGGTACCGCATACAAATGAATCAACACCACGCGACGACCAATGCGTTATCACATCGGGGCCAACACAGCCATCCAGTTTTATACCAAATGTACGGTTCGGCATGGATACCAATTCTGTGATTTTATCATCAACCGCAGGAATCGCCGTCTGGCCGGCAAAGCCCGGATTGACACGCATAACCATCAATGTGTCCACCAGTGGCAGAACCCCACGCACATCGTCAACTGTGGTACTGGGGTTAATCGCCAATCCTGCCAGGCGACCATTTTTGCGAATTTCACGCAAATACGTTTCGGCGTTGCCGGATTCCCAATGGACATAAATAATATCCGCACCATATCGCAATGCATATGGCAAATGAACACCCGGATTTTTCACCATCAGGTGTACATCCATCGGTGTTTTGGTCATTTTACGTATCGCTGCAAAATCCGCCCATGACAGTGCAAAGTTCGGCACAAATTCACCGTCCATAATATCCATATGATATTCAGACACACCGGCGGCATCCATGGCGGAAACCTCGGTCGCGAAATTGCCGAAATCTGCACACATTAATGACGGACATAATTTTATTTCAGACATCAAATTATCCCCGGCGTGGTTTTGCGATTATAAATTCGGCATTTGTTGTATCCAGCGTTTCGCCAGGTTCCATCAAAATCGCCGTTCCCGGCATGACGTGTGCACCGTCAATTGTTTTATCCCCACGCAGCATAACCGCAAACGCGAACATATCACCGGTATTGGTAAATGTATCACTGTTGGTGATTAATTGGGTTGAATACATACGTTCCACAATTGGTTCTGGGCCGTATTTGCGGGCGACAGATTTCTTTGACACGTCCAGGCACGCCAACGCCTTGTCCAACTGCAATGGGCGTTTGTTGCCGTTTTTATCAACGCGATCAAAATCATAGAAGCGATATGTGTATTCACTGTTTTCTTCAATTTCAAAGTGCAATGACCCAGCGGTCGCCGCGTGCAATGTGCCACCAACAATGTATGTGTAATCACCGGCGGCGCACGGCATCATATCCAATGTTTCATCAATTTTGCCTGCGGCAATCTTTTGTTGCATTTCTGCCACAGACGCCGCCCTGCACCCGTTATACATTTTGCCACATGTTGGTGCAACCAATGTATAGAAAGATTCGTTTTTGCCGAACGATTTGTGTTCCAGTTCTTGGGCCATTTTGTCGTCTGGGTGAACCTGAATAGACAAGTTATCGTCTGCTTCCACCAGGGCCATTAAGATTGGCAATTCATCGTATTTTTCCAAGCCATATTTCGCGCGATTTTCCATAAACCATTGGTGCAGATTTTTACCACTGTCCGGACCTGTGATAATTTCATTACAAAATTGTTCTGTATCAATTGCAGAATACAGATGACCGATTTTCTGACAATCGGTACCAGAATACGGGGTTAATTTATTTCCCCCCCATATTGTTTCGTGAACGATTGGTTTCAAGACTTGCATGTGTTTCCCCCTGTGTTTTTATAAATCGTTATCAATGATTACGTTAAATGTTTCCAGCCCCTGGTTGCGATCGGGCGTAATCGCATGCGAACACACCAGGCCAGATGGTTTGTTGTCATTTATCAAAATGCGTTCACCCATCGGCATGCCGAATTTAATATCATCAAAACGGACACCGGCCGCGCGAATAAAATCAATGGTGCGGCGGCGAACGTCTGGTTCATCTTCGCGGGCGGTCAATATCAGTACATAATCCCCCGCCGGTATTGATTTCAAGAAATCCAATGCCCCCGGCAACCAGGCATCCGTATTTGTAATGCCATCCTTGTACCCATTATGACGAACCAATGTCCCATCAAAATCCAGAATCCATGTATGGTTCAGTGGCGAAATGCGTAATTCTTTATTTGTCATTGCCATACTCCGCCAACCACTGGTTAAACAACAATGTTCCGTTATAGAACGCAATACACATGGAATCAAAATCTTCCCATGCGTGCGATGCCAGCGACAACCATATAATCGCATGAATCAGTTTAATTTCTTTGATATTTGCCTCGCTGCGCGGAATCATATCCAGGAAATATTCTGTCAAATCTTCCCAACCACCACTGTGAATCTGGAAATTCACACCGTCTGGTTGCACATCAAAGTCAAAATTCTTGACGTTAAATTGATCAAAATTACCGGAAATTGCATAGTACACCTTGGCCCAGTCGTATCTGACATCGCCCAAGATTTTGCTCTTGCCGAAATAACCACGTGCATCAATAAAGAACACACGCCCAGATTCATCAATCATCGTGTTTGTTAATTGGCAATCGCCATGAATTGGCCCGTAATGCGTATGCATCAGTGTGTCCAATACCGCCGCACGCAACAAATGCGGATGATACAGCACGTTTTTGCACGTTGTACCATTGATGTTGATTGTTTCATCAAACGCGAACGGAATCGCAAACATGATTGATTCCAGGCGATGTATGGTCTTTTTAAAATATTCCGTATACAAATCCCACGCAGACGCCGGCGCCGTTTCATATCCATGCATTGTTGCCAATGCGTCAACAATTTTATGGATTGTTTCGCGTTTTCCGTCTTTATCCAAATCGGCCAAGAAAATATTTTTTCCCTTGATAATTTCCATTGTTAATGGATTAGTTGAATAAATCTTTGGGATGGCATGGAAACCATAGCTGCTGATTTTTTCATACCATTCAATTTCACGCTGAATCAATTTAACCGCATCCGGGGTCAGGCCTGTTTTTACAACACGCCCATCAATAAATTCAATCTTATTATATGGCCGACAACGATTTGCCGTTGACGACAGGCGTTTGTATGCCTCCAATGTGCCGACATCAATACTGCCCATCAATGATATTGGGTGCAATGGAATATCCTTGTTCGCCAACCACGTTGTAAACGAACCTTCGCCTGGGAAATCATCAAACCACGATTTGTCATCAAATACATACAGGCCACCAACGCCCATTCCAGGTATCGCTTCATGAACCAGTTTATTGTCCTTGATACTCCATGAACATGGGAAATCAACAACGCCGACCTGGCACCCATGCGGAATTTCATTAACATTGAACGCTTCGGATAAAATGATGTCAGACCACACAATCATAAACGGTTCGCCATCAGGAACACACGCAACGGCTTCCTTGATGCCGGCGGCATTACCCTTTTTATCGGCCTTTAACAAAATGTAATTAACATCCTTGGCAAACGTGGCCAAATAACGGTCCAACACGTCAAATTTATAGTCGCCAATAATGATAAATTCATCCTTTGGATACTTCTTGAACATATGGAAAATAATCGGCATATATTTCGCCGTGACCAAAACCTTTGGCTTTACATGCGTTAACGCCTGCATTCTGGTACCCATACCACCCGCTTGGATAATAATTTTCATACTTTTTTCTCCTGACTTATTTTTATTTCCAATTTGTTTTACACAATGGGACAAATTCAAAATTTGAAAAAGTACGCACCAGAACCGCATTTATGCAGTCACGCAAACGTCCCGTGTGTGTGGGGGGGGAGGGGGGGTAAAGTTGCGCAAAAACAAAACGTTTTGGCATAATGCACCTTTTTCCTATGGGTGGGCGGAATTGTTCAAACAACCGACAGATCATATAAATCTTACAGTTTTCGGATTTCTTGCGATAACCCGATTCCGCCCATACAACAAATGAAAATTACAGGAAAAAGAAAACCACCAATAAAATGGTGGCCGGGAGGTTCAAAAATCATTGTACCAAATGACCCCGCCAGTCTTTGGGTTCCCCCTGTGGTATACGCTGGCGGCCCCCCGACCAAATTGACGGGGTCTGAACACAATAAATGGCGCAATCGCGCCGCATTATTGTGCGGATTACGGCGCAACATTTTCTTTGCACCGCGGTACATCAGGATTTTTGAAGATCCCGAACCTTATTCCCATAAGATTCATCTGCTATGATACATTTTCACATTGTATTTTGCAAGTTATTTGTATGCAAAATCCCCCGGGCGTCCCGGGGGATTTTTATCCTAAACATTTCTGGTCACAGATTATTTGCCAGACAATTTCTGGATTGCATGCTGAACATCCGCAACATACGTATCAACACCAATTGTCCCCGGCATAGATGACGTATCCATATCGTTTACACGATATTTCACCTCTAACACATTATTGGCCAGGTTCTTTTGCGATACAATCAGGCGAATTGGCGCCGCGACCAGGTCGGCATCCGCAAACTTTTCACCCGCGCGCGCATCACGCGTATCCAACAGCGTGTCCACACCCGCAGCACGCAAATCATTATAGATTTTTTCCGCCAGTGGCACCGTGCGACCTTCTTTGTCCGGCAGTGCGATAACCTCTGCTGCGAATGGGGCGGTGGCCATGTTCCAACGTGGGCCGTATTCATCCGCACTTTCTTCCAAAATTGCCGCCAGGGTGCGCCCAACGCCGATGCCATAGCAACCCATAATCGGATGCTTTTCCGTGCCATCGGCCGCCGTGTACGTCAGGTTCATAGACGCAGAATATTTTGTTCCCAGTTGAAAGATATTGCCAACCTCTACCCCGCGGACCTTGTGCATTGGTTTGCCACAGTGTGGGCAATTTTCATTGTTTTCATCAACCATTTCCTTGTTTGCGCGAAATCCACAGTCGCACATGTAAATGGTATCTTCGCCCATTTCGTTTATCAGTTGGAATTCGTGCGCGATATTGCCACCCATGTCGCCGGTTGATGACAACACATCTACAACATTACGCAGGCCACAACGCGCAAAAATCCGCTTGTACGCCGCCAGTTGACGGGCATAGTATGCCTCTAAATCCGCCTGGGTTTCATGGAACGAATACGCGTCCTTCATAATAAATTCACGGGTGCGAATCAGGCCCGCACGCACGCGCAATTCATCACGGAACTTTGTCTGAATCTGGTACACCATAAATGGCAATTGGCGATATGTCGTCAGTACAGATTTAACAAAGTCCACCACCACTTCTTCGTGTGTCGGGTTCAGCACATAATCCGCACCACCACGACCCTTGAATTTTGCCAGTACGTCAACCGTATCATAACGCCCGGATTGTTTCCAGATTTCCGCGCTACTGACCACCGGCATCAGGATTTCCTGGCCATCGGTGGCGTTCATTTCATCACGAATAATGTTTTCAATATTGCGAACAACGCGCCATCCCAATGGGGACAGCGTGTACCCGCCCTGGAACGTCTGGTATATATATCCGGCCTTGACCGCCATTTTGTGTCCCGGGGTTGTTGCGCCCGCAACATCACCATATAAACGTTTTACACATAAATTTTCAATTTTCATTTTTCTGTCTTCTTGTCTTTTAATTCCATATATTTGTCAGCCACCATTGTGTGCAGTACATCTGCGATTTGTTTTCTGTCCATGCCCGCGGTGGCGGGTGGTGGCATTACCGTGATATCAACACGAAATCCACCGATAATCATTATATGAAACACCTGCATAAATGCACTGCGTTCACGGGTACAATATGGGCCTATGTCCTGCTTTTTATTATCAAAATACGCATAGTGATTTGCCAGGTCATCATCAGAAATCGGTGTGCCATCACGAAAACGATAATGCACCGCCATAGGTTGCACCGCAACGTCTGAATTTTCAACAAAATTAAATAGTGTGCTCTTAAACGGCTTTACATATGCGCCGTTTGTGGTTGTTCCTTCGGGGAACAAGAACATTGGGTATTGTACATTTTTCACGCGTTCCTGGACGGCACGCAGGGCCTCCAACGCATGGGACGGGCGGCGGTCAATAAACACAACGCCGAATTTTTCAGAAACCCATCCGACCAATGGCCATTTGCGCACGTCTGCCTTGGCAACAAAGCTGCCCCCGAATGCGACCGGGAACGTTGCAATTTCAAACAGTGACATGTGATTGGAAACCACCAACAATGGCCGATGCGATGACAGCGTGCCATGCACGCGTACACGTATCCCCGCCAACAACAGCAAGATTCGCATAAACACACGCATATACCACACAGAAACGCGCCCACGTGGCAGTATGAATATAATCGGCACCTGAATCACAACGCCAATCCAGAACGCGATGAATTTCAGTGTGCCAAATATAACGTTAAAGATGTTTATACGCGCAACACGCTTATTCTGCCGTGGCATTTTCTTCTTCCTTGGATTCATCAATATATTCTGCATCCGCGGCATCTTCGCGCAACAGGAATTCCACAAATGCCCCAATAACCTTTAACGGGCCGGTCACCGGGAACAACATAATTTTGCCCAATGTTTTCATGGCGCCATCTTTGACCTCAAAACCATCCAGCGCATTTTCACGCCCCAGAAAGTGTTTCTGGTATGCGCGGTCAATGTTTCGTGTTTCCAACATCACAAACACATCATATGAATGAAATGGCTTATCAACAAACACCCCACGTCCAAATGTGGCACCCAGGCGCAAGTACCCCTTTATCAATGGTGTCATTTGTGCGCGCGCATCGTTCGCATCCACGAACGCACGTGGCAAGATATTCATCTGGGCCAGGCGCGGATCAACACCATCGGCAAATTTTTCAGGCAACACAGTCGCACGCAGGCGCAATGGCGATAAATGGTTGTAATACAGATACGAAATCGCCTGGGCCGACGCGACCGGTTTATCGCCCGCCCATGACGCAACACCAAACAGAACCAAAATCTTGCGCCGGAAAACATATTCAGACAATCCCGCCCACAGCATGCGCATAACCAATGCATTTTCACGATATTCGCGATCAACACATGCGCGCGACATTTCGGCGATGTTTCCATTTACCTTTTTAATCTTGGTAATATTAAATTCATTTTCGGTATAAAAACCGCCCATTTTTTCAGCCGCGGCGCGATCAATAATACGATATGTTCCAACCACGCGCCCATTATGAAATACCGCCATGTAATCCGCGAAACGATCATATGCATCGTATTCTTCGCGCAGGCTGTGTTGTTCTTCGGTTGCGGATGCCCCCTCTTCTTCTACAAATGCGGCATAGCGCAACTGGCGCACCTGGCGGCGTTCTTCTTTATTTCTGGTCAAACGGACTTCGTAATCACGAACCTTGATAGCCATAAATTCATCCTTTTATATCAATCTATAACAGGAAGATTATCAAAGAACACGCACATTGGCAATTATTTTTATTTTTAACAATTATTGGTGTAATTCATCCGCCAATTCGGCAATCGCAATCGCGTACCAGTTTGAATTATTCCAGCGCTTTATACGATAGAAGTTCGGATATGTCAGATACGCGTTTATCGCCGGCATTGGGGCAACATCGGTATCCACCGCATTGGGATCAGTTGGTGCAATCGCCGCGTTCATACGCACATCAGAAATTGCCGCAACATCGGCAACCATGCCCGCCATCATATCGGTTATTGGTAACGCACGCCCGTCGGGCATCACCGCGCCCAACGCCGCCCATTCTGATAATGTCTTTTTCGTTTTGCCATCCAGCAACGACAAATCAAAATCCGCCGGCAAAACAACACGACGCACGATACGTTCGTTCTGGTTCCACCCCAATTTATTCAGGTAATTTCCCGCCGACATCATTGCATCACCAACGCTGGCACTGATATCAATTTTACCATCAGAATTGCCATCAACACCATATTGCAACAATGTTGTCGGAATAAACTGAAAATGCCCCATGGCGCCGGCCCAACTGCCCCCGAAATCAGAAACCGCGGTGCCGTTTTTTTCGGCAATCTTCATCAGGGCAATTAATTGATTGGTGAAAAATGTCTGGCGGCGCCCTTCGTATATCAATGTAATAAATGCATCACGCAATGGATGATCCGCCATGCGCGCACCATAATTTGATTCCATGCCCCAGAACGCCAAAATCACATGCGGTTGAACACCATATGCATGTTGCACACGACGCAACAGTGTCGGATATTTCGCGGCCATTTTGCGTCCCGTGGCAATACGGTTTGCGTTCACCGTACGCGCCAGGTACCCATCCAACGTTAACTTGAATTCTGATTGATTCTGGTCACGCTTTACAATATTTGGAATAAACGCGGGATTTTTCAACGTTGCATCAATCACAGGCTTGGATATTTTTTCCGCCATGGCGCGTGCACGAATATCCCCCAGCACATCATCCCAGCGCGCCATATCAAATGTCCCACGCGTTGCAATTACCGGCGCATCGGGCGCGACCGTTTCAACAATTATAACGGGTGCCGGCGATACAGGTGTTTGCGCGGGCGTATCAGGAACCGTGGTCACGGGTGCAACAGGTGCGGTCACAGGTGACGCAACAACGATATCATCGGCGCGCGCAACGTCACCAACGATGCCAACCAGCATCGCACACAAAACGTATGCAAAACGTGCGCCCATTTTCATCAGACGAATTCCCCATTAAAATGCGTATTTAATTCCCAGATGCAACCCAAACGATTGCCATGTTGCATGCTTTAACTGGTCATTGATTTTTTCGGTATGTGCCGCTTCTGTCTTGATAACCCAGCTGCCATCTTCTTGCTGTTCATAATATGAATGTTCGGCGACATACAATTCCCCACCAATTTTACCAACATGGAAACAGTTTGTATCGGCCTTTATCGCCAACTGAACCCGGTCAGATAATTTCATATTGTATTCCATTTCGGCCATGTACGAATACGCGCCATTGGACCCTTCGTCCAGGAAACTGGGGTTCTGTTGCCAATCTGTGCGATTTGGCCAAATACCCTCGGACGAATATTTTGGCATACCCAACTGGACATAAAAACGCAATTTGTCCGTCAGGGTCATTTGCTTTTCCGCCTCTAGCCCGATGTAAAAACCGGACCATGTTGTGTTGTATTCGTGGGTTTTACCCTCTACCACAACGGGACCATCACCACCGATGATAACGCATTTATCACTGCCCACGCCCCACGGCACATCACCCCATGCGGCATCATAACCAATCATGGTCAGGGTTGAACCCAGGCTGCCACTGCCATCTGCATGAACAACCTTTAGGTCATCAGGGGACATACATACCTGGTAATACTCATCTGACATTTCTGTCCCGACAGGCACAGCCCAATAATTACCTTTTGAATCACCATATACATAGTCACCCTTGTCCGTCATCAGGGGCAAATACACCCCAGGATTTGGGTAATAATGATTGGACATTTCCAGGTTATGTTTGAATATTTCATACCCAAACGATGGCGACAATTTCCACCCGCCAATATTCCACACGTGGTGCGCCCCAATTCCAAAACGAAAATAGTTCGTGCGCCCTGATTGATCACCCATGGAAATGGTGAATATCCCCTCGCTGGGTTTTGATTCATCATATGGCTTTAAGTCATAATCCATGGACAGGCCGCCATGCGACATCGTGCCATATGTGTATTCGGCAAATGCGAACATATCAAAATTGCGCAGACTGAAATTATGTTGCGCGGCAACACCAATTTCATTAAACACCATGTCATCCCATTCCAGGATGGAATTAACACCGGTTTCAAACTGGAAATCCGCAAAACGGCGCGAATACTTTGCCGTCAGTGTGGTTGCCGGCGCGTCTGCCAGTGCGACACCATTGGCCGTCATTGTGCCCGAATATGTCGGACTGGCCGTGGCGGTGCGCGGAACCTGGTAAGAATATGTACGACTGCCCACGACCTGTTTGGTGCCAGATTGACCAACGTATTTTGTATAACCCTGGGATTGATACTGGGAATATCCCGCCTGGTTCGCGTTGGTTGTGGATGTCTGGTAATACGATGGCACACCTTCGCCCGCCGCAAACGCCGACACGGACGCAAAAACCCCACCGATAAAGGTTAAAATTCCTGACTTCATTTCTTTTTCTTGCGCACATTATATCATAATTTTTGCCATCATAAAAGGTTTTTCATTTCCCACTTGCACAGTTGGCCAACTGCGATACAATGCAGACCATGTCGGACACATACAATATTTATATTCACACACCGTTTTGCATATCAAAATGCAGGTACTGTGCGTTTTTTTCCACCGCGTGTGCAAACCCCGACTGGGCCGCATGGCGTGATGGGATTATTCGTGAAATTAATTTCTGGGGACAAAAATTAAACCATACAAATATTGCAACCGTATTCTTTGGTGGCGGGACGCCATCACTGATACCAACAGACGTATTTGCAAAAATCATGGATACGGTGCGCGCAAACTTTCATATTACTCCAAACGCCGAAATCACATTGGAATCAAACCCAAAAACATTGGACGCGGTGCGACTGGGTGAATTTATGGCGGCGGGGGTTAATCGCCTGTCGGTGGGGGTACAGCGCCTGGATGACGAAACACTGCAATTTTTGGGACGCACGCACAGTGTGCATGACGCACGCGTGATATTGGACACGGCACAGGCGGCGGGAATTCGCCTGAATGCGGATTTCATATATGGGTTGCCAGGCGACACGACCGATCACGTGATTCAAATGTGTCGTGATATAAATGCATTGGGGTTATCCCACGTATCAATGTATGAATTAACATTGGAACCAGATACACCACTGGGGCAAATGAACCTGGATATGCCATTCAATGACGCAATGGCGGATATGTACTGTGCAATCGCAGACACGTTGTCCATCCCCCGGTACGAGGTTTCAAACTATGCCCGTCCAGGGGACGAGTGCCGACACAACCAAAACGTCTGGGATGGCGCACCATATATTGGCATTGGTCGCGGGGCGGCGGGCCGGCCATACATTGATGGCGTGTGGTACGAACAAACCGGTGGCGATGTGCAAATGCAACCACTGGGGACGGATGCCCGCGCAACCGAAAAAATCATCACAGGAATGCGCACCATGCGTGGCGTGCGTCGGGACAGTGATGTTATGCACATAATCAACCATGAATTTATCCACGCGCATCCGGAATTGGTACGCGAAACAGATGAACGCATTTTCGCGACTGAAAAAGGTATTTTAATTTTGGATGATTTATTGCTAGACTTATGCACCCAGGATACGGACACGAAATGAAAAGCAAACTGTTAAACATTATTGGCATTATTGCGGTCATCGCCGCGTTTATTGTCGCGCACAAATTAACACAACCAAAGGAAATGATTATGAACGCCGGAATAAAGTACGAAAATATGGACACAACGATTCGCCCAGGCGATGATTTCTATGAATTTGCAAATGGCACATGGCGTAAATCAAATCCGATTCCAGACGACTATACACGATATGGTGCATTTGAAATCTTGCACGACCAGAATTTGAAACGCGTGCGCGAAATCGCCGAAACAGATACCGGAAAAATCGGCACACTGTATCACATTGCGATGGATTCAGAAAAATTAAACGCCGATGGTGTGCGCCCGGTTGCACCACTGATTGCAGAAATTGATGCGATTAAATCCGCGTCCCAGTTACCGGCGTTTCTGGGACACATGCATAAAATCACATCGGCATTCTGGGGCGATGGGGTTGGATTGGACGAAACAGACAGCACACATTACCTGTACAACATTGGCCAGGCCGGATTGGGTATGGCACGTGATTATTATTTTGATTCAGATGATAAAACCATTGCGGTGCGTAAAAAATATCATGAATTCATGGCGCGCCAGATGAAAAATTTTGGTATCGCGGTGGATGTGGATAAACTGTACGCGTTGGAATTGCGCATGGCGGGCGCGTTTTATCCAAAAGAAAAACTGCGTGACCCACATGCGAATTATCACAAAATGACACTGGATGACGTTAAATCACGGTTTCCAGGGTTTGATTGGGATGCATACCTGGCCGCACGTGGCGCGACCGCGGCGACACAAATTAACATTGCCCAGCCAGAGGCAATCGCCGAATCAATCGCGATTATGAACGATACCGACCTGGGACTAATCAAAACATATTTAAAATATCGCATTGTCAGTGCGGCCGACACATTACTGGATGACGCGACATATGAAATATCATTTGATTTCTATAACCGAACAATGGCGGGACAAAAGGAACCAAAGCCACGCTGGAAACGCGCGGTTGCGTTATTGGATGACACACTGGGCGAAGAAATCGGGCACCTGTATGTAGAAAAATATTTTCCGGCGGACGCGAAAAAACGCATGCAGGAATTGGTGAAAAATCTGCAACGCGCATTGGGGATGCGAATTGAAAACCTGGAATGGATGTCAGATGCAACAAAGCAACAGGCGCTGAAAAAACTGAACACGTTTCATGCGAAAATCGGATACCCGGATAAATGGCGCGATTATTCAAAACTCAACATTGATGCAAATGCCAGTCTGTGGCAAAACATGTTAAACGTGTCCGCGTTTGAAGATGAATTCTGGCTGAATAAAATTGGCGCAGAAAAGGACCCGAGCCTGTGGTATATGAACGCACACGAAATCAATGCGTATTATGACCCATCCACGAACGAGGTCTGTTTCCCCGCGGGAATTTTACAGTATCCATTCTTTGACATGTCGGCCGACGATGCGTTTAACTATGGCGCAATTGGCAGTATTATTGGCCATGAAATGACACATGGATTTGACGATTCGGGACGACACTTTGACGCGAACGGCAACATGACCGATTGGTGGACCGCGGATGACGCCACCGGATTTGAAAAACGCGCCGATGTGTTGCGCGCACATTTTGATAAAATCATAATTGCACCCGGCGTGCATGCGAACGGAACATTTACGCTGGGGGAAAATCTGGCGGACTATGGCGGGATAACCGTATCGTTTACCGCATATAAAAACTTTGGCACACCATCAGGTGTGGCAAACGGCATGACCGCAGACCAGCGCTTCTTTGTCGCCTATGCCGGCAGCTGGCTGCAAAACGCACGCAGTGATGAAGAATTACGCCGCACAAAAACAGACGAACATTCATTGGCACAAAACCGTGTAAACGGCATATTGCCACATATCGCCGCGTGGTACGATGCGTTTAATGTGACACTGGGTGACAAACTGTACATTGCCCCAGAAAACAGAATAAAATTGTGGTAATAAAAAACGCCCAAACGGGCGTTTTTTTATTCGTGCTTTGCAACGCGTTGTCTGAATTCGTTGCTGGGGCGAAATGACGCAACACGGCGCGCCGATATCACCGCCGATTCACCTGTTTTTGGGTTGCGCCCCATACGCTGGGACTTGGTCAGAATCTTGAAACTGCCCAGGCCGGCGAATTTAACCTCTTCGCCATTAACCAATGAATCCCGGATTTCGTCAAAGACGATATCCACCAATTTGTATGCGTCCGCTGTGGTTAAACCAAACTTGTCCCGCAGACGTGCCGCAAAATCGCTTCTTGTAATTGTTGCCATTTTACCCTTCCTTCGTTAATTGTCGTGGGTATTATACAAACGGCGATTACAACTTGCAATATGAAAATCCAAGGAATAAAATAAATACCGCGTTCCCATAGTTCAACGGGATAGAACGAATTCCTCCTAAGAATTAAATCCGGGTTCGAGTCCTGGTGGGAACGCCAATATTTGCGTTTCCACTGGGACGAAGAACCCGACAAGCAACATATGTTGCGCGGGTTCGTAACGCAGCGCGCCAGCGCAAAGTGAAAGGGGCCCGCCGCGACCGCGGCGGGAATTATAATCCTGGTGGGAACGCCAATTTAGGGATATGGATATGAAAAACAAGGCTGTAAAGATTGGAATTATTGCATCGTTGGTGCCACATTTGTTTTGCTGTGTATTGCCAATGGTATTATCGGTAATATCACTGGTCGCCCCAGAATTCGCACACACGGCGTTATTGCCCGAATGGATTGAACCATGGCTGTTTGTATTTTCGGCCGGCGCACTGGGATTTTCATGGGTATTGGTGGTGCGCGATTGCCACTGTGATTGCGACCATTGCCAGGATGGCGCGGGTCATCATACCCAGAAAATAATTCTGGGGGTGATTACGGCGCTGTTTATAATCAGTGTGGTATTGCACCTGGTGGCGCATAATTAAATTAATGCACAATTAAAAAAACGCCCAAACGGGCGTTTTTTATTCACATTTATTCAGGCAATAACCTGTTTCTTCCCAGGTGCCACCGGCGGTTGTACATTCCGTTGCGGTCGTTTTGCTGGAATCCGAACATGCGTTACCATAGGATACGAATTTCTTGTCATCTGTGCACGCGCTCTCTTTCACAACCGTTGGTTCGGTGCATGCGCCGGCCTTATGATCGGCGTTTGCCCATGTCCACTGGTTATTCGCCGCCAGACATGTTGCGCACGTTGTATAATCACTGGCCGATTTGCCCATCAGTGATTTTACCCACGCGCCGGCATCTGCGCTGTTCCCGGCCAGGTTGCCCGTGACGCCATTAACACTCATACATGTGTTAATCAGTGATTGGCACGCCTTTATCGCCAAATTGCTCTTGCCTGTGTCAGGATTATCAATGTCATAGTAATTCTGGCTGAGGCATGACGAAACGTTGCTGGTGCAGGTTTCGGCATAATCGGCCAAAATCGTATCCTGGCTGGATTTAATCTGGGCCAATGTGCGTTGCAAGAATTCTGTGACCACACTGTTCGCCGGCTTGTACTTGCCATTGTTGTCATACGTGATATTCTGACACTTGTTCAACACGGACATGCACATACCCATATCGCGGCCGGTGCTGTCATCATGATATCCGACTTTGTACTGCAGGTATTTTGCAATATCTTTAGACGTCGTGGAAGGTGTGCCGTTAACCTGGGCATTAATATACGTACTTAAACTGCCTTTATCGGACCATGGGTTATTATCGCCCGGCGTGCCCCATGCACTGGTGTACAATGCCCCGTTCAGGTTGCCAGATTCACCCGGCGTGCTGCCCACGATGATTTCGCCATCAACAATGTATTTGCCCGATGGATCCAAGCAGTTTTCATAATCGGAACCGCAAACAAAGTCATCCTGCATACATGTATCCAATGCGTTCACGCACCCACGCAGGTCGTATGAATTCTTTTGCTGGGCAACCAACAGACGCGCCTTTTGCAAAACAGATTTCGCATTGCGCACGGTTGATGCCATTTGGTCGTTTGCATCGGTCAGTGAACGTTCATACGCAATACACTGCTTGTCAATTTCCAAATCATACGCGTTTGTGATAACGGATGCATCAACACCCTGGGCCGTGCAGTTGTTCAACACAGACGCCTTGCAACGCGCGCTGGCCGTCTTGTACAACTGTTCGCCACGCTGGTTGCTGATACTGGATGTATTTGTTGATGTACCCAAGAATGAACTTAAATCAAAACCGCTGCTGCTGAAACTGAAATCCAATAACCCAGACAAATCCGTCGTAATACCGGTTTCACTGGACGTTGCGTTACCAGATTTTACACTGATAATCGCGTTTTTAATTTTGTCCAAATCATTTTTCAGCTGGGTATTATCGCTGGATTTTTGCAATTGCACTTCGGCTGCGGTCTGGGTGAACAATGTGTCCACTTCGTCCGCCGTCAGTCCGATGTACTGAATCTTTTGTGCAACTTCTTGTAAATCTGCCGTCGCCTGTTTCAATGCCGTTTCGGTTTTTTCATAATTTTTCAGGTTTGCACTGCAGCTGCACCGACCCTGGTTATCATCCAGGACGTTACAGAAATTATCCATACATGACTGATACTGTGCCTTGCAAAAATCAGTAACCTGGGCCAATTCGTCCATGTCTGTGGTGCTGACACTGGTGACATCGGTGGCGGTTGTGCTGGTCGTTGCTGACATACGAACCGTTGGCGCACGCGTTGTTGTTGCCATTGTGCGCACACCGACACGCCCCGTGTACAACGGTGTGTTTACCGTATCAGATTGAATAATTGATGCGCGCGCGGTATTTGTACCGGTTGTCGCACTGCGCCGTGATGAAACTGTCTTGGTGGTATTATTTGACACCGCACGTGCCGCATTCACCGTGGCCGACGGGCGTGAAACACTGACCCGCGATGCATTATTGCTGGTGGTGCGTGCACTGACCACGCGACCCGTTGTGTTGTTACGTGTGGATGTACCCAGACGCGTATTTGTTGTCGCCGTGCCACGCGATGCCGACACACGGGCGCCCGCGCTGCGCGGACTGATATTTGTGGTACCCTGGGTCGCCGGTGCAACAACATCTGGGGCAACCGTATCCGCAGAAATCACATCATCATATGCGACATCGTCGTCAGCATCCACATCGGCGTATTCAGTAATATCGTCGTAGTAATATGCGGGCACAACCTCTGCAAATGCGGGCAAAACCAGCAATCCACTCAATACAGCAATCAGTCTTTTCATGGCGAAAAATTCCTTCCTAATGTCCAGATTTTATCATATTTGGTCATGCTATACAAATAAAAAATACCTAAAAATCAAATGTTATAGGAATTTTCTTTTGCTGATTATTATCTTTTTTAATGAAATTGTCTTGTCATATTTAATTGTTATGTACTATAATCCGCGCCAAAGGGTAGAAATTTGTCCAAGCTAAAACGTGGTTTATTGTTTTTATTAACACTGCCGGCGCTGGGGTGCACAACCGTGCCAACAACAACAAACGATCGGCGACTGGATGGATACAGGGCAAAAATTACTGCAAATGATTTTAATTATGACCCAATGCAGACACCAATTGCCCAATGTTACGCCCATGAATTGGCAAATGGCGAAAACATTTCCGGTGCAACGTTAATAGAAGACGGCCTGTCGGCGTTTGTTGTTCGCGCGGCGTTCGCCCGCATGGCAACCAAAACGATTGATTTGCAGACATATATTTACAGTAACGATTTCTCGTCCAAGGTACTGATTGGCGAATTGAAAAATGCCGCCGACCGTGGCGTGCGCGTGCGAATTCTGTTGGATGATTACGGCACGAATTCCGATATTGTGGACGTTATGTTGTTAAACCAGCACCCGAATATAGAGGTAAAGGTTTTTAACACCGTTGCCAATCGGTCAAAATTACTGTATTACCCACAATTCTTGCTGGATTTCAACCGTCTGAATTCGCGCATGCATAACAAACTGTTTATCGTGGACAATGTTGCATATATTACCGGCGGTCGCAACGTGGGCAGCAATTATTTCTATCCAGAAACCGCGTCTAATTTTTCAGATACCGATGTTTTGTTCTTGGGCGACATGACAAAATATGCCACGGCCAGTTTTGATCAATACTGGAATCACCACCTGGCCATACCAGCGGACGTTTTTCCAAAGGCAAAATCAAAAAAGGCGATGCGCCGTCTGGAACGCAAATTCACAGAAATTCAGGAACGCAGCGCCGAAGACACTCGCATGTATAACACCGTGATTCAATTGGCCATGCGCAAATACAAACAGCATCATTTTGATTTCAGTTGGGGACACGGAAAATTCTTGGCCGACCCACCAGAAAAGGTGGAAATGACCATGGCGCAAAAGCAAGAATATCGCGGGGATATTGTTCGCGCACTGCAACACCTGTGGGATGAAACCGATAAATCTGTGTATATGTCGGCGGCATATTTTGTTCCCGGCCAGGGTGGTCTGGAACACATGATGCGCGAAGAAAACTCTGGCGTGCATATGACAATCGTGACGAATTCACTGGCATCAACCAACGCACCGACCGTGTATGCCAAGTGGGAGAAGTATCGCCGCCAACTGATTGAATCTGGGGCAGACGTGTATGAATTTATGTTGTCGGCGGAAAACTTGCGCGGCCAGGAACACGACCGCGAACGCAAACAATCCAGTTTTTCCGTTCTGCACAGTAAAACAATTGTATTTGATGACCGTATCTCTTGGATTGGCAGTTTTAATTTGGACCCACGCAGCGCATACTTTAACACTGAAAACGTCGCGATATTTGAAAGTCGCGAATTTGCAAAAAAACTGCGCGAAATGATTTTAAAGGATACCCAAACCGCATGGCACGTATCCCAAGACAGCCACGGCAATCCAATCTGGACTGGAATGCGCAGCGGGGATACAGATTTGCGCGAATATCGTTACAGTCCGGATACAACAATATTCCGCCGCACATGGAAAATCATGATGCGTCTGGTCCCAGAAAAATTTGTATAAAAAACGCGCCATCGGCGCGTTTTTTACCTGACGCAGATGTTATTTCTGTTCTTGTTTTCCCGTCATGGCACGACGCAGTGACGTCAGTTTTAGCACGGCGCCCCCCCAACATCTGTTTTGCCGCACGAAATACTGCTGGTTTTTGTTTTACCCCAAAATCCATATTCGCAACGCGCGGGACGCGCGACATTATTCACCTGGATCCCGGGAACACCACCCACGAAATTTATCAATTTCGCGGGGCCCGGCAAGCACCGGAATCCAGGTAATAAAACGTTGCGAGCGAACGCGAGCACATTCATTGCTCTCTGCGCTCTGCTCTTTTTATCGCGGCGGAGCGTCAGCGGAGACGGATGCACTTTGAATAAAAATAACCACCGACGATTGCTCTATCGGTGGCTACTCCCTTCCTTCTGGTATTCCCAGAAACTTTTTATGATGCCATTATACCCGCATGGCGCGCAATTATGCGGCGCGCGCAACAGATGACTTTTCTTCTATATCGGCGGCATCCATTATCTTTTTCGCTTCGGCAAAGACCATTGATTTCACGTTTTGTGCCAATGTTTTTGTGTCCATGCTTTCGGCGGCGACATCAAAATTATCTGTACGAATTTGCAATGAAACATATGCACCAACCAGGGACGCACGTGGCAAATCTTCAATAGAACGTGGCGCATTGTTATGACCAATTTTCAATTCATCAGCCAATGATATAATCTGGCGATCTTCATTTACCCAAACTGTTGTTGTTAAAACCTTGTTTAGTGCAATCATGATTTCTTTAATATTTTTTGGCATCTGCGGGTCCCTCCTTTCCGTGGGTGTTGTAAAAATCTGGTTTGATTTAATGTATTTACATTGGTATTTACATTTTTATCAATTCAGATTTTGTTTGTTTTTCGTTTTTGCCCAAAATCCGCTATCCTGCGGAAATCCTGGGGTTTAAACTTCTTTTCTCCTTGTCTATACAAACATCATAAAACAAAAACGAATCGCAGGTCAAGGGGAAATTTTATTTATTTGCATTTTATTTAAAAAAATGTCTGTTTTATTTACCAAACCATAAAATCCCATAAAATAATTATAAAATGTCATTGACAACCACAAATCGCCATGCTACATTCCCAGTGAAGTCGGAAAGGGAACGAGGCGAATACGCCCACAAAAACAAAGACCGTAAAAATGTCATTGTTTCTCTCATCTTATGAAAATCGTTTGGATACCAAGGGGCGCATTTCTGTGCCGGCCTCTTTCCGGGCTTCGGTGTCCGGCGAAACATTCCCAGGCGTTGTGCTGTATCGTTCTTTTACCAATAATTGTATAGAGGGGCTGTCCATGTCCCGCATGGAACAGTTGGCCGCTGCAACCGATAAAATGGGCGTATTTGACAATGCATTGGACGATTTGTCGGCGATGCTGTTTGCCGATGCGCGCCAATTGGCATTTGATGTGACGGGGCGTATTGTTATTCCGGCGGATTTATTACAGCACGCCGGAATCACCGACCGCGCGGTATTTGTTGGCCGCGGGCACAGTTTTCAAATCTGGAACCCGGATGCATTCCGCGCCGCCCAGGAAAAATCATTAAACAATTTGCGCGCCGCGCGACCGGACCTGAAAATTAGCGAATAAAAAAAAACGGGGCGATGCCCCGTTTTTTTTATTGTTCAACCTCTATTTTAAACTCGTCACGAATCTTGGTAACCGCCGCGGCACGCTGGGCAATTAAATCATTCAGGTTCGCATTTGTTAAATCCGTGGCGTATTTCAGCGCGTTTGCAAATGCCAACGCATCACTGTTGCCATGGGTTTTAACCGCAAAGCCCTGCAGCCCCAGGAACACCGCACCCGCATATGAACGCGGATCAATTTTATGTTTCAGACGCTTGAACACGTGCACCAAGAAAAACGCGCCAATCATCGCCAGAATAGATTTCTTGAAATTGTAAACCAGCACGCGCTTTATTAATTTCGCGGTACCTTCAACCGTTTTCAAAACGATATTTCCGGTAAAACCATCGGTCACAACAACCTGGACATTGCCACTGCTGATATCATTCCCCTCAACAAATCCGATGTATTCATACGGCAATTCATCGCGATGTTCCATCAACACATGGTTCAAATGGACCAGGGTTTCATTACCCTTGGTTTCTTCGGCACCAATATTCAGAACCCCCAACTTTGGACGGGGCATTTTACCGATTACTTCGGCATAGACCGTTCCCAATACCGAAAAATCAAACAAAATTGTTTCATCACATTGGACATTTGCACCCAAATCCAACACCACCACACGGGAATCCCCCCCGCCCGATGGCAACATGGTCGTAATTGCCGGACGCGCAATGCCCGCCGTCGTTTTCAACATCAGTTTAGACAGCGACATAAATATGCCAGTGTTTCCCGCACTGACCACCGCGGCAGATTTACCTTCGCGGACATCCTTTATCGCCATGTACATGGACGTATCCTGGGCATGACGGATGACATCACGAACCTTGTCCGTGCCACGAATAACGTTTGGGGCGTGTACCACCTCGCAATTACGGGCAACACGTGGATATTTTGCCAACATACGACGCAGGCGATTTTCATCGCCGAACAGGCGAAAGAACACACGGGATTCACCGTTCTGGTATAAAAACTGGTTCATACCACCCAAAACAGCCTTGGGTCCCTTGTCCCCACCCATTGCATCAACAGAAATAATTTTCTTTTCTGACATGGTTTATAACAATAAAAAAGCAGAAAGGCACACGCCGCGCCAAATCTGCTTTCCTATATTTCCTTGGTTGGAATTATTTTGCGCCGCATGCAGGACAAATGTGATGCGGGCGTTTCTTTTCGCCACAGGCCTTGCATACTGTGCATGGCATAACAGACAGTGCGTCATGAGAACGGCGTTGTGCTGTATGTGCTTTACTTGTTTTACTTCTTGGCGTTGCCATTTTACTATCCTTTTTAATTTTACAGTTTGATATTCTATTAAAATCCTGTGCAAATGCAAGGAAAACTTTAATCCGATATTACCTGGGCGACAAACATACCGTGATTATGCATCAGGCCGATAACCGCGCTGTGATCGTCCAAACCCATGTAAAACTTGTACCCCTGTTGTTCCAATGCGATAATCGTTGCCAATTTGAATTCTGCGGTTGTGCCGGGATAATCGTGCGGTTTACAGAACACGCGCTTTTTTATATTCGGCAACAAATTATCAATGTGACGCTGGACCTTGTCCTGGCCCATTGCCCAACGACCGGTAATAAACACAATCGTGAAATCCCGCCCCAGTGTTTCCAGAATACGTATCATATTCGGATTTGGTTCACCAAAACGGTCATAGTTGGCAATGGCGAATTTTTTATTCACAACGCCGTCTATGTCACAAAAGATTGCCGGTGTTTCTGTCATTGGCATTTGTCATATTCGGGGCGCATGCGCGCCCCGAATACCCTGTTTTGCATTAGATATCCAACAACTGCTGCTGGGTATTGCCTTCGCGGGCCAAACGTTCTTCGCGTTCTTCGGCCTTGGCGATTTCGCGCACGCGACGTACATATGCACCCGTGCCGATTGGAATCAGGCGACCAACAATCAGGTTTTCATTGATACCGACCAGTTTATCTGTCGCACCGCTGATTGCCGCGTCAACCAATACCTTGGTTGTCTGCTGGAACGATGCATTAGAGATAAACGAACGTGATGTTAACGATGCACGTGTCAAACCGACCAAGACCTGGGATGCTTCGGCCACTTTGCCACCATCGTGTGCAACGCGGGCGTTTTCTTCTTCAAAGTCAACGCGGTCAACAACCTGGCCCATCAGGAATCCGGTATCGCCCGGGTTCGTAATTTCCACGCGGCGTGTCATTTCACGTATCAGAATTTCAATGTGCTTGTCGTTGATGACCACACCCTGCAAGCGGTAAACCTGCTGAATCTGTTCAACCATAAATGTTGCCAACGCTTTCTGGCCCAAGATACGCAAGATATCCTGTGGAACCGGATCGCCATCAACCAGTTTATCGGCCTTGCGCACGACATCACCACTGCGCACCATCAGGTTTGTACCCTTTGGTACCGCGTATTCAACTGGGGCTGTGCCATCTTCGGGATCAATACGGATGATGATTTTAGATTTTGCATCTTCTAATTCAACCGTACCGTCAATTTCCGCCAGCAACGCTGGGTTTGCAGGACGACGCACTTCCAACAATTCTTCTACACGTGGCAGACCGCCGGTAATATCGCCTGTCTTCTTTGCCTGGACCGGGATACGCGCCAGAACATCGCCCGCCACAACGGTTGAACCATTTGCAACGTTCAGTACCGAATACATCGGCAACATATATTCTGCAATCTTTTTACCGCCCAACGAAATCACGTTGCCGTTTGCATCAACCAAACGGATGGCTGGCTGTAACGCCTTTTTCGTGTTCGCCTTCCAGTTAATAACCTTGCGCGAAACGATACCGGTCATAGAATCCACTTCTTCCTGGTACGATACGTTTTCAACCAGGTCGCTGAAGCTGACGATACCGTCTTTTTCGGCGATAATTGTGTTTGAATATGGATCCCATTCTGCAACCTTGGCACCCTTTTCAACGGTGTCACCATCGTTGACAATCAGCATAGATGCATATGGCAACGCGCACGAGAACAGGGTTTCGCCCTTGGCATCCAGAACTGCAACCTCGGCATTACGCGACAATACCACAACGCGACCCGCTGTATTCTTAATCGTGTTGGCACCAATCAGTTTAATTGTACCTGCAACTGGAACCTCTATGAAATGGTTTTCTGCACTACCTTCGGCAACACCACCAATGTGGAACGTACGCAGGGTCAACTGGGTACCAGGTTCACCAATGGACTGGCCAGCGATAACACCGACCGCTTCGCCAACATGAACCAGCGCATTACGCGACAAATCCATACCATAGCATTTTGCGCACAAACCATCACTGCTGCATGTCAAAACACTGCGCACATCAACAGATGGCAGACCTGATTCATTAATCTGTTTTGCAGCGGTCTTGGTAATCAGTTCACCGGCCGGAACGATAACTTCCTTGGTAATCGGGTGAACGATATCATGTGCCGCGGTACGACCCAATACAACATCGCCCAGCGCAACCGACAGGGTTGAACCCTGGTACACAGGTTTCGCTGTGATGTATTCTGTGGTGCCGCAATCGTGTTCGGTAATAACTGTATTTTGGGACAATTCAACCAAACGACGGGTCAGGTAACCAGCAGACGCGGTTTTCAACGCGGTATCCGACATACCCTTACGCGCACCGTGTGTGGACGTAAAGTATTCAGACATGGTCAGACCTTCCTTAAAGTTGGAAATAATTGGAACTTCAATAATGGAACCGTCTGGCTTCTGCATCATACCACGCATACCGGCCAACTGCTGAATCTGACGTTTGGAACCACGCGCCCCAGACAGAGCCATCATCAGAACAGAGTTCCAGTTTTCACCACTGGTTTTGCCCAATGCGGCGTATGCCAAATCACCCAATTTATCGGTTGTTTTCTGCCACAGGTCAATCAGTTTGTTGTGACGTTCACCACCAGACAGCAAACCGTTCTGATACTGTGTTTCAATTTCTTCGGCCGCTTTTTCAGCATCCGCAATCATGGTTTTCTTTTCTTCTGGGATGATAATATCATCAAACCCAATGGAAATACCACTGCGCGCTGCCTGTTCAAAACCGGTGTTTTTCAGGTTATCTGCCAACATAATCATTGCCTTGTCGCCGCAACGTTCATACGTTGTCGCCAACAGTGCCTTGATTTCTTTAACCGGCATAACCTTGTTCACCAGGTCAAACGGCATTTTGTCAGATTTCGGCAACAATTCGCCCAAAATCATACGACCGGCGGTTGTTTTGTAAATCTTGCCATTAATACGTGCAACGATTGGTGTGTGCAATGTGATGGAATGATTTTCCAACGCCATTTTCACTTCGTCCATATTGGCAAAACGTGGTGATTTTTCGGTGTGTTCGCCATCAATCAGCGAGATATAATATACACCCAACACCATGTCCTGGGCCGGAACAATCATTGGTTCACCATTTGCAGGTGACAAAACGTTATTAGACGACAGCATCAATGTGCGCGCTTCCAATTGTGCTTCCAGTGAAATTGGAACGTGTACAGACATCTGGTCACCATCAAAGTCAGCATTGAATCCCTTGCAAACCAATGGGTGCAGACGGATTGCCTTGCCTTCAATTAATACTGGTTCAAATGCCAGCAACGACAGACGGTGCAATGATGGCGCACGGTTCAACAGAACAGGATGCTGGTAAATAACCTTTTCCAGGATTTCCCAAACGATGTCTTCACCGTTTTCAACCATTTTACGCGCGGTCTTTAATGTATTTGCGTAATCACCCGCCAACAGTCGTGCATAAACGAATGGTTTAAACAATTCCAGTGCCATTGTCTTGGGCAAACCAACCTGGTGCAATTTCAGGGATGGCCCAGACACAATTACCGAACGACCGGAATAATCCACACGTTTACCCAACATGTTCATACGGAAACGACCAGATTTACCGCGCAGTGAATCAGACAGTGATTTCAGCGGACGGCGGTTCTGGGAAACCATTGGACGTGCCTTGTGCCCGTTATCAAACAAAGAATCAACCGCTTCCTGTAACATACGTTTTTCGTTGCGGACGATAATTTCAGGTGCATGCATTTCCTGGAAACGTTTCAGACGGTTATTACGGATAATAACACGACGATACAAATCGTTCAGGTCAGATGCCGCAACATGGCCCGCATCCAATGTTACCAATGGACGCATATCTGGTGGGATAACCGGGATAATATCCGGCAACATCCACGCTGGGTCTGTTTTGGAATCCAAAAATGCTTCTACCAATTTTAACTGCTTGATCAGCCCCTTGCGTTTGGCTTCTGATTTGGTTTCCGCCAATTCTGCGCGCAAACGTGTACGTTCATCGCCCATGTCCAGGTTTGCGATGATGCTGCGTACGCCTTCGGCACCGATACCAACGCGGAATGCGTCTGGACCGAATTCTTCAACGGCGTTCTGGTATTCATCTTCGCTGATGACATCGTACTGTTTCAGGTTGGTTAAACCTGGTTCAATAACGATATATGCATCATACGAGATAACCTGTTCCAATTTTTTCTGGGGCAGATTGTTTAACAATGTGGCAATTTTGCCTTCGCGCAGGAACCATGTGTGCGCCACAGGCATCGCCAATTTAATGTGTCCCATGCGTTCGCGGCGGACAGATGAAGAACCAACTTCAACCCCGCAACGTTCGCAAACAACGCCACGGAATTTGATTCTTTTATATTTTCCGCATGCGCATTCGTAATCTTTGACCGGACCAAAAATTTGCTGGCAGAACAAGCCTTCTGCTTCTGGTTTCAAAGAATGATAGTTGATAGTTTCGGGCTTTTTTACCTCGCCATGGGACCAGGACAGAATTTCTTCTGGGGACGCGATGGTGATGCGCAGGGCGTCAAACTGTTCCTTGGTTTCAATTTGTCCGAAAATCTTCTGCAACATATTGGTCATAAATTTTGCTCCTTTCAAGTCGCTGTTCAAAATGCTTTTGCCATGACGGCGGTTACGCCGCCACGGCTGGATTTTTAGTCAATCTTCTTTGGTGTCATCGCCAGACCCAAACCACGCAATTCGCGAACGAACACGTTGAATGCTTCTGGTGTGCCGGTCTGGATATCGTTGCTGCCGGATATGATGGCTTCGTACATCTTGTTACGGCCGACGATATCGTCAGACTTGACAGTCAGCATTTCGCGCAGCAAGTGTGCCGCACCGTGTGCTTCCAATGCCCACACTTCCATTTCACCCAAACGCTGGCCACCCATGTGCGCCTTACCGGACAATGGCTGTTGTGTTACCAACGAATAATTGCCGATTGAACGCGCGTGAATCTTCTCATCAACAAAGTGATGCAGTTTCATCATGTACATAACACCAACGGTGACCGGACGTGCAAATTTTTCACCCGTCATACCATCGTACATCGTGAACTGACCGGATTCTGGCAAATTCGCCAATTTCAGCATGCTGCGAATGTCCTCTGGTGTGGCACCGTCAAATGTCGGGGTTGCCATTGGAACACCATCACGCAACAGTGCCGCTTCGGCGCGGACATCGGTATCCGTCATCTTTTCCAGTTTTTCAGCGGTTTCTTTGCCATAAACCTTGCCCATGATGGCGCGCAGGTCGTCTGTCACGGCGCGTTTCGCCTTGACTTCTTCCAACACATCACCAATTTGCTGGCCCAGGGCGCGTCCCGCCATACCCAAGTGGGTTTCCAGAATCTGACCAATGTTCATACGCGATGGCACACCCAACGGGTTCAGAACGATGTCAACTGGGGTTCCGTCTTCCATGTATGGCATGTCTTCAATTGGAACAACCTTGGATACAATACCCTTGTTCCCGTGACGACCCGCCATTTTATCACCCGGCTGTAACTTCATCTTGTGGGCGATATACACTTTGACTTCTTTCAGAACACCCGCGTTCAGCGAATTGCTTTCTGTCGCCTTGGACACTTCGGCATCGGCTTTTTCGTTCAATGCCTTTAATTTCGCAATATGCTGTTCACGCAATTCATCAATCTTGGCCTGGGCTTCTTTGTTACGCACAACCAGTTTCTTGATATCGGCCGGTTTAATGCCATCAAACACTTCGGCGGTCAATTTCTTGCCCACGAATGGTTTCAGGCTGCCTGTGCCGGCATCAATTGTTTCGCCTTCGGCAATTTGGAATACCTGGTCTGCAAAGCCCTTTTCAATGATAGATGTTTCTTCATCGCGGTCTTTGTTAATCTGTTCAATTTTTTGCAGTTCAATCATCTGGGTACGTTCGTCTTTCTTTACCCCATGACGGGTCAAGACGTTCACACCGATAACTGTACCTTCTTCGTTCGGCCCAACGCGCAGTGACGTATCTTTGACGTTCAATGCCTTTTCACCAAAGATGTTACGCAGCAACGCTTCTTCGGGGGTCAATAACGTTTCAGATTTTGGCGAAACACGACCGACCAAGATGTCGCCCTGCTTCACACGTGCACCAACGTAAATGATACCGGATTCGTCCAGGTTTTTCAGTGCTTCCTCGCTGACATTTGGAATATCACGGGTCAGACTTTCTGGACCCAACTGGGTATCACGAACCTTGAATTCTTTTTCAACGATTTTAACAGATGTGAATATATCCTGGCGTGAAATACGTTCGGAAATCACAATCGCGTCTTCATAGTTATAACCACGCCATGGCACAAATGCGACCAGAACGTTACGTCCCAGTGCCAATTCACCATAGTTCATTGATGAACCGTCCGCAATGATGTCGCCCGCAGAAATACGGTCGCCAACCTTGACCAACGGTTTCTGGTGAATCAATGTTTCACTGTTGCTGCGGTCAAATTTTTCCAGGTTGTAAATATCAACACCGGTTACAACGTTGCGGCTGTTCATACATTTAACCACAATACGGTTTGCATCCACAGATTCAACGATACCACTGTGCTTTGCAACCTTGCCCGTGCGGGAATCGCGTGCCACTTCGCGTTCAATACCGGTACCAACCAATGGGGCCTGGACGCGCAACAATGGAACCGCCTGGCGCTGCATGTTTGAACCCATCAACGCACGGTTCGCGTCGTCGTTTTCAACGAACGGAATCAATCCAGTTGCGATGGACACCACCTGGCGTGGGGCCACGTCAATCAGGTCAATTTCAGATTTTGGAACCATGGTAAATTCGCCGTCAACACGTGCCGTCACGGTTTCTTCGGCCAATGTGCCATCTTTTGTTGTTGGGGTATTACCCTGGGCAATCTTGTGTCCCAGTTCTTCGTCCGCGGTCAGGTAAACCATTTTATCTGTAACGCGGCCGTTTTCAACAACATAGTATGGGGTTTCAATAAATCCATATGGGTTAACACGTGCATATGTCGCCATGTGGTTAATCAGACCAATATTCGCACCTTCGGGTGTATGAATTGGGCACAGACGACCATAGTGTGTTGGGTGAACGTCGCGGACGTCAATGCCGGCACGGTCACGGTTCAAGCCCCCCGGACCCAACGCAGAAATACGACGTTTGTGTTCCAGTTCAGACAGCGGGTTATACGCATCCATAAACTGGGACAACTGGGACGTACCCAAGAATTCAGACACCAGTGACATCAACGGTTTTACATTGATGACATCCTGGGGCTGCATATTTGCAATGTTTGGCGATGACAGGCTTTCGCGAACCAGACGTTCAATACGAACCATACCGGTGCGGAAATTCTGTTCCAGCAATTCACCAACCGCGCGGACACGACGATTTGACAGGTTATCAATATCATCAACTGTGTCTTTGTGGTCAATGATGTTTGTCAGTGTTTTCAACACCGCCAAGAAATCAGATTTCGTCAGAACGCGTTCATCTTCTGGTTTTTTGCCAGAATCAATTTTCAAACGCTTGTTCATCTTGAAACGACCAACCGCCGACAGGTCATAGAACGCCGCATCAAAGCCCTGGCGCAGGAACAAGTTAATCGCCGCTTCCAGTGTTGGACGTTCACCCGGACGGATGATGTTATAGATTTCAATCAGGGCTTCTTCGCGATTTGTGGTCTTGTCCGCCATCAGCGTGTTGCGCATGTGTGCACTGACCGTTGTGTTGTCAATCGCAATCAAGGAAATTTCCTTGATACCCATTTTATCCAAATCAGACAAAACTTCGTCTGTGATTTCTGTACCGGCCTGGAATACCGTTTCGTCCCCAGACATAATCGGTTCAAACAGATATTCACCAACCAGTGATTCCGGCAAAATACCGAATTCTTTGGTGCTGGCCGTGATTTTCGCCATACGTTTTGCGTTCAAGCGGTCACCCTTGGCCGCCAGTACTTTTTTATCTTTTGGATTAATTAAATCGTAATTCAAACGGTATTTATCCAGACCCGCGAACGATGCAACATCGCCCACCCACATTTTACCATTGAATTTCAATGGAATGTGTGAATAGAAACTGGCCAGGATTTCCGTGTCACTCATCCCGCGGATTGTCGGTTTGCGCGGATCGGCGGCGAATTTCTTTTCGTCTTCGGCGGCCGGCAGGCAACGCAACAATACGGTCGCTGGAACCTTGCGACGGCGGTCAATACGAACATAGATGACACCCTTGGATTCTTCAAAGTCAATCCAGCTGCCGTGTTCTGGGATAATACGCGCGGTATATGTGATTGGGTTGCCCGCAATCTTGGCTTCTTTGGTTGTTGCAAAAACAACACCCTGGGCACGATGCATCTGGGAAACAATAACACGTTCAACGCCCGATGCGATAAAGCTGCCGCGTTCTGTCATCAACGGCACTTCGCCCATAAATATTTCTTGTTCTTTGATATCGCGCAAAGTTTTTTTACCGTCTTCGGCGATGTCCCACAAAATCAATCTCAGCTTCAATCTCAGCTTGCTGGAATATGTCATATTGCGCAGCATGCATTCTTTTACATTATAAACCGGCTTGTCCAGTGTGTATTCAACAAATTCCAGGTCGGCGATGCCGGCATAGTCCTTGATTGGGAACATAGACGAAAATACGTTTTGCAGACCAATATTTTTGCGGTTCTGCGGATCTACATCAGCCTGCAAGAAATCTTTGTATGAATTATATTGAATTTCAACCAGATCAGGAAGCGGAGTTTGCAAAAAACTTTTTCCAAAAGATTTTCTAAATTTCTGGATAACTGCCATGGGTATCAATCCTTTTTTTTGTGCGTTTTGCAAACGAAACTATTTCAAACTCTTTTTACGCCTTTGCGCCCACCGGGGAAAATTTCCCTGGTGGGCCGGCGTTTGCGCGGACATGCCGCGACTTTTTTGGTTTTGTTGGGGTTCCCCCCAACGGGCGGAATTATTTCAATTCAACCTTGGCACCTGCTGCTTCCAATGTCGCTTTCATTTTTTCAGCTTCATCTTTCGCAACGGCTTCTTTCACAGCCTTTGGTGCGGATTCAACCAAAGCTTTTGCTTCGGTCAGGCCCAAACCTGTCATTTCTTTGACAGCCTTGATAACGGCCAGTTTGTTTGCACCGATTTCTGCCAAGACAACATCAAAGTCTGTCTTTTCTTCGGCGGCTGCGGCGGCTGGGCCAGCTGCAACTGCAACAGCAGCAGCGGCGGAAACGCCCCATGTTTCTTCCAACGCTTTGGACAGTTCAACTGCTTCCAAAACGGTCAATTTTGACAATTCTTCAACCAATTTTTGAATGTCTGCCATTTTTTAGCTCCTATTTAGTTTAGCTAAATCAAAATGTTGCCATTTTGATATTAATTTTTCTTTCCATACTCTGCGGAAACGCGCGCCAAACGCGATGCTGGTTCCACCAGGATACGCGCAATCGTGCCACGGATTTCCAACAGGGATGGCAGTTTGGATAATTGCACAATGCCGTCTTTGTCCAAGACATCTGCATCCATTTTACCACCAATGATGGTCAGGTTTGGATGTTCTTCGGCGAACTTTGCCAAAACCTTGGTAACCGCCAGACCGTCTGTTGCAACTGCAACCGCGGTTGGACGTTTCATCATTTCGGATACAGGTTCAAAATTGGTGTCTTTTAACGCCAATTTCATCAAACGGTTTTTAACAACCTTGAACACGGAAACCAATGGGCGCAATTCATTGCGCAGGCCTTCCAGTTCTTTCACGGTCAGACCGTGGTTTTCAACAACGAAAACACCGTTTGCTTCTTTCAAGGACGACTGCAACGCTGAAATCAAATCTGATTTTTCTTCGCGTCTCATATTTTATCCTTTACTTCCAGATTTCAGAAAGTTTCCTTTCCGGAATCCCTGCTTTGTTAAACTTTCCATCCGGTTTCCCGGGATGGGGCTGCTGTTCCTGCCCCAAAGAATTTTTTCTTTGTCTATGATGGGAATTAAGTTGTTGCCAACACCATCAGTCTCGGACAGAAATCTCTTGCTAAAGTCCAGAATTCAAAATCTGAATTCTGAACTTTGAACTGTTATTTTACATCAACCTTCAGGCCTGGTCCCTGGGTTGTCGCAACGGACGCACCCAAGATATACTGACCCTTGGACGATGCTGGTTTCACCTTTTTCAACTGGTCAATCAATGCGTTTGCATTTTCAACCAACTGGTCTGTGGTGAAAGACATTTTACCAATACCGGCGTGAATGATACCCTTCTTTTCCGCACGATATTCAATCTGGCCTGCCTTGGCAACCTTAACCGCTTCGGCAACGTTGTTTGTAACCGTACCCAGTTTTGGATTCGGCATCAAACCCTTTGGCCCCAAGATACGCGCGATTTTTGACATTTTCGGCATCATATCTGGGGTTGCGATAACGCGGTCAAAATTGATTTCGCCACCGGCAACCTTTTCAATCAGGTCTTCACCGCCAACAACATCGGCACCTGCCTTCTTGGCATCGTCTGCGCTGTTTACAGTAAACACTGCAACGCGAACGGTTTTACCCGTGCCATTTGGCAATGACAACATACCACGAATGTTCTGGTCGGCCTTGGTAATATCAATACCCAATTTGATTGCGATTTCCAGGCTTTCATCAAATTTCTTGGATGTATATGGACGCAATGCTTCAATCGCATCTGCAATTGAATACACTTTTTCCTTGTCCAGGTTTGCCCAAGTTTTCTGTCTTTTTGTCAGTTTCATGTCTTATTCCTCCACCTTTACGCCCATAGAACGGCACTGACCCGCAACGATGTTCATAGCGGATTCAATGGTAGAGCAATTCAAGTCCGGCATCTTGCTTTCTGCAATTTGCTTTATCTGATCTTTGGAAATCGTACCAACGAAATCACGACCTGGCTTCTTGGAACCGGATTTCAGTTTCAATGCCTTTTTGATATAGTACGACACCGGTGGCAACTTCATAATAAATTCAAAGCTGCGGTCCGTATAAACAGTGATAATGCAAGGAATCGGCATACCCGGTTCTTTGTCTGCTGTTTTGTCGTTAAATTGTTTACAAAATTCTGCGATGTTAACACCATTAGCACCCAACACAGGTCCAATTGGTGGCGCAGGATTCGCCTGTTTTGCAGGGACGACTAATTTGACAATCCCTTTCAGTTCTTTTTTTGCCATTTGTTCACTCCATTTGTTTTGGTTAGTGCGGCGGTTCGATGTGGCGCATCTACCACCATGTTTTGCGCGCCTTGCACACGCCCGTCAGGTTTCCCCGATTAAACTCTTTCAACCTCGTTAAAGCCCAGTTCAACACTGGTTTCACGACCGAATACCAAAATCGTCGCGGTCATTTTCTGTTTCAGATTATCAACCTCGGCCACGATGCCATTGAATCCATTGAATGGGCCATCAATAACGTGGACTTCCTGGCCAACCTCGTATTCAATATCATCAACTGCAACGGCACCCTCTTCTACCTGCTTTTGCAGACGACGCGCTTCTTCTTCGGTAACGGCGATTGGTTTATTTTTCGCCCCCAAGAACATAACCACCTGGGGCATCAATTTAACCAACGAAAACGTTTCATTATTCAAAACCATCTGGACAACGATATAGCCCGGAAAGAATTTCTTTTCAGATTTAACACGTTTGCCGCCCTTGATTTCTGTAACTTCACGCGTGGGAACCAAAATTTCACCAAACAACGCGTTCAAGCGGCGTTTGTCAATCTGTTCGCGCAGGCCGCGGGCAACCTTGTCTTCACAGCCAGTATGAACATTCACAACAAACCATTGCATTTTTTCTTCCATGTGCGTATCCTTTGCCCGTTTGTTTTAATTAAAAAATCCAACTAACCAGCGCGTTCAGCACACTGTCCACCGCAAAGAAGAACAATGCTGCAACGGCCGAAAATACCAGTATCATAATAGTCGCACGAATAACCGTATCGCGTGACGGCCATACAATTTTGAACCATTCACTGCGCACCGATTTAATATAATCAATAACTTTCTTCATAAACTTCGTCCACTATATTGGCAGGGGCAAAAGGAATATTCGGACTGCGCCTCACCACTCGTACAGATTTCGCCGCGCTATGCTTGCAAAATCCAACTCGTATGCGAACACCATTTTACCCATCCGGGTTCGCTTCCCATTGCCACTACGGAATCTAAATTCCCAAAAATATGGACACGCCATATTTTAGGGAATTTGGCAGGGGCAAAAGGAATCGAACCCTTATCCGCGGTTTTGGAGACCGATATTCTACCGTTGAACTATGCCCCTGTTTTTACTGCCTATCCACACAGCTTTCCTGTGCTGATATACCCCGATAGTCTGCGCCAGAATAGCACACCTATGTAAAAAAGCAAGTGGAAAAAGCGCAACTATTATATGATTTTTGACGCACCCCTGCAAGCAAAAACTGATGTCCGGTTTTATAAATTATGGATTTCGCACACTTTTTACTTGCGCCACATACCGTTTTTTGTCTACAATTCACCCATAACAGGGAGAGGAAATCGTTGCAAGACCGCATAGAACCGCCAATTTTATTGTCGCGATTGATGACGTTTGTGTTCGCCGGCGCGGTTGTCGTGCTGGGGGTGCTGGGCTTTACATTATATAAAATGTTCCCACTGAACCGTCCCCAGGTCTATTTCCTGATGACGCAACCACGTGAAAACCTGGAAATCACACTGTCTGAATTACCGCCACGCGATGACAATATGAAATGGTTTGTGCGCGCATTCATTCGTGAATATATCAAGGCCCGTAACGAAATTACCCCAGACAGTCGCATTATGATGCGCAAATGGAACAACGACGAAAACGGTGTTGTTCACACGTGGTCCACCCCAGAAGTATATGCGGCATTCACCCAGACGAACATGTGGAACGCCCTGATGAACAGCACGCCTGATTTTGAATTCAGTTGCAGTGTGGAATTTGAAAATGGCGCAATTCAACCCCGAACGGCCGATTACAAAACATGGGCGGTAAATTTCAAGTATTTCTGTGAAGATAGTGGTGGACAGACAGGTAAAAAAGATTATACAATAATCGTAAAGTTAGACATGGACGATAACGCAACATTAAAATGGGCGGATCGTCTGGACAACCCATTGGGGGTTCGCGTTTCCAGATACGTAATTGAATCTGGCAATGGCGACCCATTGGATACAGGATACCTGGCCGACGAATAATCGCCGCCATTGGTACGAGCAAGGTAAGGACAAGGGCATGAGTTTTAAAACAGCGATAAAATTAGACATTTCTGTTTTTTGCGTGATGGCGCTGTGCGCGTCGGCGCATGCGGCGGGGGTGAATTATGGCGTCCAGGATGCATGGGATAACCCAACTGCAAACATGGCCGCCGGCAGTGTAAAGCCCGGATATGCCCAACTGTCGTGGGAAACAGGCAGTGTATTACCCATCAAATTGCGCAATGGGATGGTGACGATGGTGTCATTGCCCAACGGGGAACAGATTGCCGATGCGGTTATCGGGAACCAGGGCCTGTTTACCATAGAAGCCAACCAGGGCGAACGCACAATGGTTATCAGCCCAACCACCAGCAACCAGGGTTCTGATACAAACCTGATTGTGACAGGGCAATCGGGGAATAAATACATATTCTATCTGCGCAGCGAACCATCAAATTCCAGCGAAATCACATATTCCCAGGTTGATGTCGTGTTGGACGGCAATGCAACACTGCCGGGTGCAACCACAACCGCCACCACAAATGGGGGGGCGTCATCTATATTTAAAAAGGCCCCTGCGACAACCAGCGTGGTTGGTGCCGATGGCGAAGATTATGGCTGGATTAAATCAATGAAAATTGATCCGTCTGAATTCCGGTTTGACCTGGATATCTTTGTTCCAAACCCAGACGATTATGTTATTGCCCCGGAACGCGTATGGCGCGACCGCATATTTACATACATTGACTTTGGGGACAAGGTTATCGCCATGACCCAGCGTCCGGTTGTATCATTATTGGTAGAAGGCGGCGAATCCCCGGTCGGATTCCGCACCGATGGCGAAGACGGCCGTCTGTTGATTGTAGAAGCGGTGGGCGACATGGTTCTGCGCAGCGGCCAGCGTATCGTTTGCATAAAAAAACGTGAAAAGCCATTCTTGATTGCCGATACGGCGTCTGTCATGGCATTGGCCGAGGCAAACGTTGCGCAATCCATGATGTCTGGACAATCACTGAATAACATTGCATACACAATGGACCAGAACGCAATTAATGCCGCAGGTATCAATTACACGGGAACCCCGACATACGTTGCAAACACGAATTCTGTGGCGGGCACGGGTATTTATATGCCGGCGGGTGTGGCGACAACTGCGGTTACCACTGGGGCGAACACTGGTGCGGTGACAATGCTGCAATCGGGTCGGACGACGGCGGGCTCTTACCTGCCCCAGACGAACATCCCACTGATTACCAGTAACCAAACAGGCGTTGCCGTTGAACTGAAATCAGACACGTCGGTCAAGGCATTGGATGATTACTGGACCGGATTGCTGGCAAAATTCAGTGGTGACGATGGTGTGGGATTGCTGACCCCGTACAAGGACAAGGTGTTCTTTGCTGTTGACGAACAGGGTGTTGGCGAACTGGGGGCGACATCACGTGCGGCACGTTTGTATCGTTTGCGTATCGGGCCAATGTCGGATATTGACACGGCCCAGAAACTGTGCGACCAATTGTTAAAGTTCAGTGGCGCCAGCTGCAGTGTGGTTCGTATTCAATAAAATTGGAACGTTAATATGAGTGGTATCAAAAAACAAATTTCAGACCTGCGCAATGCAACCCCAAAACGGGTTCAGTGGCTGTTTTTGGGTGCGGCGTTTATTGTCGTATTGATTTTGTTAACAATGTTGCTGGGGGGGCAGAAGTCTGACCAGCGCGAGGTTGTTGATACACCAATAAACTTGATTTTTGATCCAGCAATTGATTCTGTAAATTGGGCGAATACAACCGTTGGCCAGAAACAGCGCGAAACCATTCGTGTATCGGCAAACGCACCGGTTAAAATTATGCAGGTGCGCCGCCACAAAGAAATTGCGGGGTTAAAGGTTCCGGACAACACTTGTTCACGCGTTGCCCAGATTAACCAAACAACATCGTGCACAATTACGTTGGAATATCAACCGACCGCCGCAATGAACACGGAAACAACCGCCCTGTTTATTGATTGGCGTGGCGTGGACCAGCCAGACGGTATGAAAAAAACAGACAAGATTGTATTGGTGGTTGGCGCAACCGCACCGACCCCGGCGCCAACCCAGGTGACCCCAGAACCCGTTGTGGCGGCGCCTGTAAAGAATAATATTGCCCAGGAAATTCAGGAAATCGCACCATCTGACCCATTTGCAAATGACACCACGTCTGTGGTTACCCCAGTGGTCACCCAGGGCGAGGCATGTTCTAAATACGCATTTCCAGGATATGATTCCAATGGGACCCAGATTGGTTGGGTCAAGGCGGAACGTGGCGCGTATTATTTTCACCCATTTTCAGACAAAAACTGCGACAGTCCGACTGGAATATATAACCCAGACAGTGGTATCATCACAGATATAAAAAACAGCGGTAAAAAAATCGGTACAGATGCAGAACATATTGGTTATAACGTTGCGAATGCGAACGCGTTGCCAAAACTGTCAAATCCGGTATCACGCGTAAAAAATCGTGCATATCAATTGACCAGTGAAGAAATCGCCATGCTGCAGGATACAGGCACGACCGCAAATGAAACCGCGGCACGTTTTCGTGCAGATATCACAATGGATAAAAAGCCAGATGATGTAATCATTGGCACCAGTGGCGAGGCCGTATTTTCATCTGATCCGTTTGACCGTACATTTGTGTTGCGTCAGTATAAACCAATCCCGGCCACCATTGTATCAGAGGTTCGCGCCGATCCATCATTGTACACAGAGGGTGCAAAAACATTGCCTGTGCGCGCAACGGTTGATCGCAATGTGTATTCGGATAATGGACGCACGGTTGTAATCCCGGCGGGTACATTATTGTTGGGATACGTAACAGGTGATATCCCTGGGCCATATAAAACAGTTGGTCGTATGGATATCCGTTGGTACCAGTTTGTATTACCCAGTGGCGTTGAGTTTAATTTTGCCAACGATGAACAGACACCATTTTCTGGCGATTCCCAGGGGCGTGTCGGTGTGCCTGGATATGGCAGCACGGATTACATTGAACAAATGGTTTTGCCATTGCTGACGGCGGTGGTGCCGGCGGCGGTTAATATGATTGCACCAATAACAGATAAATTCGTGAATCAAATTGATCTGGACAACAATACGGTTGTGCAATCGGGTACTGTGCGTTCATCAGAATTGGCGAAAAATGAAATTATTAACGCCTGGAACCAGGTTGCCCAGAAATTCATCGTGGACATGATGGATAATACCGTGCCACCATTTTCCATTGCAGCCGGAACACGTATAAACGTATTTTCACCAACTGATTTGGTCATTACATGCGGCAAAGATGAAAAAAAGAATTGTTCTGTATCAAAGGTACAGGCCGCCACCGGATTTGCTGCAGAGGCCGACAAAACGCGCAACACTCGCGCAGATTGGGAAAAATTTGCAGACCGTAAAAAAGCAGATGATGATTCCTGGGTTGGTCAGGTTCGTTCGTTTAATTTTACAGACTATTGCATAACAGAAAATGGTGTAAACACCATTGATAAATCCAAGGTTAGTGAAATATACGAAAAAGGCTATGATTATCGTACGGTATTGGCATATTGCCAGTCCCAGAATTATCAGGCGATTAATAACGCAAAGCAACAGGCGTTATATCAAAACCAACAGGAACAGTTCCAACAGAACAACGGCAGTGTCGGCAGCCAGACATACAATGAAAATGTTTTTGGGCTGAAATACAACGATGATGGTGCAATCATAAATCCGTTCCAATCGGACAAAACCAGCACGACCACGGAATCTGTTATCACATGCGAAGATGGCACAAACCCAGATGCGAATGGTTGCTGTACCGGCGAAATATATACGGATATGGGTAACCAAGGATTTAATTGTTGTCCGTCATCGGGTGGCGACTGTTTCCCGCCGATATTATAAAACAAATACGATACAATATCCCGCGCAATGCGGGATTTATTTTATGGGGGATTGAAATGAAAACATAAACGGGTTATATACCCATTGACATAAATTTTATGCACGCAAACATTGCGTGCTTTTTTTATTAAAATTTCCGATTCGGGCACACCATACAAAAACAACGCACCGAATCAGAAAACCAAACAACTATTCAACCCGCGGTTGTAACATTTCACTGATATCGCGTGTTTGACTATATATCATATTCACGTGGTCCATACCCACGAAACCATGAAACCAGAGGAGGAAAAAACATGACAGCAAAACAACACATTCAACCAGAATACAACCCAGGAAAATTCCAAAACGCCGAACAACTGTGGTTTTGGTTTTTATATTCAAAATCTGTACGCAATGGATTTATGCGTACGGGCGCAAACCCAACGCGGCGCGTGTGTGAATTGCTGGACGTGGAAACATTGATAACAAAATTATATTTGTCGGGACAACTGACCGCGGAACAATTAAATGTTATGAAGGAATTTGGTGATCGCCGCCGCGCGCCACATCAGTATATCTGGACGGAAAATCGGGCCGCCGATATGTGGCGGCGCGCCATGCAAACAATTGGTGATGCCGCGACGATACGCGGATGGATTGTCACAGAATAAACACAGGGGGAACACAATGATTATTATTGCATTTTCCGCGCGCACATCTAAAATACTGCCACGAATTTTGTGCCGGCACTTTCGCCACTGTGCGCCGATAATTTCCACCACTGGACCGGGCAAATCATTTATAATGTATCAATTCGTGCGGCGTGGTTGTGTTGCGACGTTTCACATGAATGCGCGCGATATGAATATCCTGCGTGCAAACGGTTGGGAATTCATATGTATACCAGACGCCAACACGCATAACATTGCCACGGGTGGGGCAACATGTGTACAATTCACCAAGCGCACCATTGGCATGCACCACATATGGATACAAACGCCGGACGCACTGTATAAACACCTGATAAAAACAGCGCAATAAAAATGCCCCGTGCGGGGCATTTTTTATTTTTCTGTATGTTTAATTATTTGCATTTGGGCAATACCAAACAGATTTGAAACCGTCCAATACAGGACCAATCCCGCCGGCATCCATGCAAACAAGAATGTGAACATCACCGGCATCCATTTCATAACGCGTTGTGTCTGGGCGACCGCATCATTTGCGTTTGTGGATGTCTTGGCCGTTTGCAGACGTGACTGCCACCACATTGTTGCACCCATCAATATCGGCAATATGAAATACGGATCCATCGCCGCCAGGTCTGATATCCACAAGAACCCCGCACTGCGCATCTGGACCGAAACCAACAATGCCTTGTACAATGCAAAGAATATTGGAATCTGAATCAACATCGGCAGGCACCCTGACATTGGCGATGTTTTGTGCGTCTGGTACAGGCGCATCATTTCCAATTGCATGCGCGCCTTGTCATTGGCGTACAGTTTCTGGATGCGCGCCAGTTCTGGTTGCATTTTCTGCATTGCAATCATTGATGTATATGATTTACGCGTCAGTGGCCATATTGCCAAGCGCAATAACAACGTAAATATGATAATCGCAACACCATAATTACCAACCAATGAATTCAGGCCATTTAATGCCCACAGCATTGGACGCGCCAAGAACCAGAACCAACCATAATCAATTGTCTGGTTAATTCCTGTGATATGTGATGCCGCCGCGTTCAATACATCCTGGTCGCGCGGGCCGGCGAACAGTGTTGTTGTGATTGTGTCGGTTGCACCCGGTGCAATTTGCACCGCCGATGCCGCCACATCTGCCTGGTACAGGTCAGATGTTATTTTTTTCGTACGAACCGTCTGGTCTGGGTGCGCGATTTGCGCCACGGTTTCCCAGTACTGGTCGGCAAATCCAACAAATCCATTTGTCGTTGAATATGCATATGATTTTTTATCCAACGCGCGCCAATCTGTGTGTTCGGTATCCGCGTTCACATATGCAATCGCACCCGTATAAACACCGGCGGTTCGTGCATTACCCGCCGTGCGCACAATACGTGCGTATGGCGCAACCGCGATATCACGTGATGTGTTATTTTTAATTTCATCGGTGATTGTAATCAGGTATCCATCGGCTGTAACACGGCGATTAAACACAACGCCATCTGAATTACGCCACGAAAAACCATCGTCTGAATTTTTCCAAACAGTTGTCGGGGTTGGCGCCGATGTACCCGTCGCCAGTACACCAATTTCTGCAAAGCAATTTTCACAATCCAACAACGTGATATCATAATCCGCCAGGCGCACATCGGACACGCGCAGCCCGCGCAGATTTGCCGTGATGTTTTCTGATTTTATTTCTGATTCTGGCACACTGGAAACATCAACCATTGGTGCATCATTTGCGTCCACCACAGGCGCGCTTTGTGGCGCACGAAATGCACCAAACGCCCACATTGCGACAAAAAATATTGCAAACCACCACATAAAACCGCCAAACGGCGATTTTTTTGCCGTGGCGTTTTTGTTTGCGTTCCACTGGGCAAAGCCCGAATTATTATCCATATATTTGACCATGTTATTTATCACCCTTTGATTTAACAGTCGCCATACAACGCCGGCGCGCAATTATCCAGTTCAGGATATATAGTGCAACACCAACACAAATGCAAATATCCGCGACATTAAATGCCGGCCAATGATATCCACCAATATGAAAATCCAAGAAATCAATCACTGCACCAAAACGCACACGGTCAATCAGATTACCCACCGCACCACCAACAATTAACACCAATGGCACACGTTCGTATTTTTCTGCGCGTGCGAACAAATAATACCCAATCAGTCCGATTATAAAACCGGTCAAAACAACAATCACCAGCGGCGCCGATTCCCCCAGTCCCCGCAACATTGAAAACGATGCGCCCGGGTTCCATGTAAACACAATATTAAAGAAATCATTAACATATGCCATCAGGTATGGCACCGGTACAACATCCCATGCCGCACCCGCCAATGGCACACCACCGGTGATTAATGCCAACAGTACTGATTTCGTTGCAACATCGGCAAAAATAATTGCCAGGATAATTCCAATATACAAAAATAAATTCTTTTTCATTTTTCCGTCCCCCGACACATGCAATATACCAATGTGGGGGGCGAATTGCAAATATAAATGTCCCCACGTGTGGGGACATTTTATTTATTGTTTTTCATTAACATGATCATCAACGCCACTGTAATTATCCGCACGCAATCGCGCCAATAATTGTTCAATCGCACGGTCAGATACGCCCAGATGTTCCAACACGCCGTATCCCAGGAACAACGAGCTTTCAATCGTTTCTGGCAATGCAATTTGCGCACCCTGGGCCAGCAACATCTTGGATTCCGTCAGATCCCGCGCCCGCGCAAATATGCGCACACGTGGTGCAATTTCGCGCACGGTCATGATTGTATCACTGGACGTGGATGTGTTATCCAACGCAACCACAACCGCACGGGTGCGGCGCGGCATCAAACCCATATCGCGCAAGACATCCGAACTGCGTGAATCACCATAAACAACGTTATATCCATGTTCACGACCCATCATTACATTGTTCACATCCATATCAATCGCGACATATGCAATATGCTGGGATTCCAGCATCTGGGCAACAATTTGTCCGACGCGCCCAAATCCGCAAATAATAACCGTGGGGACAGTTTCGGCCTTGCCCACCAGGCCGCCAACAATCGCCTGGGAAAACAGGCGTCCCGTGCGACGCTGCCAATCATATATGCACATTAATATTGGCGTCATCATAATTGACAATATGATTATCGCGGTCAGAATTTCCTGGTGCACGGGTGGCAACACGTCAATTCCTGATGTGCGCATCGTCTGTAACATCAACAATCCAAATTCGCCCGCCTGGGACAACACCAATGCAATCAGCGCGGCATCTGGGACGTTCACGTGGCGCACGCGCGCAACCATAAATATCGCAACAAATTTCGCCGCAATCAGGCCAAACAGGCCAAACAGTACCACATACCAATAATGTCCCAACACCGGCAGGTTTAATCCCATCCCCAACGAAATGAAAAAGAACCCCAGGAACAACATTGCAAATGGACTGATTTCGGCGCTGACCTGGTGACTGTAAATCGTTTCAGCCAGTAACATACCCGCCAAGAACGCGCCCAGTCCCGCCGGCACACCCGCCATATTTGCAACCGCCGCCCACAGCACGATATTCAGCATGATTGCCAGCAAAAATGCCTCGCGCGATTTCAGTTTTGCAACCAAACGCATTACCGGGTTCAATACAAATCGTCCAACAACAACCACCCCCAGGATTAATGCAACCGACCATACACCGATATCAATCGCCGTCGCCCCCAGGTTAAATGTGCGCCCCGCCAATACCGGCATCATTGCCAACAATGGAATCGCCAACAGGTCTTGGAACAACAAAATGGAAAACGCCTGGCGTCCCATATCGGTATTAATCTGGTTGCGGTCTGCCAACATTTGCATATCTTCGGATGTGCTGGACATAGACAGCATTAACGCCACCATCACGCATCCCATAATTGGCCATCCGGTTATTCCAAACAACAATGGAAACAGCATTGTTGCAACCATCAAAACCTGGGCCGCACCAAATCCGAATATAGAATGACGCAATGTCCACAACCGGTGCATATTTATCCCCAACCCCATTGTGAACCACAAAAACATAATTCCTAAATCACCCAACAGTGACCACGTTTCGGTCAAATGAAACAAATTTAAAACATATGGTCCGGATACAACACCGGCAAACAAAAATGCAACCAGCGCACCAATACGCGCCATGCGCATTGCGCAAACGATTGCAAACACAACCGCAACAAATAACAACAGTGTGATTGACATTGTCATGATTCTCTCCCCCCTCCTGACTCTTGGTTACAATTATATCAAATCATGCGCCAGTTGTAAAAATTTTTCCGGCGATAATTCTTCGGCGCGTTCCATGCCAGACAATTCATACGCCGACCAGTTAACATTCGGCATAATGCCACGTATCATCTTGCGCCGCTGGCCAAATAATTTTGCCGTGATTTGTTCCAGTTTCTTTATATCGCCAATCGCGCGAATTTTATCCATGTTTGGGATAACGGATACAACCGCCGATTGAACCTTTGGCCGGGGAACAAATGCGGTATTTGGCACATCAAACAAAATCCGCGCATCCGCCACCAATGATGTCAGCACCCCCAGGCGACCATAATGCACATCACCCGGACGCGCGGTGATACGCAACGCAACCTCGCGCTGGAACATTAATGTCATTGATTTTATTGGTGCGCCATGCGCCGCCGCGACCAACCACCGCGTGAATAATTCTGTTCCCACATTATACGGCAGGTTCGCGCATATCGCATATTCACCAAGTCCCAGTTCCGTGGTATCCACACACAGTGCATCGCCATATACAACCGTCAATCGTCCGTGCGACGCCGAAACAACTTCATCCAAAATCGGTTTTGTCGTTGGGTCTTTTTCAATTGCAACAACGCGGCGCGCACCCGCCATCAGCAATGCCCGTGTCAATCCCGCCGGCCCCGGGCCAATTTCCATCACATCGGTATTTTGAATATCCGGCACACTGCGCGCGATACGCCCGGTCAGATTTAAATCAAACAGGAAATTCTGGCCAAATTGCTTCTTGGGTTCCATCCCGGCGGCGCGCATCATTTCGGCAACCGGTGGCAAATTTTCAACCGTCATCATATTGCCTTGCGCCCCCCAAACGCCAACGATAATGTTCCATCATCCAGATAATCCAAATCACCGCCCAATGGTACCCCAGATGCCAATTCAGTAAACCGGACGTCAGGCGCGGTGGCCAATGACGACATGACATAATGCTGGGTCGTTTTACCCTCCATAGTATTTGGCAGGGCAAATATGATTTCTGTGATATTCTCGTCACGAATACGTGCGGGCAAATTTGCGATGTTTAAATCCGCCGGCGTCACCCCAGTCGCCCCCGACAGCAATCCACCCAGTATATGATAACGACCGCGGAACACCCCAGATTTTTCCAATGTCCAAACATCTGATAAATCACGCACCACACACAGCGTGCCATTACCACGCGACGCATCCCGACAGAATTCACACCGCCCCGCCCCACGATCGGTCAGCACCCCACAATTTGGACATGGCGCAACATTTTCAACCGCGTCCATCAGTGCCGCCGCCAATGATTCCGCGCGTCCTGTTTTATCCTGTAACAACGCCAATGCAATACGCTGGCCACCACGCGCACCCACACGCGGCAGGCGTGCAAATTGTTTAATTAATTTTTCAATTTTCTGATTCATCATAGTAACCCAATCAGTGAAACACATAACTGTCAATACCGGCGTTCTGGGCGCGCGTACGAATATCCGCCGCCGCGGCATCGGTCACACCATTTGCGCGAACGCGATACATACCATTTGGTGCCTGTTCTATGGTTGTGTTAATCCCCAGCTTGTTTTTTACATTTGCAACCTGGGCCGCGGCGGCATCACGTGATGAAAACGCACCAAATTGCACACCCGCCCCACCACGCACCGCGGTCGGTGCAGTGTACGTGGGTGTTTTTGTGGCCGTTGCGGCAGCATACGTTGCAGAAATTGTTGGCGCCGCAGGCGTCGCCGTTGTTACAACCGGTGTTGTACGCACAACCGGCGCGGAATTATTTTTCGTCATTTCAAACCCGCGATTTAACAACTGGGTCGCAACAGATGCGCGCACATCCTTGTTTTCTGCGCCCAGCACAATTGCCATCAGGTGTGTACCATCACGCGCCGCGGTTGCCACCAATGAATACCGCGATTTGTTTGTGAACCCGGTTTTCATCCCATCACATCCCGGATACGTTGCCAACAGACGGTTGCCGTTTGTATATGTTTTGCCGTTATACGTCCACGTCTTTATTCCAAAATATTTCCAGTACTGTGGGAAATGCTTGTACACCGCCATGGACAACAACGCAATATCGCGTGCCGTTGACAGGTGGTCATCATTCGGCAATCCGGACGAATTTTCAAAATTCGTACTGGACAATCCGATTTCAGTCGCCACACGTGTCATGGTGTCGGCAAAGTTGCCTTCCTTGCCACCTTTTAAATTTTCGGCCAGAACGCGCGCAACATCATTCGCACTCATTACCGTGACGGCCTTTATCGCATCTTCAACAGTAATCTTGCTGCCTGCGGCCAGCCCCAGTTTCACCGGCGATGCCGCCGCCGCATAATTTGACACAATCAGGTAATCATCCAAATGCAAGCGCCCATGTTCCAGCGCATCAAACGTCAAATACACCGTCATTATTTTTGTCAGCGACGCGGGATAGTTCGGCTGGTCCGCGTTTTCACGAATTAAAACCTGGCCCGTGTCCATATTTGCAACCAGTGCCGCACGATACGGTGTGGCACACACAGACGCGCAAAACAATGCGCACGATAAAAATGCGGATATAAACACTCTCATTACACAGTGAATGTTAGTAAAAAATTGCAATCCAGGTCAACAGAAAGATGCGACCCGTGGGTCGCATCCAGTTTTTATTTTAGTCCAACGAACGCAGACTGATTTTTTCGGCATCAACGATAACCAATTGCCCACTGTCAATTCCGAAACGACGGGCGGCATTAAACGCATCACGCGGTCCAAACAGATTATCGTCGCAAATCGGAAACACCCCACGCGACAGACACAACTGGTTTGCAACAACATCATCACGACACACCGCAATAATTGGAATATCAGGCTTGCGACATGAAATCTGGGTTGTGGTAACGGTATCACGCGCAAACACAACAATCGCCGACGCACGGTTTAAATATGCCATTGACGCAACCGAACGCGACCAATCGTTTTCTGGGACATTTTCAATTCGCGACCAATCATATGAATGCGCGATTGAATCATAGTCTGCATATGTCAAAATCTTGGCCATTGTTTCAATTACACCGACCGGATTGATACCAATTGTGGTTTCTTCGGATGTCATGGTTGAATCCGTGCGCAGGTATGCCGCATTTGCAACATCACTGATTTCGGCACGTGTTGGAAATTCACTGGCCACCATCGTGCCCAACATCTGGGTCGCCATAATAACCGGGCGATTTAATGTACGACATGTACGGATTATATGACGCGAAATTGCCGGGACCTGTTCAAAGGGAACCTCTACCGCCAGATCGCCACGCGCAATCATAATACCATCGGCGGCGGCGGCAATTTCTTCAATTCGCGCAACCGCATTTGGACGTTCTATTTTTGCGATAATCTTTACCGGGCGGGATGTGCGCGCGGTGATGAAATCGCGAACCTCTGCCACATCTTCGGCACGCTGAACAAACGAGATTGCAACCCAATCAGGATTTTTTGTTATTGCGTATTCCAAATCCGCACGATCCTTGGGTGTCAGGACAGATGTTGCAACATCTGTATCCGGTAAATTAAAACCACGCCGCGACCAGATTTCATTCCCACGCACAACGGTCGCAACGATTTTATTAAAATCAACCGTATCCACCGTCATTTCAATTTTGCCATCGTTTAACAGAATTCTGTCACCAGGATTCAATGATTTCATAACATCGGCGTCTGGCAAGTGAACACGCGTGCCATCGCCCGGTGTTGGGTCATTATCAAATACAAATTTCTGGCCTGGGGTTAATGGATATTTTTCTTCGCTGGCAAAATTTCCGATACGATGTTTGGGGCCCTGCAAATCAATCATTATTGCAATCGGGGTATTTAATTCGCGCGCGACATCACGTATCAGGTCAATTTTCGCCCCCTGGACATCGCCAGTATCGTGACTGAAATTAATACGACACACGCTGACACCCGCACCAATCATGCGACGCAACGTCTGGGCGTCTTCACATTTTGGACCAATTGATGCAGTGATTTTTGTAAATTTTTTCATATTTTTCCGCTTTTTCTTTTCTTTCGTTTCTCTTGATTTTTACGAATTATGATATATCATAAAAAGCATAATTAGACAAGGGGAAAACAAGCATGAAAAACGCAAATCACGGTGCAATTGACAATCAACAGTTAATCAGCATTATTGAACGCATTGAAAAATTGAATGAAGATACCGCCGCAATCGCCGCCGATATCAAAGAGATTTATAGCGAGGCAAAATCTGCTGGGTTTGATCCAAAATATATTCGCCAGATGATACGCCTGCGCAAACTGGATCCAGATGAATTGGACGAAGCAGACGAATTAACCCAGATGTATCGCACAGCGTTGGGTCTGTAATGAAACGCTTTACCAAAACGGTTGAAAATTTTACGTGCGCCCATTGTGGCGCACATGTTCGGGGCAATGGTTATACAAATCATTGCCCCGCATGTTTGTGGTCGCGACATATGGACAACACGCCGGGCGACCGCGCCGCCGCATGCGGCGGAATGATGCGCCCAATATCTGTGGTCCCAGATGGTGCACGATTTGTTATCACACATAAATGCGAACAATGCGGCAAAACCATTCGCCAACATACGACCGATGATGACAATATGGATGAAATCATCCGATTAAGTGCCGATAAATCATTTATTTTTGGTGCATGATTTGGCGGCGGCAATAAATGCATTAAACATCGGATGTCCGGTAAACGGACTGGATTGAAATTCTGGGTGGAATTGCCCCGCCACAAAAAATGGATGCGATGGGATTTCCACAATTTCAGGCAAGCGACCATCTGGACTGCGCCCAGAAATAATCATACCCGCATCGGCGAATTTCTGTTCGTACGATATATCCATTTCATAGCGATGACGATGACGTTCCGATATATTGCATGCACCATAAATGCGTGACGCCAATGTATTTGGTGTAATCACGCATGGATACGCCCCCAGGCGCAATGTTCCGCCCATATCACCGGTGTGTTCTGGCATAATATTTATTACCGGCGTGCATTTATCAGAAAATTCACCAGAATCAGCGTCCTGGATTCCCAATACATTTCGCGCAAATTCAATCACCGCCACCTGCATTCCCAGGCATATTCCCATATACGGAACATTATGCGTACGCGCATATCCGGCGGCCGCGATTTTACCCGCGACCCCACGCGCACCAAAACCGCCCGGTACCAGGATACCATCCACATCCGCACAATCAGATGGCGAAAATGTTTCAGCGTTTATTTTCTTTAACGCGACATGAACATTGTTCTGGATTCCGGCATGGAACAGTGCCGCATTCAATGATTTATACGCATCCGGCACATCAAAATATTTACCCACGATACCGATACGTACCGTCGGAATATCGGCGTCCAGATATTTTGCAATGCGTTCAAATTTTGTCATATCGCCGGTGCGATTTTCCAAACCAAAATGTTCGGCGATTATGTCATACACATGTTGCGCATCATACGCCAATGGAATCTTGTAAATATTATCAACATCAATTCCACTGATTACATTTTTCGCCGGCATGTTACAGAACATTCCGATTTTTGCACGCTCGTCATCGGTCAGCATGCGTGGTGTGCGCACGATTAACATGTCTGCCTGAATTCCGTTTTCCAACAGGCGGCGTACCGACATCTGGGTCGGTTTGGTTTTTAATTCGCCACTCTGTTCCAAATATGGCGCCAATGTCAGATGCACAAACATCACATTACGACGACCGACGTCATTGGCAAACTGGCGAATTGATTCCAAGAAAATTTTACCTTCTATGTCACCAACCGTACCACCAATTTCACATACAACAAAATCTGTATCAGTTGGGGCGGCAATGTATTCTTTGATGCGATTACTGACATGCGGAATCATTTGAACCGTCGCCCCCAGGTAATCACCGCGACGTTCGGCATTCAACACATCCCAATAAATTCGCCCCCCAGACACAGAATCATTGCGCGTTAAATTAATTCCCAAAAATCGTTCATAATACCCCAGATCCAAATCTGTTTCAAAACCATCACGGGTGACATAAACTTCGCCATGTTGAAATGGTGACATTGTACCCGGGTCAACATTTAAATATGGGTCAAATTTACGCGCATGCACCGTATAACCGCGCGATTGAAGAAGGGCGCCACAACCCGCCGCTGCAACGCCCTTGCCTAAACTGGAAACAACACCACCCGTGATAAATATATATTTCGCCATAAGATTTGCCCCCTTATGGGCTGTTATCATACGAAATTTATGGTTGCGACGCAACGAAATAAATTCCTATAATTTATTTATGCGGGACGCGATTAAAAACATATTTGGCGACGGGTTTTTATGGACGCCGTTTTTGGTGGGCGCCGGTGCTGCGATGTATTTTTCATGTGCGTCTGAACCCGCAATTCCACATCCATGGTTATTCGCAATCCTGGCCGCAATTATTTGTGTGATACGGCGCATACCGATTACTGTTCGCGGGATATCATTTGTGGCGTTTGGGTTCATGTACGCGATGGCATTTACACATGCATTGGACACACCCCAGATTACGCGCGACATTCGCGGACACGAAATCATCGGTAATGTTGTGAAAATTGATTATACCGACGCAAACGTCCGTGCATATATAACAACCGACGGCGCAATGATTGGCACAACCGGCATACCACGCGTACGCGTATCAATATCTGATGGTGACACGATACCGCGCATTGGTGATACTGTGCGCGCGACCGTAAACCTGTATAAACCAGGCACACCATATGCGCCGGGCGCATTTAATTATGCACGATGGGCATATTTTAATAACCTGACCGCAACAGGGTATATGACCGAATATGAAATTACGACACATGAACCGTCCGGTGGAATGGGCGCGTTGCGCGAATACCTGCATCAACGGGCGGAATCATTCCTGGGCGACAGTTTGGTTCTGGGGTACAAAAACGCGGTACCAAAATCAGACCGCCCAATATGGACCGCCGCAGGTGTCGGGCATGTGTGGTCAATCAGTGGTTTTCACATGACATTGGTTGGCGGGTGGCTGTTTGCATTATTTTATTCAATATTTCGTTTGATTGCGCCGGTCACGCGGCGCATACCGGCACGTGTGCCAGCAACAATTTGTGCGTGGGTGGGGCTGATGTTTTACCTGGTACTGTCGGGTGGTGATGTTGCAACAATGCGTGCATTTTTAATGGCATCACTGGTGTTTGGGGCGTTTCTGGTTGGGCGGGGCGCAATATCCATGCGAAACATATGTATCGCAATGTTCGTACTGATTTTAATAAACCCGCATTATGTAATGCAGGCGGGATTTCAGTTATCGTTTTCCGCTGTATTTGGATTGATTTGGTTCTGGGGCGTGGTAAAGCCACGTATGCCAGGAAACAAGTTATTGAAAATTTTATATACCGCAACGATGACATCGGTGGTCGCAACCATTTTTACCGCACCATTTGTTATTGCACATTTTGGTGCGTTTCCAATGTACAGTCTGGTTGGCAACTTGGTACTATTGCCAATATTTTCAATTGCAATTATGCCACTGGTTATGATTGGGATTATCACCGCACCAATTGGTTTTACATTCCCATTGCACATCGCTGATTTTATATACGGATTTGGGTTGCATATTGCAGGTGCAATTACATCACTGCCATTTGCGAATCCTGCGATGCCATATATACCCAATGTGGCACTGGTAATGTTTATTGCCGCACTGTGCGCGTTGATATTTATGCGACGAATAAATTATATTGTGGCGGGCGCACTGGGGATGATTGGCATCATAATTATCATTGCAACGCCGCGTCCGGTATTTTATGCATCGCCCGATCATGAACTGGTCGCATTTGTTTCAGATAATGGGAAATTGGAATTTAATAAATCACGCGCCGCAAATCATTACTTTGCATTTAATACATGGAAACAGATGAACGGTGAACCCACTGACACACCCAATCCACGCCGTGCGCACAATCACGGTCTGTACACATATCGCACAGAAAATTTCACATTGGCATATATCCAGAAATTCGTACCATTGATGAAAAACATTAACGCATTGTGCCAGGATGCGTCCGTTAATTATATCGTGTCTTACTTCCAGATTGATGCCCCAAATTGCAACCATAAAATTTTGGGCCATGGCGGAATATTAATTTATCCAGATGGGCGGGTTAAATATCTGAACCCGGCGCGGCCGTGGGATAATCCGCCGAAATAAAATACAGTCCTGATGCCGGTGCGGTCGGGCCCGCCGCACTGCGCATACGTGCGGCAAATATTTCATTGATATCATATGGCTTACCCAGGCCAATTTCAACCAATGTACCAACCATATTGCGCACCTGGTGATGCAAAAATGAACGCGCCGAAAAATCAAAGTATATTTCATCGCCATTGGTTGTAATACGACATGTGTCCAACGTTTTTATCGGGCTTTTTGCCTGGCACTGGGTGGCGCGAAAACTGGTAAAATCATGATGGCCGATTAATTTATCTGCCGCTGTGCGCATCGCATCAATATCCAATGCACGTGGCACCCACCACACACGATTCTGGGCCAGTACCGGTGCCGCACGGCGGTTCAAAACAATATATCTGTAATGGCGCGCGACACAATCAAATCGTGCATTAAAATCATCGGCAACAATGTCACACGCCAATATTACCACGGGCCGCGCCGTCAAATAAAAATTCACCGCACGCATAACCGTTTCAGCCGGCGCCCCACCATCCAAGTCAAAATGCGCAACCATACCAACCGCATGCACACCGGCATCGGTACGCCCCGCTGCGACAATATCTGGTCGCGCGCCACAGAATGAATAAATTGCATCGCGCAACAATGATTGCACAGATGGCCCCTGGCGGTTTTCTTGCCAGCCAATTAATCCTGTGCCATCATATTCAAGAATTACGCGATAACGTGTCATGTGTGATTATTTTGTCTTTTGTTTTGCATATTGCTGGGCATATTTAAAATGACGACAACAGTCATCAAAATTCACCAACGTTGGATATGTCCACCCCAGGCGCGCAAACAACGAACGATAACATGCATGCCATACATACACCAAACCAAAATGTTTACAAAACTGGCACCAGCGCGGAAATTCAGTCCCCTGGTACCCGCGGTATTTTACGCCATCTGCGCGTGGTTTGTCATCTGTACCAAAATTCATATTTATTCCCCTATCTTTATTTCTGTGGTGTGCAAACCATTTTTAAAACTGCGCCAATCCATTGGTCGTTTTCCCGCCGGCTGAATTTCCAATATTTCCAGTTCACCATTCGGTGCAATTTGCGTACGCAAAATCTTGACATCCATGCCGTTAATTTTTGTGCGCCCCGCCCCCAGTGCACGAACCTGATTATGGATTTCGCGCGGGCTGCGCGACCAATCAATAACTTCATCCGCGCCTGTCCATTTGTGTGTGAATGTTGGGACACCATCCTGGGCAACCGGCGTATATGCCCCCGGATTTGCCAGGTATTCCAACAACATATCTGCACCGATTTTAGACACACGGGATTCAACATCGCTGTTTGTGTCATTTTCACCAATTTCAAATGTGCGACGCATGTAAACATCACCGGCATCCATTTCTGGTGTTATCTGCATCAGACAAACCACAGATTGTTTGTCGCCATTATAAATCGCGGTCTTTATCGGCGATGGCCCACGATATTTCGGCAGGTCACTGGGGTGAATATTAATGCACGGCGCCGATGACAAAACATTATCGCGCAATATTACACCATATGATACAACAACAACCATATCTGGCGAAAAATTGTATTCAGACGCGCGATTATACACCGGCAAACCACGCGACACGGCCCATGTGTGGACCGGCGATTTCGTCAGAATCTGTTTGCGGCCAACCGGTTTTGGACCACGTGTGAACACCGCCATAATTTCATGGCCGGCGTTATATATCGCATCAAAGATTGGGACAACAAATTCCGGTGTCCCCATTAATACCAGTTTCATGATTTATGCTTCCGTACCTTGCGCATGACCATTTCACGATGCACCGGCGACAGGTAATCAATAAACAATATCCCGTCCAGGTGATCTGTTTCATGCTGAACAATTCGCGCCGGCAGTCCCGACATCTGGGCACCCTGGGCGACACCATTTTCATCCGTCCATTCAACCACAACCGATTCCGGACGCGTCACGCGTGAAAACACCGGCAAATTATCCGGCCCCAATAATGACAGGCACCCTTCTTCCATTGTGCAGGTTTGCGCACTGCGCGTGATAATTTTTGGATTTATCATTTTAAACACGGTGTTTGTATCGGGGTCGGTCATCACCAAAAACCGCTGTAACATTCCAACCTGGGGCGCGGCCAGACCAACGCCAGACTGGTCCCGCATCATGGTGACCATTTCATCCATAACTGATAAAATTTCCGGGGTGATTTCTGTAATCGGCGCGCATTTTTCGCGCAACACCAAATCCCCGCAAAGTTTCATTTGCAACATTTATAATTCCTCTTATAATTAATCTTATCAAAGGAATGGCAAATGACAACTTATATTTTCGTATTATTGCTTATCATTATTGGATTATTGCTGGTGTTACTGATGCGGCGACCAACGGTTGATATATCGGCATTGCGCGAGGATAACGCCCGCCTGCGCGAACGATTGGCGGAACGTTTGGGCGCATTGTCCCAGAATGCAATTGAACTGAAAAACATCAGTGGTGATATTGCGAATTTTAAGAACATACTGATGGGCAACAAACAGGCGCGTGGGACATTTGGTGAACGCCAACTGGAAGATTTGGTTGCTGATATCATGCCACCGGAATCATATGCATTCCAGGCCGTTATGGATACCGGTGTACGCCCGGATTGTATTATACGCCTGCCGTATCCGCCGGGGGACATGATTATTGACAGTAAATTTCCACTGGAATCATTTAATCGTATGCAGACAGATGCCAACGATGGTATGGCGCGGAAACAGTTTGAACTGGACGTGCGCAAACACATTGATGCAATCGCCGAAAAATACATTATTCCTGGTAAAACCGCGGAATCGGCACTGATGTTTATTGCGTCTGAATCAATATTTGAAACGCTGCATCGTGAATTTCCGGCCGCCGTTGAATATGCCGCCCGTCGCAAGGTATTTATCGTATCACCATCCACACTGTGGGCGACATTAAACACAATTCGTGCTGTGTTGTCTGACATAAAAATTAAACGCGTTGCGGCAAAAATAAGAAAAGAATTGGATATGTTGCTGACCGACCTGGGCCGGTTGGCCGACCGTGCGGCACGCGTATCGCAACACTTTAACCAAACGACCAGCGATATTGAACAAATGCAAACATCCATTGGCAAAATAACACCACGCGCCGAAAAATTGCGCGACATGGATTTTGGCGAAGATTAAACGACGGGGCCCCAGGCCCCGTTTTTTGTTATTCTATTTACGACGTGGTGGGGTGGAATGTGTGTCCAAGATTTTCTTTTGTAATTCCAAGATTTGGGTTTCGCGGCTTTTAATTGTTTCCAATAAACGGTTATTTTCCAAACGCAGGTTTTCCAAATCCTGGCGACGTAAAACAATTTCGTTCGTCAGGCGACGTGCCTTGCGCCGTGCCAAAATGGTGCTGATAAATGCCCCAACCAACGCACATGCAATACCAACTGAAAAATCGTATAAAAAATCCGTTATAACCATATGCTGATTATAACGGATTTATTTTGCGCATGCCCTAGGCATGTTTTCGCAATCCTGTTTTGGCATCCACCCATACCTGTTCAGCGGCGATTTCCATCATCGGCATGTCAGATGGGCTGTCTGAATAACTGCGCACGACACGCGGGATGATTTTATTTTTTGCCGCCCACGCGTCCAGGGCAACAACCTTGTTCACGCCCCAACACAAAAATTTGTATTTCCATGGGAATTTCGCATCCATCTGTGATGTCAAAACCGCATCAAATTTTATATCACGCACCAATTGTGGCACCAGGTAATCCGCACTGGCTGAAACCAGAACCACCTTGCGACCCGCCGCACGTTCAGATGCAACCTGTTCCTTGGACCAGCCAAAACGTTCACGTTTATGCTGCTTTATAAAATCTGGCGCAAAACGCGCAACCATATCTGCGGTTAAAAACCGACGCATGTTTTCACGCCACCATACACCCGCCGGATTAAACATACGTGCAATCGCCGCAACCGCCATCAGTGGCAAAAACAACCATGGCCGCACAGAATGACGAAAACAATATTTCGCAAATTCAATGTTTGAATCGCGCCCAGACAGCGTGCCATCAAAATCAAAAACAACAACATCTTGTTTCATTAACATATACAAATCCTTTTTATGTTTCGGCGCATATTATAAATAACTTTTTTTCCTATACAATAAAAAACGGGGCGAACCCCGTTTTTTATTTTTTACGCGATAATTTTTCACGCGCGCGTTCCACCAAGAAGAACAACGCCGGGGTCAGTGTGAATGTGAATATCAAACTGGCCAACATACCACCAATCATAACGGCGGCCATTGCAACCTTCATACCATCGGCCGACCACAACTGGGGTACCATACCGGTGATAACCGCGATTGATGTCATCAGAATCATATAGCGTTTATCGTTCATTTCTGTCCACAGGGCAACGTCCGGACGTTCGCCATTACTGATACGGCCAATCGTTGGTTCCAACAACAGAATATTGTTATTAACCACCAAACCGACCAACATAACGAACGCCAACATCGCACCAACGTTCATTGATGCCCCCGACAGGAACAACATGATAAACACTCCGGCAAATGATGTCAGAATTGATGTTGCAATCGTGAATGGATGCGCCAACGAATTCATAATCGCCGCCAATAACATAAATGTCAGCACCGTTGCCAGCAAGAAAGCCTGGCCGATTTCGCCGGTCGTTTCGTCCTGAATTTCTGACATACCACCAAATTCTGCGCCATATCCATCATCCCAATCAATGGTGGCCAGTGCCGACTGAATCTTGGCCTGGACCGGACCCATTGTGGATTTACCGATATTGATATCAATTTCGGTAATTCTGTTTTTATCCAGACGACTGATGTTTGGGGTTGCTGTGACGTTTTCAATTTGCCCCAGCGATGACAGCGCAACCATACCCTTTTGGGAATTAACGTACACATTGTCAAACATTTCAGCTGTTTTAAACGGACGTGCAAATTCCAGGATAATTGGGTATTCGTTGCCTGATTCCTTGTACTTATAATCATCGTTACCAAACAACGCCGTACGCAATGTTGAACCCGCATATGCGTTCTTTACCCCCCAGAAATTCATCTTGTCTTCATCTGGGACAAAGCGAATTTCACGACCCGGGGTCTGCTGGGCGCGAACCGCACTCTGGACTTCTGGAATCTGGTTTATCAATTCCAGTGCGCGTGTTGCGTACGCTTCGCGTTTGGCATCATCTTCGCCGGTGATGTTCAACACCATATCAGACGATATAGACGATGACATTGCGGCACCTGCACGAATTTGAATTTCAACATCTGGAATCGCGGCCAGGTGTGGCAACATACGGCGCGCCAATTCTTTGTCAGACAAATGACGATCGGCAACATCAACCAATTCAACCTTGACCTTGATATTTTGCAAACCACGTTCACCGATTTTCACAGATGTGGATTTAACTTCTTTGAAATTCTGTAATTGATTTTCAATTTGCGATGCAATATCACGCGATTTCTCAAACGTTGCCCCCATTGGCGCACGTGCCGTAATATTGATTTCGTTATTATCGGTTGATGGTGTAAATTCGTTACCGACGAATTTCATCAATGACATAGAACCGATGAATATAACCACCGCCAAACCAATCACACGCCACGGGTGATTGTGTTGAACATCAAACCATGCACGCAATTTCTGCATCGCAGGCGATATTTTCTTGTTCCGGGCCTTTTCAGATTTTTGAATTGCGCGTTCATTTGACGTCAGACGCAAAATCTTGGCAATCATCATCGGCGTCAATGTAAAGCTGAACAGCAATGACAACAGTGTCAGATACACAACCGTCAAACCAAATTGAACCATAAACTGGCCAACGATACCGCCCATAAATGCCAATGGCAAGAACACCACGACGTTCGTTCCAACACCGGCCAAAACAGATACGGCGACCTTTTTCGTGCCATCAATCGCGGCGTTTTCAGGATCTTTGCCGGCGCGCATTTCCTGCAATGCAGATTCAATCATAATAATTGCGTTTGACACCAATGTCCCCAGCGCAGATGAATACGCCAGCAATGTCATTGCATTGATTGTAAATCCGCTGTTGTTCATAAAGAAGAACCCAGCAATTAATGAGGCGGGAATCACGACACCGGCGATAATCGTTGAACGCCAGTTGCGTGTAAACGCCAACAGTACCAGAACCGTGAATATAATACCCTGGACAATACCCCAAATTGTGCTGTTTGTTTCATCTGATACCGCGGTTGATGAATCAGATATAATTTCCATTGTTGCATTTGGAAAACGTGATTGCATGTCCGCCTGTAATTCTGGCATTTTTTTACGCAATGCTTCTGAAATTTTAATTGCATTACCATCAGATGCCTTGACCACAGATGCAATTACAACAGGTTCCCCATTATAACGCGCACCCGTTTCAATATCACGCGCCGCATCGGTAATTGTCGCAACGTCAGACAGTTTGAAACGCGCACCTTCTACCGTGGTCAGATGCAAATCAGCGATTTCATCCACAGATGCAAATTCACCAATAAAACGAACGTTTGACGCATTTGCAGTTGTTTCAATTTTACCGCCCGGCACATTCAGGTTACGCGCCGCCAATGCCGACACAACATCTGTAATTGTTGCACCACGTGCCGCCATCAATTCTGGATTCATTTCAACACGAATTGCGCGGTTTTCACCACCGAATACAGACACACTGGCCACACCCTTGGTCGCGGTGATTTTGTTTGCCAAAATATCGTCCACGTATTCCTGCATATCACGCGCAGACGCACCACGCAGAACGATATCAACAACCGATTCCTGTAACGGGTTCAATTTTTCAACAACAGGTTGCTTTAACGCATCCGGAAATTCAGATGACAGTGCGTCAATCTTGGATTTAACCTCGCTGGATTTATCGTTAACATTCACCCCCAGGTTGAATTCCGCCATAACATAGCCACCGTTTTCATACGCCTGGGATGTTAATTTTTTCAGGCCTGCAACCTCTGACATGGCGTCTTCGGCCTTTTTAATAACCTGGGATTCAATTTCCGCAGGTGATGCGCCCGGATATACGAACGATGCCGTCACCATTGGAAAGTCCAATGACGGTGTACGTTCAACATTCATTTTTGGAAACGAAACCAAACCCAACGCAACCCACATCAAAACAAACATAACCGTTGTAACGGGTCTGCGAACAAAAAACTTTAACATATTAATTTTCCCCCTGCTGTTGTACCTGAATCTTGTCGCCATCGGACACGCGGGCCAAAATGATAACATCACCGTCATTTAACCCCGATGAAACTAATGCATTTTCCGCATCCTGGCGCGCAACGACAACATCGCGTGCATGGGCAACATCGCCGTCTGCAACCATAATGACACCATTGTTTACCGCATATACTGGGACAAAGTGTCCTGTGGCGCGAAATTCGGCGTACTGTAAACCATCCGCCACGCCACGTGTGCGAATAACATGCATACCGGAATCCAAATCAACATTTTTGGCAACAGACACAATAACCCCATCGCCCACATGTTGACCGGCACCAAATTTATGTACGCGTGATGACGACACATACGCGCGATTATTTTTTACTGCAATCGGTTCACGTAATGCGCCCGACGTACGCACAACAGTCTGGACAACGACCGGTGTACCATTGGTTGCCGCATCGCGTGTCGCGTTAAATACCACACGGTTGTGTTCAATTCCAATCATTGCAAACCGGAACACAATCCAAAAAATTATAATCGCCACAGAAATAATACTGATATATTTACGGGTACGTGGCTGTTTAAACTTGCCCATCAGTTCTTGCAATTTTTCCATATTATTCACCTAACTTCTTTACCGATTCTGCCGACATCAGAATATTATATTTTGCGTTCAACAGCGCCATATCCAATTGGTACAGACCTGCGGACACTTCGGCCAATTCAACCGCAGATGTCTGGCCTGCGGCGAAACGGTCACTGGAAATACCATACGCCTTGGCCGCCAGGTTACGCGCATTTTCCAACGTTTTCAGATTCCCGCGCAGATGATTATATTTATCAACCGCACGATTGTATTCTTCGGTTGTCATCTTTTTCGCCTTGTCCAAATCCTGGTGTGCCGCTTCAGCATTCATTGCCTCTATGGTTGCATTTGCGCGATGCGCACCACCGCTGAAAATTGGCACCTGTAATGCCAGGCCCCAATACGCAGATTGCGAATTTGTGCGATTGAACATATTGTCAAAATCTTTGTCCATCGCCAGGTAATTATACGATGCCGTTGCCGCCAATGTCGGGTACGCACCCGCACGCTTGGACCGCGCCTGCTTTTCATACATCACAACCTGTTCGCGCAACGCGTCCCACTGGGGCGTATTCTTTAATTCGCCCGCATTCAGGTCTGTGAATTCAGTTGGAAATTCATCCGTCAGATTTAACGGTTCTGTGACATCAATCCCCGCCAGGATTTTCAGCATTCTGTACGCGGTATCACGGTTAAATTCTGCATCAGACAGTGCGATTTCCTTGGCCGCAATATCAGATTCAATTTTGACCAAATTACTGCGGTTGGCACGACCGGCCGCCGTCAGATTTTTACGCGCAGCGCGCGCAGAATCCAAATCTTGACGTGAAATTTTCACAATTTCATCCGTCATTTTTGCCGTCCAATAAATATCAACCGCACTGTATTTAACCGCACGCATTGTCATTTCACGACTGGCATTCGCCATTTTAATCGCAGACCGCACACCATCAACGGCATTACCAATTTTTCCAAATGTGTATATTGGCTGATTAACCGAAACGCCCGCCATAAACATATTGTCAGGGATTTCAACGCGACTAATCGGTGTTTCAGAATCTAACGCACCCGCCAAAATTCCGCCCAATTCCGGTGGCAAATCAACACCATACGACTTAAACGGCTGCTTTATATTAATCATATTCATATATGTCGCAGACCCCGTTATCTGGAACCAACGATTAGAATTTGCCACATCCAACGACGCCTGGGCCTTTTTAACATTGGCGTCTGCCTTTTTTAAATCTTGGGATTCGGCCAAGATTTTTTCCACCGCGGTATCCAGCGACAAATCCATTGCGTGCGCAGGCGTCAAAACACACGCCACACCGCCGCACAAAATCGCCATCACCCGTCCGATTTTACGCATTTTTCAACTCCATCTTTACTAAAATATTATTCATTGTTTTCAACGCCGCGGTTAATTCAGCCTCGTCATCGGGGGCAATGCTGTCAAACATACGATTAATCGCATCACGAAACCCATTCAGTGCCTTTTCTGCAACCTTGGCACCGGCAGGCGTACATTCATACCACGTGTTGCGACGATCGTTTTCATCAATCGTGCGCGTCACCATCCCTTCGCGTTCCAATTTACGAAATGTGGCACACAAATTTGGCGCTGGAACCAGCTCACGACGGGCAATTTCTTTTAACCGCGCGCGACCACCCATATGCAGACGCACCAAGACAGTCATCTGGTTTTTTGGATAAATACCGGTATCCAGCGGTTCTTTGCGCAGGCGTTCCGCCAATTTATCCAGCGCCAATATGTTTGATTCCAGTAAACGTATAAACTCTCTGCGTGCCATTTTTACCCCCATTGGTTCGTTTGGTACAGTTTTGCCTTTTAATGATTAAAACACTTTTAATTATTAAAAACCTGAATGATTATATGTTTATAAGAATTTATTTCAAGTGCAAAATGTAAAAAAAACGAAATATTTTTTTCATGCCGCGCGCATTTATTATTGCAAAACCCGCAAAGATATTTATAATCAGTACCAGTCATTGGGGTGTCGTCTAATGGTAGGACAAGAGATTTTGGTTCTCTTTATCATGGTTCGAATCCGTGCGCCCCAACCAAAAATTAAACCGGCCTTGTGCCGGTTTTATTTTTGGTTGGTGGCCACGGGTCGTAACCCACAACGCAGTTGTCGGTTCGACAACAAGTAGATTTGATAAGCAACGCGCAATCAAATCGTTACGGTTGCCCCACAGGCGTGACACATCTGTGCCACAGCCGAGGGAATTGAGTGCGCCCCAACCACAATAAACAACGCCCACACAGGGCGTTTTTTATTGTGGTATGCACGGATTGTACAAATGGGCTGCGCATTTGTACGGCAAAACATTATCAATGTTTTGTAAGTGTTTCGGAAAATCTACAATTTTCCAAAACACAAGTGGGGACATCCCCACACCCCTGTGTGCGTCCCATGGCGTCCACGTCCCCTGTCCCACTTATCTGGTTAATGCGGAAAATTCAGATTGTGATATGCGAAATACATTTGCGCCAAAATGATGACTGAAATGTTGGTCATATTGTAAACCTGTGGCACGCAACAACTGCTGAATCCGGGGGTAATCACCATCATTTTTCGGCACCAGATATACTGATGCCCCCATACCATCCGAACTGTGCAGCATGTCCTGGCGCACGGTCAGTTGCGACAATTCTGCCAATATCTGTTCCATTCGTGCACGCCCGGCATAAAATGCCGCCGAACGCGTATCAAACATATGCGCGAATGGATCGGGTTCATTAAACGGATTAAACGGGTTTTGTGGGTTTATCTGGCGCGCCTGGGTCGCCGACATGTATTTGCCATCTGGCGTACGTTCCACGCGATAAAACAAACGCCCAGAATGCCCCAGCGAATGTTCAAACGCCATATTGTGCGCATCGCCAAATGTTATGTTCTTTTGCAGATTCGCACCTGTCATTAATTTATCCAGACCGCGCGCAATCATCATAAATTCGTCGGCATTGCCTGGGTATATTGTAAATGCCTTGGCATACTGGGCACTGGCGGTTGTCAGTATTCGCGATATTGCAAATTCGTCTGGCTGAATGGTTTTAAACGTCACCCCATTGGCAATCAGCCACGGCACAATCACACGCGCGACACGTTCCCAATCGGTCACACCTGTGGCCGCAATATGCATTTTCCATTTGTAATCAATGCCGGCCGACGGACCATTATGCTGCATCCAGACGGTTCCAGGCGACGGTCGCAATTGACCAGACGCGATATATGGGCTAAAAAATTCTTGTACCGGGTTCATTTCGCACCTAATAGTATCATATCCTGGGTTATTTTTATATAAAAAACCGCCAAATGATGGCGGTTTTCAGATTTACTATTTCTGGTAAATTTGATCGCGAATGCGTTTCAGTCGCGCATCAATTGCGGTCATACTGTCGCTGTATTCCTGTTGGGCACGCCGCCACAAATCGGCGAATTCCTTGTCGCGGGACTGACCCTCTTCTTCCATTTTTCGCAATTTACGCTGGGCACTGGTATAGTTACGAACATCATCAATGCATGCGTCACGCACAATGACGTTCGCCGTATCAACAGAAATCGTCCCAGAATTGCGCGTGTATGGCGAATCAACAAAAACCATTTTTGACTGGGTCTGGGCCGCTGCATTCACCATGGTATCCATGATTTTCTGGGCCAGATTGCGATCCAACAAGAACGTAAAATCACCATCACAATAGTATGTGATTTTTATATATTTGGATGTGCCGGGCGCCGCATGTGTCAATTCATGCTGAATATCAGACATCAAACGCCCATCCCATGTTTCGGCAAATATATCAAACATATCAGAAACGTATTTTGATGGCACACGGGCACGTAAATCCGCCCATCGAACCAAACGAACAAATTCGTCACGTTCGGCCTGGGTCCATGTGGAATATATTTTGCGAAAGCCACTCTCATACGCGCGCGAACCTGTCATATCCTGGCGCACAAATTTATGTACACGTTCGCTGGTGCCACGTTGCACCCGCACCAGTGAATCACCATTATATTTTTCATAAACGTCGGCACTGAACTGGTACGCCAGTTCAGCAATACTGTCAACCCGGGCGCAATATTTATCATACGCGGCGGCCGCATCACGTTGGGATGCGCGCTGGGCTGCAAGAAACTTTTTATCCTGGGGGTTGCCATTACACGCCATCAAAATACCCAATGCAATTGCAGGTGTAATCGCAACACGCGCCAATGTTGATTTAATATCCCTCTTATTCATAGTACATAATGCCTTTTTTGTTATTGGACGGTCAACACAACCACCACATTATAAATGTAGTACGCGATTAATTTTTGTCAAGCAGCGTCCAGAGAAAAATATACCCAGGAAAAAATACGTCATCGGCGCATTTTTTAGCGGTGTTTGTAATGATATACCGTGCGCAACGCAACACCAATGGTCAAGAATGCCGCAAAGACGTAAAACACCAACGTCACGACATTGCGGCCCTTGGTTGACAATATGTCGCGCGCCCACCATTCTTCCATTGATTCACGCTTTGGACCGACAAAATCAATATACGATGGTTCCACACTGACCACGCCATTACGATTAATTTTCAGCGTCACATATCCCCAACGCGATTCATTCTTGTCACGCACAGATTGACCACTGGCCGGCAACGTATAAATTGGAATTCCGGCAAATTTACCAGTGGAAAAATAATGCACATGTCCAAAGAACATCGCATTTATTTTATGCCCACGCAATACACGTGCCAATGCATCGGCAGACGCCGGATTCATTGTATGATCTTCAAAAAAATCGGGGCGTGTATTAATCGGCGGCATATGATTAAATATCACACAATGACGAAACTTTGGACGAATGTTTTTCAGCGTATCTGACAACCATGTCAGCTGGGCATCACTGATGTCTGGGGTTGATGTGTCCAGCGCAATAAACAATGTATTGCCGTATCCGAACCAGTAATATGCCGGCCCCATAACGGTTGTATAAAACGCCTTGTTCACGACGGTTTGCTTGGCCAGACCTTCACGTCGCGTGACGTCATGATTGCCCGGAATCGCATACATCGGTAACCCGGTCAGTTTCGGCAATATTTCTTCCAGCATCCAGTAATACCCGGTGATAGATCCGGTTACCGCCATATCACCCAAATACATCATAAAATCGTATTCTGGATGTGCCTTGCGGGCCAGAACAATGGTTGCCTCTAGTATACGATTATATGACCCAGAATCAGACGCCAACAGAACCGTAATATCCTGGGCCGTGGGGTTTAGAAATTTTGATGCCGGGTGGTCAAATGCCTGGACAGAATCAAAGAAATAATCATCAAAGTATGCATGTGTTGCCAACACCCCGACGCCCGCAAAAAATGCGACCGCCGCCAGGCCGATAAATATTTGTGACAAACGTTTCAGTAACATACAAATCCCCCAGGGTTAAATTCACGAAAATTTTATATGCAATTTTTTTGTTCGCAAGTCCTATTTATTTGCAAAACGTGAAAAAGATTGTTATTATACCGCGTACTTGGTCCCATCGTCTAGCGGTCAGGACACCAGATTCTCATTCTGGGAACAGGGGTTCGATTCCCCTTGGGACTGCCAAAATAAATAGCGCCGGTTTATCCGGCGATTTTTATTTTGTTGTTTTTTGTTTTGGTATTCTCTAGCGCGATTGCTGGCGCACCAGTTTTTCACGTTCGGTCATCAGCGAATCAATCTGGCGCTGGGCAATGCGCACCTGGCGAAACAATGAATCATAATAATAATTACGCACATTGCGACGTGCGGCCGGGCGCGACATCCAATCACGTGGCGCAACACCTGAATAATCAAATGTTGGCATGTACCAATAATATGGATTGCGGTGCAGTGAATCCTGAATCTGGGTATCAATCGTGGTACGCATTGAATCAATTTTTGCACGCAACTGGCCAACCTGGGCATCAATTTCCGCCGTCCCAGGTGCCGTGCGCGGGCACCCCAGCATCAGTGCCAACACCAACAGCGTCAGCGCGCATGCCCCGCCCCACGCCAAATTTTCATATAAATCTTGTTTCTGTTTGTCCATAGTGGACGCTATGCTAATGTTTTTTTATTCATTTGCAATTTATTTTTTCAACTGGGCATACAATCTGTCATATTCTGTTTTAACCGCCGCCATCAATTCACGTTGTGGTGTCTTAGGTTCACGTGTAAACGCGGATGAAAAATCACAGAACTCGCAATCTTCCCAATCAATAAATGCAATAATTTTCATCGTGTTGGCATCAACCATAAAATTATCACAGATATCACCCTGGAACCAACCGTATGCATATCCTGGGCGCGCGTCTGGTGTCGGCTTTAAATCCCGGATTTCCGGTGGATCCACACGTCCAATATCAAACATAAATTGTGCAATTTGCCGCGCCAATTCCATGCGATGTGCCAATATACGTTCCGGCGAAAAATCACGAATATTTTTACCCTGAACAAATTCGTACATACGCACAATTTTACGCCCATGATACAGCAATTCAACCGGTGGAACATGCACCGGCGAATACGGTGCCAGTGCATCAACCAATCGTTTTTCGCGCAATGCCAATTCACGATAATTATCACGCTTTAACGGAAATTTAAACACCCATTGTTTGTTGATAATTATTATCAGACTGCGTGCCATAAACCCAACCGCGGTACGCACACTGCGTACGCGCCCCGGGACGGTTCGGCGTGCAAAATTTAATTCTGAAACAAATGGCGAATTTAATATTGTGCGCACCTTTTTACGGCGCGCAGTATTTGGTACAAATCCACAAATAATATTCGTCAGAAAATGCGGAAATGAACGCCAAAACATAATATCACACACCCGCCAATATATTCTTGGCATCTTGTAATAAACTGATTACATCATCCAATGCGGTGCCATCAATGCGCACAGGTGCATTTTCCGCGGCATGCGCGACAGACGGCGATACGGATTCTACACTTTCCGGGAATGTGCCATCACGCAACATTTTTTTGACCCCCGCGATTGTCATGCCGCGCGTGTACAGCAAATCCTTGATTATCACCAGACGATTTACGGTTTCACTGCGATAATAACGGCGGCCGCCGGCACCCGTTGTTGGCTTTATCGCCACAGGAAATTGTTTTTCCCAATAGCGCAGGGTATGCGCCGGAATGTCCAAACGTTTGGATACGTCGTTTATTGATGCAAAGTATTCATTGTTTTCCATATCCGGCACCCCTGGGGTTTTATTCCGCGATTGCGGCCGCGTCTGCTTCTACTTCGTCCGCTTCGCCTTCGTCACTGACGATTGAAATCGCCGATACAACGCGTTCATTTTCGCCCGTACGGAACAGTGTTACGCCCGCCGTACTGCGTCCAGCAATACGAACGTCATCAACCGGTGTACGGATAATTTTTCCACCATCGGTTACCATCATAACATCATGGCCATTTTCAACCGGGAACGAACCCGCAACCGCGGTATTTTTACCACCCAATTTGATATTGGTAAATCCATTACCACCACGATGCGTTGTGCGATATTCATACGCACTGGTACGTTTACCAAAACCATTTTCAGATATGGTCAAAATAAACTGCTCGTCTGCGGCCATACGCGCTATCTGGTCATCCGACAGAACCAATGTCGTTGCTTCTTCGTCATCAGACGCTTCTTCGTCAACACCGGTTGCGGCACGGCGCAGTGCACGCGACTGCTTTATATACGCGGCACGCACGGTTGCATCAGATTCACCATGGGTCAACATTGCCATACCGATAATCCGGTCATCGGCGCCCAGGTTCATCCCGCGGACACCTGTTGAATTACGGCCTGCAAACACACGAATTTCGTTAACCGGGAAACGGATGCAACGGCCACGATATGTTGCCAAGAATACATCCTGGTTTTCATTGCACGGCAGTACGGATATCAAACTGTCGCCATCGTCCAATTTCATTGCAATTTTACCGTTTGCACGAATTGAATCAAAATCAGACATACGATTGCGACGCACCGTACCAGACGCAGTTGCAAACATCAAGAAATGTTCCTGGCCGGATGCACGAACGCGCGCAACTTCTTCTTCGGGTACTGGCAGGATTGCCGTGATTGTTTCACCATTTTCCAGTGGCAACAGGTTGACCAGCGGACGTCCCTTGGCCGCGGCGGCTGCCTCTGGTAATTTATAGGTTTTCAATTTATAGCACAATCCCTTGGAACTGAAGAACAACAGTGGTGTATGCGTGTTCGCAACAAATACCTGGACCACATAATCATCGTCCTTGGTTGTCATGGCATTACGCCCCTTGCCCCCACGTTTTTGCGCGCGATATGTATCCAGCGCAACGCGTTTGATATAACCAGTATTAGATACGGTTACAACCATATCTTCGCGTGCAATCAGGTCTTCTATGTCAATATCAATTTCTGCATCAGAAATTTCTGTGCGACGTGGCGATGACCAATTGTCACGCACCGCCGTGGTTTCATCACGGATAATTTGAACGATACGTTCATGACTGCCCAAAATGTCCAACAGGTCCTTTATCAACGCGCCCAACTCTGTTAAATCAGCGTGGATTTTATCGCGTTCCAATCCGGTCAGACGATGCAATTGCAATTCCAAAATCGCACGTGCCTGGTCATCAGACATGTAGAACATGCCATCTTTGTATTCTGTATTCGGATCATCAATCAACTGAATATACGATTCAATATCAGATGCACGCCAACCACGCGCCACCAATGCATCACGCGCGGCGTCGGGGTTTGGACTGGATTTAATTAATTCAATAACCTCGTCCAAATTACCAACTGCAACCGATAACCCCAGCAATGTGTGTGCGCGTGCACGCGCCTTGTTCAGATCAAATATCGTGCGACGACGTATAACCTCGCACCGGAAATCAATGAACGCATCCAGAACGCCACGAATATTAAACAACATCGGGCGACCACGATTCAACGCCATCATATTCACAGGGAAATTCGTCTGCATTTCTGTGTACTGGAACAAATGATTCAGCACAACATCCGCAATCGCATCGCGCTTTAATTCAATAACGATACGCAGACCCTCTTTGGATGATTCATCACGGATTTCCGCGATACCTTCAATTCTTTTATCCTTTATCAATTCGGCAATTTTGATAATCATCTGGGCCTTGTTGACCTGGTACGGGATTTCATCAACAACAATCGCATCGTGATCATGGAATTTTTCCATATGCGTTTTTGCACGAATGATGATTGAACCGCGTCCGGTCGTGTGCGCCTTGTACGCGCCGGCGCGCCCCATCACAACCGCACCCGTTGGGAAATCAGGCCCCGGGATAATACCGAACAATTCGTCATCAGAAATATCCTTGTTATCCAGAATTGCCAAAATACCGTTGCAAATTTCGCCCAGGTTATATGTCGGAACATTTGTCGCCATACCAACCGCAATCCCAGAACCACCGTTTACCAACAGGTTCGGAAACTTGGTCGGCAAAACAACCGGTTCTTGCAGTGAACCGTCAAAGTTCGGTTGCCAATCAACCGTGTCCTTGTCCATATCGTCCATCAGGGATGCACCCAGTTTAGACAGGCGTGCCTCGGTATAACGCATGGCCGCGGGTTTATCACCGTCGCGCGAACCAAAGTTACCCTGGCCCTGGACCAACGTTTCACCCATGGAAAAATCCTGGGCCATACGGGCCATTGCATCATAAATAGAACTGTCGCCATGGGGGTGATATTTACCCATAACCTCGCCCACGATACGGGCAGATTTCACCGTTGGCTTGGTTGCCGGCGCAACATCATTCATCACGTACAATATACGGCGATGCACCGGTTTACACCCATCACGAACGTCCGGCAACGCACGATCCACAATAACCGACATTGCGTAGTCCAAGAAGCTGGTCCGCATTTCATGTTCAATAGACGACTGTGGAATTTTCACCGCGTTGTCTTCGGTATTATTAATTGTTTCAGACATACTTATTTTTCCCCTATCTTTGATATCACGAGAATAGCAAATTTTTAGGCTTTTGGTCAAGTATTAAACCCTAAAAAACACATTGACAAAAGCAACATTTGTGATAACGTCCATGTACCATGAAAAAATTAAAAAAAGCTGTTCTGGAAACACAAGAAACCGTTGACAATATACTGGAATCGGTGGGCGACAATAATCGCCTGTTGAACATGCAATTACGCGGGATGCGTATGAACATGACCGCAACACTGCGTCTGATTGATGCGGCCGAACATGTCCAGGCCCGGCTGCGCACGGCACGCAACGCGGTCGCCGACGCCATACGCCAGAAATTGCAACACACAAAATAACATACACAGGGGGCGCTTCCGATGTTTTTACCATTCTGGCGTTTGTTTTCGTTACTCTTTTCGTATTACCTGATACTGGAAGGGTTAAAAAAACTGGGATTGATAAAATCTAAATAAAAAGGTTGCGTTTTATAAAAACCTGTGGTTAAATATACGCGCAAAAGGATTTAGTTATGGCAACAAAACGTACATATCAACCATCAAAAACACGCCGTGTTCAAACACACGGGTTCCGTGAAAGAATGGCAACCAAGGGCGGACGCGAGGTTTTAAATCGTCGTCGCGCAGCGGGCCGCAAACGCCTGGCTGTGAATGCCGCCAACTAAAAAAAATCCGCCGATTGGCGGTTTTTTTATTCTGCAAACAAAAAATATGTCCGCCGATGGCGGACGTATTTTTATTTAACCCATGTACAAACGACAGAGGCATGTTCAATATCGCCAGTGCGGATTTTATGATGCGATGTATCGCCATCAATCGCGACATCAATCTGAACCACGGGGGTATCGGGATTGATTTCTTTTTTAAAGTTTAATTCAATGCTGCGTAATTTGTGTTCATTGCGATACGTATACCCAACACTTTCGGTTGCCCACACGGCATAAACCGCATTATTTATATGCTGGTTCACATCAATATCGTCAAAACGGCATTTGAATTCGTGTGTTTTATCCGGTGTAAAGTCTGGGAATTTACAGAATATTCGGTCCCATGCACGTGCGCCATTTTCAACCAATTTTGGCACCGCATCATCCAGACGAACCGGACGACGCGTTGACATATCAATCAAAACCCACTGGGACGTGGCGCGCACCATCAGACGCCCATCTGCGCCACGAATTTCAAAATCACGCGTTGCGCGCAATAATTCTTTCATTGATGGCCATGTGGTGAATGTTAATTCTTCGCCCTCGCGTGGTAATTCAATAATATCCACCAGGTAATGCGTCACAACCCATGCCATATTGTGTTCGGTCAGAAACGTACGACCACAGCCCAATATTTCCGCATGCGTATCCGCGCAGCCCTGCAATTCATTCATCAGAATCAATGGGCGCACGAACCCATATCGGTCACACTGGTATGCCTGTAAAATACGCTTCACAACCAATTTATCCGACATAGCGATTATCCCTGAATATTTTGCGCAACAACAAAATCAACCGCATCGCCCAGCACGATTTCATTTGCACGCGCCGCCGATTTAATCACACCATGCAATGTTGCCGGTGTTGTTGCCGGAATCGTCAGTGTTTCCAGTTTGGCACCATTGCCGACCTTGCGTTCTGTGCGCAGACCGCGAACATTGCGCAATATATCCAGCGCAATTTCCATATCCGCAACATCTGTATCACGCGCGGCGGACACATCCGGAAACGCCGTCAGGTGCAATGTTTCGCCCCCCTCGTACGGTTGGTAAATTTTCTGCCACAATTCTTCGGTCAGGAACGGAATAAACGGTGCATACAATCCGATGATGGCACGCAAAACCTCAAACAGCGTCCATTGCGCCGCCAATTTAGAATTTGCATCGTATTTTTCTGGCGACCAGAAACGATCCTTGATGAATTCCAAATACTGGTCGCAGAACACTTCGTAAAAGAACGTGTCAATTGCCGCACGGGAATTATAGTTATCATATTTATCCAAATTACGGCGAACATCTGCGATGGTTTTATTTAATTCTGACAAAACCCATCTGTCTTCAATATGACGGTCGGCAACCGCAACCGGCGCTGCTGACTCAGGATTGAAATCTGTCAGATTCATCAATGTGTACTTTGCCGCGTTCCACAATTTGGTCAACAGTTTGGAACCACGCTTAACCTCGTCATCACTGTATCTGATATCGGTACCAATTGGGGCGGTTGCAATCCAATAACGCAACGCGTCCACACCAAATTTTTCAATTGTGTCCATCGGGTCTGTCCCGTTGCCCTTGGTCTTGGACATCTTTTGCCCCTTGGCATCACGAACCAGACCGTGGAAATTCACCGTATGAAACGGAACATCACCCATAACATAGATACCCATCATAATCATACGCGCCACCCAGAAGAATATCAGATCCGCGCCCGTATACAACAAATTGGTCGGATAATATTTTGCCAATTCTGGGGTCTGTTCTGGCCAACCCAATGTTGAAAATGGCCACAGCGATGACGAGAACCACGTATCCAGACATGACGCATCACGTGTCAATTCCCGACCACCGGATTGCGCGATTGCGTCGGCCTCGGTCTCGGCGACATAGATGTTACCATCGGCATCATACCATGCCGGAATCTGGTGTCCCCACCACAGTTGACGCGAAATTGACCATTCGTGAATATCACGCATCCATGACATAAACAGGTTATAACGATGTTCAGGCATGAATTTAACCTTGCCAGCCTCTACGATGGCGATGGCTTTTTCTGCCAGTTTTGGTGCATCAACGAACCATTCATCACGCACCATGTATTCAATAACGACATTACCGCGTTCAGAATATGGTGTCGGGATAATTTTGTCATCAATTTTAATCATCAATCCGGCCGCATCCAAATCCCGTATAATTTCGGCACGCGCAGTAAATCTGTCCATACCACGATACTTTTCCGGAACAACATCAATATCCGCCATTTTGGCATCGCCCGTCAGAACGCACACCACCGGCAAGTTATGACGCAGGCCAACCGCCCAGTCATCCTTGTCATGTGCAGGTGTAATTTTCACCGCGCCGGTACCCTTGTCCGGATCCGCATGAACATCGGCGATAACCGGGATTTCAATATTGGTTAACGGGATAATCGCCGTCTTGCCAATCAGATGTTTTAATTTTTCGTTATCTGGATGAATTGCAATCGCCTGGTCGCCAAACAGTGTTTCCGGACGCGTTGTTGCGATTTCAATAAAGCCACCATCCTTTAACGGATATTTGAAGTAATAGAATTTACCATGTTCTTCACGAACCTCTACCTCCAAATCCGAAATTGACGTTTGCTGTTTTGGACACCAGTTAACCAGACGGTGCGCACGATAAATCAATCCTTCGTTATACATTTTGACGAACAGTTTATTCACCGCCGCAGACAATCCTGCATCCATTGTAAAGCGTTCACGCGACCACACCGGTGTTACACCCAATGTGTGCAACTGTTTCATAATCTGGCCGCCCTTGTCCGCCTTCCATGCCCATGCGATGTCCAGCAATTCTTGTTTTGTTTTGGTGCGTGGATTAATTCCACGTTTGGATAAATCACGTTCCACTAATAACTGGGTTGCAATTGACGCATGGTCGGTCCCCGGCTGCCACAAAACATCATATCCACACATACGTTTATAACGGCAAATAATATCGGGCAGAACATTATCCAACGCATGCCCCATATGCAAATTGCCCGTGACGTTTGGTGGTGGCATCATAATGCAAAATGATGGCTTATCCGATTTTACATCATTGTCCCAGAAATGGTTTTTATCCCAGAATTCCTGAATTCTGGTTTCAATATCACGTGCGTTTATGTTTTTACCCAATTCAATATTCATGATTATTGTCCTGTATTACTGTCATTTACCGTGCAATCGTACCAGAATAATTTAAAAATTCAAGCGCGCATGTGCGTACACGTACGCGCGCGGGCGCAGCACTTGACAAAACACAAAAATGTATTACTATCATAAAAAAGGGCACAAGATTGAATTACGATTTTTATAAAGTTTTACGCATGACAATCCGGGACAGTTATGTATCTGTACACAACACACCGGACGGCACCGCATATTATATCGCCGATGACACAAACCCAGACCTGGATGCGTCCGTTATGATTTTAAGCACGCGTTATGCCAACAATGGCACGAACGGAATGTTTGCGGAATACAGCCTGATGATTGACGACGAACTGGTTGCATGTGTGAACAAACCAATTATCAATTTAAATACAAAACAGCCCCATCAATTACCACGTGGCCAAAAGACAAATCTTGCCCAGATGGAAAAACTGGTCCGGATGTGTTCTGACAAGGTTATTTCCCAGGAAATAGAGGCCCGCAAAAACAATATGATTAAGGCAGTGCTGGCAACCGCAAATGGTATTGTCCATAACTAGTTCTGGACACTGCGTGCGACACGACAAAATGTCACACCATACACCGCGGCGGCACCGGCACGAATCAGCACGCGACGCAATTCAGAAAACGTCGCACCGGTTGTCATAACATCATCAACCAACAAAATCTGTTTTCCACGAATTTTATCAGGACGCGCAACATGAAACACGCCATGGATATTTTCCATGCGCTGGCGCGCGTTTTTATGTCCCATATCCGGGCGATACACACGACGTACACTGGCGACATCCAACGTGGCACCATATGCGCGCGCAATTGGTCGCGCCAGTAATGTCGCCTGGTTATACGTGCGATGAACCAATCGGCGATACGCCAATGGCACCGGCATAATTATATCTGGACGAATATCTGTATCACGCAATGCCCAAATGCATGCACGCGCCATAAAACCAGAATATATGGTTCGGCCACAATGTTTATATGGCAACACCGCCGCACGTGACGCATCATCATATACGCACGCACTGCGAATTAAATCCAGCACGCAACCACCCGCCGCGCATGTTGGACACAGTGCATCCAACCCCAAATCAAAATTATCAGGCAACGGAAAACCGCATTTGGCACAATGCGCACCATCAATCCAATTAAACGCCGTCCAACAATCGGCGCACAGTTCACCATGAACAGAAACCGCCGCCTGGCACAACGGACACGACGGCGGAAACAGAAAATCAATAACGCGCGAAACGATGCGATGAATTACCAACTCATACTCTTGTATGTTTTCTTGCTGACCGTGTCGCCAAACATATCACGACGTTTCTGGGTCAGTGTTTCATATTGGTCATTTGAAATCATACGCAGGACGAAACCATCGGTATCACGTTGGGACAGAACCGGTAATATACGCTGTTCTGAAATGCCATTATCACGCAACACCTGTTCCACAATGGCCAAACGGCGCGCCGCCAATTTGCGTGCATCACTGTCGGTTGTGACGGCCTGGGGGATACCAACCTGGACCGCGCGTGTCGGGTTTGATGAAACAATGCCCGCATATTCTGACAGCAAATTATAATTGTCACGCGACAGTGCCGAATCATCATCACGGAACTTTATCTTGATTTCCAGCGGACGAATTCCACCGGTTTCAGACAAATCACGCGTTGTGTTAAAGCTGGTTGTGGTTGTATCCATATCGCTGATTACATCAAAACGATTATCCATCTGGTACGTGGACAGATGTTTGTTTTCAGACAAGAACGTTTTGCGAAATGCGCGACGTAATTCCGTCGGCGTCATTTTTGTCATATCATCACGAACCGCCGCAATACGTGGGGATTCTGTTTTTTCAACCGCCCGAACAACAACATCGTTATCCATCGGAACAACCATCTGGGACAACGTGATAGGTTGTGATTTCACTGGTTCTGATTTTTTGGCAATCGGTGTGGAAACAAAATCACTGTGGATATTAATGTCCGCGTTGCGCGATGCAACCGTACGCGATGTGTCCACACTGGAATCTGCACGTTTTTGCAATTCATTCAGGCGCGCAATCTGGTTATCAATTTCCGCCATGGGTTTTGCCTGGGCAACCGGGGCAGATGCGACAACATTCGCACGCGGACGCGCCACAACCGTTTGTGCGGGGGCGTCAATATCTTCCTCTGGTAAAATGGCATCACTGCGCATTACGGCAAATTCAGACACATCAGGCATACGCAATGGGGCATCTGTGGTGTGCGCCCATAAATCAGAACTGGGGCGACGTGGAACCAACACATCGGCACGTGCAACAATTTGTTCGCCCGCGTCCGTCGCAATCGTTTTTGTGGTGGTTGATGCGGTGGTAACAGGGGTTGCCTTTTTTGCCGTACGGGCAACAACCTTTTTATTTTGTTTGACGGGTGCGGCCGCCTGTTTCACAGGGGGCGTGGCAATTGTTTCGCCAAACGCCGCACGCGCCGAAACCCCGGCCGCTGCAACGTTTACCACCGGCAGGCGTGCATCCGCCCACGCGGGTATAATAACCAATAATGCCAATGCTGATACAGCGATATGACGCATTTTCCTTTCCTTCCTGATTCAATCATAGAACAAATGACGAATCGGGCGCAAGTGGAAAATGCGTCTGATATTATTTTGTAATTTCGTCGGCGATTAAATTCACCGCATTATTTTGAACACGCGATTTTTCCGCCATCTTGGCCAGGCGTGATGGATTATCAAACAATTCTGTCAGTGTTGCCGTCAACCAGCGGGCGGTAAATTTCGCCTGTGGAATTGCAAAACCGCCCCCCAGGCGCGCAAAACTGGCCGCATTGGCCGCCTGGTCTGGGTTAATATTCAGTGGCACCAATATCGCACCACGTCCGATTGTTTCCAATTCTATGACGGTGCTGGCCCCACTGCGCCCGATGATTAAATCTGCATCTGCAATCGTGCCGGCCATATCATGAATGAACGACAATACGTTTGCGCGAATCTTGTTATCGGCATAGAATTTTTGCAGGCGCGCCACATTTTCTGGTCGTGTCTGGTGCGTAACAAAAATCTTTTTATTTTTCATTGCGGCGACCGCAACCGGCACAACATCATCCAGAATTTGCGACCCCAGTGACCCACCCGTCACCAACAGACGCCCCGCCCCAGAAATTGGACGACCCGCCAAATCCAAGAATTCATGACGCACCGGCAACCCGGTATACACAACGCGTGCCGACGCGCCATCTGGGATACCAGATACGGTTGGAAAACTGGTCATCAGTGTTTTGACCCAACGCATTGTAAACTTATTTGCGCGTCCAATCGCCGCATTCTGTTCATGCAGGAATGTTGGCACATGCCACAGATGCGCGGCAAACACCGCCGGCACAGATGCGTAACCACCAAACGCCACCACGCGTTCAGGACGAAACACCATAAACCGCAATGTCAGTGCCACCGCCGATACGCCAATTTTGAACAATGCAATCATTTGGTGCAAACGGCTCTTTGCACCGACACCCGCCGCCCAGATACGCGAAATTCGCGCACCGCGGGGCGCACCATCGCGCACCATTTTCAAGACCCGACCATCGGTTGAAATTGTAATCTGGTGTCCACGCGACGCCAGTTCTGTGGCAACACTCAATGCCGGGAACACATGCCCGCCGGTGCCACCTGTTGCAATCCATATTCTCATTGTTACAAATCCCTGTTTATGTTATACTTTATTGCAGATATTATATCATTACACGACATACCGTGCAACAACAGGACAAAAAATATGAACAACGCACCAGCGAACGGAAAAGCATATAAACGCTTTAACGAATTATTGCCACGTGATGGGTTTACCAGCCTGAAATACAACGATTTTAAAGAAATGATGAAAATCATTCATAACGAACCAGACAAGAAATTAAAGCACATATATTTTACCCAGGTTATGGGCAAATTATTTGCCCCTGGGTGGGGGTGGTATATGCGTTTGGGGCAATCATTGTCTGGAATGCGCCCGATTACATCGGTGGCCGCGCTGCCCGCGGAAAAACGCGACACGGGGTTAAAGGTACTGAAACTGGTCAAAGATATGCACATTGAATTACATTACAGTCCCAGTTACATGGCGACCATTAATTCGTTCATTGTGGATTTTGGCGGCCGGCGCGCAACCAGCGCAGAAATCGCCGACCAAAAGATGCGCAGCATCAAGCGTGGCACCCAACGGGTTCTGACACGTGGCGCATCCGCCGCCACACAGCGCAGGCTGTCAATATTAAAACACGATGCAACAATCACGAAATAAAAAACGGGCATAACGCCCGTTTTTTTTAATCCCATTTATCAGAACGCACCAGTGCCAAAACCATACCAAACAACAGGCAATATGCAACGAACGAACTGCCCCCGTATGATATAAATGGCAACGTCATTCCCTTTGGCGGTATTAAATGCAATGTGGACGCCAAATTGATGCATGTTTGCACACCGAACATGGCCGTCGCACCCCCGGCAACATAAAACACAAATGGGTCACGCGATTCCAATGCATCCGTGGTCAGGCGTTTTAATATATACACCAACCCACACAATAACACGCACGCGATTATCGCACCCAAATCTTCGGCAATTGTGGCAAATATGAAATCCGTGTGCGCATCCGGCAGGTTATCTTTGACAAATGCGTCGTCACCACTGCCCAGCAGACCACCATGTTGGATTGACTCAACAGACTGGCGCACCTGGAACGTATCACCGGTTCCTGTTAAAAATGATATAACACGGTTATGCACGTGTGACATGGTAAAGAATGCCGTTATTCCCCCCATAACAACGATGCCACCTGCAATCGCAACCAACCAATATGGCAACCCCGCCATAAATGTCATTGCACAAAACACCGAACTGTACAGTACCGCGGTGCCAACGTCGGGGTGTCTAAAAATAACCAGCAACGCCGGAACAAAAACACCCAGGTATGTCCACCAACTGATTTTTTTAAACTGCCACGCCTGTTTATTGGTGAAAATATTTTCACCGTACAGTGATTTCATTTGCGTTAAAAACCATGCGGTCATAACAACAAAACCCGGTTTCATAATATCAGACGGCATAATGTTAAACGGCCCCAATGAAACGAATCGTGCGGACCCCTTGATAACATGGGGCATGGCAAATGTCACCAGCAACAGCAGCAATCCCACCGCAACATTCAGCGCCGATATGCCCATTATCCATTTCTTGTTCAGCATACTGACCCCGAACAATGTGGTCAGTCCAATCATATAAAACGGAATTGATTTTTTCAGAAAGAAATACCACGGCATATGAATACGGTCGGCGGCCGCACTGCCTGCGGAAATAACATACATAAACCCAACGGCAACCAATATCAGTACCGTCCACAGCAAGCGACGGTCAATTTCAAAATGCCAATTGGTTAACTTACTCTCTTCTGTTCGTATCATGGTATGTATTATACCATGATTTTTATGAAAATATACTGTCAGAATCAGATTTTTAAAAAGCCCCCAAACGGGGGCCATACATTATGCGAATTTTAACAACACCAATGCCAATCCAGAAAATAAAATCGCCATTATAAAGAATCGGTCAACGATTTTTGTTTCGCACCACCCCAGTTCTTCAAAATGATGATGCAACGGCGCGCGCAAGAACACACGACGACCAGTCCCGGTGATTTTACGCGTGGCCTTGAAATACATTGTCTGGATAAATGATGACATCAGGATAATAACCATCATACCCGCCGCAATGCCCATAATGATTTCTGATTTCAGCAGCATTGCAACCGTTCCCATAAATCCGCCCAGTGCCAGCGACCCAACGTCACCCATAAATATCGCCGCCGGACGCGCGTTATACCACAGGAATCCCAGCACGGCGCCAAATGCCGCCCCCAGGACCGCATACAGTCCCGATGCCGTCGGCAGGAACATAACCGTATCCATAAATCCGATACGTGTTGCACCATACAATGCAACCACCAGCACAACCAAAACCGGCATATATAATTTCGCCAACATACCATCCAGGCCGTCTGTGATATTCGTGGCGTTCGCGGACCCACAAATCACGAAATATGCAAACACAAAATAAAAAATTCCCAGTGGTAATATTATGCCAGAACCCAACGCCAGGGAATATTCTGGGATGTATGGCGGCATTGTCTGGTTTATCATGTATGCCAGGATAACGACACATACCCCCTCCAATACCAGGCGTGTCAACGGTGACAATCCGTTTGCCGCCTTTTTAGATTGCGATGTAACCTTTTTATAATCATCAACAAAACCAATCAGACCAAACATCATCAATGACGCCAGCGCGATCCATGCCGCGGCACTGTCAATCGGCATAAACAGCACAGACGGTATTAAAATCGCCAATATAACCAGCAGCCCACCCATTGTTGGGGTGCCGGCTTTTTTACGATGTGATTCTGGGACATTTTCACTGATGGGTTGTCCCTTTTTCTGCCATGCATGCATGGCGGCAATAAATGGCCGCCCAAACAACAGCATTATTAAAAACGCCAAACCGAACGCCGCCGCAAACTGGGTCCAGCCACTGGCAAAAAAGCTGAATCCGCGTGACAGAAAAAAATTAGTCAGCATAAAAAATCTCCTTCTTTTATGCTGACCATTCTATCATAAAGTATGCACAAAATAAATCTTATTTCGCAACACATTCAATCGCGATGGCGTTGTCATCATCGCCCAAAAACATTGTCCAATCGGCACCCTTGTTCCACAGGACAACCTGGGTGTCATTAACACTGCCAACAAACCGCGCGCCCGATGCAGACACCGCATGATTTAACGTTGCAACATCGCCATTAATATTTGCCGTAATCGTATCACCAGTATCCGACAATTCTATTTCAACCGCATAATCACCACACGTACGAACAATCGCATTATCAGACGGCACATCTTTGTCACACGCCGCCAACGCCAATAACGCAACAAATGCAAATAAAGTCTTTTTCATTTTTCATCCTTTCCTTTTAAAAACATAATCAGAAAACACCGCCGACCACTGGGCCTGAATCCGCCGCCGCATTACCACGTTGTGCCGGGTTTGGTGATTGACCGGGTTTAAATGCCTCTGTAATAATCATACCATTTGGGTCAGCCGCCGCGGACGCACCACTGCGCCGATTAACGCGCACAAATGTCAATCCATCTGGCACCGCAAATGGTTGATTTTTCTGTCCCGCCAGGGCGGTCTTCATAAATTCGGCAAATACGCGCGCGGCCTGGTGACTGCCGGCGCCACGCCCCAACGGACGCGGGACATCAAACCCCAGATACACACCTGCAATCAAGTTTTTAGAAAAACCAACAAACCACACATCCTTGACATCATTTGTTGTACCGGTTTTGCCCGCAATCGTATGCCCCGGAACACGTGCCTGTTTTCCGGTTCCGCGTTCAACCGCGCCCTGCAATATTGATACGATTTGATACAGGCTCTGGCTGTCTGACAATGGGTCCATGGTTGAAACCCGTTCTGGGGGCAACATATCTGCATCCCATGCAATGATTTGCGATGTACCACCATCCAACACACGACCGTATCTGTCTTCTATATAATCAACCAAACGGGGTTGAATCACGCGACCACCATTTACAAACGCCGAATACCCCAACACCAATTTTTCCAATGTTGTTTCGCCAGATCCCAACGCCAACGACAGATTTATGTCTTTCAGTGTTTCTGGGTACACACCGAATCGCTGGGCAACCTCTATGGCATTGGATACGCCAATTTTTTCAACCAAACGCACCGCCGGCACATTGCGTGATGTTTCCAACGCCAGGCGCAACGGCACATCGCCCAGGAATTTTTTGTCATAATTTTCTGGTTTCCACAACGTGTCATCCGCACGCCACCCAACAATCGGCGCATCCAGAATCATTGATTCTGGGGACATACCACGTTCCAACGCCGCCAAGTACACAAATGGCTTTATCGTGGAACCAATCTGGCGCATTGCCTGGGTTGCACGGTTAAACGAACTGTCTGCGAATGAACGCCCGCCTGTCATTGCGACGATACGACCGGTGTGCGGGTTCATCGCGATAATTGCACCCTGTAACTTTGGTTCGTCCGGCCCCAGGTTTGCGTTATAGTTATCCAGTTCCCGCGCCAATGCCGCGGCCGCCGCGCGCTGTAATTCCGGGACAATCGTTGTTTTGATATACAACCCATCGTTATACAGTTTTTCACGACCGATTTGATTCAGTAATTGGCGACGCACATCTTCGGCAAAATACTGAAAATCCATTTCCATTTGCGCGGTAAACCCACTGTTGATATTCAGTGGTTCGGCCGCCGCCGCATCTGCGGCATCCTGGGTAATATATTTTTCCGCCACCATACGGCGCAACACATAATTGCGACGTTCAATCGCACGATCACGATTATTTGGTGCCTTGGGCAATGATGCCAAAAACGCACATTCCGCCAATGACAATTCAGATACCGGTTTATTAAAATACATCAGTGCCGCCGACCCAACGCCATATGCGCGCGCGCCCAGGAATATCTGGTTCAGATACAGGGTCATAATATGCTGCTTGGAAAACGTGCGTTCCAGGCGCAATGCCAAAATCGCTTCTTTTATTTTACGCGAAATGGTGCGTTCTGATGTCAGAAAGAAATTCTTGGCCACCTGCTGTGTGATGGTGGATGCACCCGAAAAGTTTGCACGGAACCCCAGCGCCCCCAACGTATTATTGGCCAACGCGCGAACAATACCCTGAATATCAATACCAGGATGTGTCCAGAAATTTTGGTCTTCGGCGGCAATAAATGCATTCACCAACATTGGTGGCATATCCGCAAAATCAATAAAGACACGGCGTTCTTCGGCATACTCAATTAATAACGAACCATCGGACGCATACAGGCGCGTCGCAACCGGCGGCGCATATGTTGCCAATTTTTTATAATCCGGCAAATCATTGCCATAAATCAAAACCAATGCCGCCAACGCCGCAATCCCGGCGGTAAAGCACCAGAATATAATATTTAATAAAATGCGTAAGAACTTTTTGAATTTCATGCCACAGAGTGTAAGACATTTATTTATATTTTGCAAGTCCATGACAAAAAGAAAGCGGGACAAACGTCCCGCAAATTACAATTCAATTTTACCATTGGTGGCAACCAATTCCATATCCATTGATATTTTACCACCCGATTCGCGTACCATTAAATCACCCGCCGCGATTTCAGCAAAATCCAGTGCATCAGAAACATACCCATCAAACTTACCCGATGCAACCCATGCCAAATCCAATGCCGGGCACCCGGTGCGACGGACATCGGCCGTCAATGCACGTGCATCAGACGTATTCAGTGCAATTGTCGCCTGGGCCACGTCGGCAATGTTTGACACACGTGTGCGTGCCGAATGAAATGCCGAATATACATATGCACCACGTCCCGCCTCGGCATAATATAATCTCTCGTCAATGGGGGAATAAATCAATGCGATTTTTGTCTCATCATTTGAACGCAATGCCAACGAAATCGCAAAGTGCGGATTTGCACGAACAAAATTTGCCGCCCCAGATAATGACAGAACAAACTCATCCCGACCATCACCACTGTGGCTGACATTTGGGGTCAACAATCCCGCAGACGGCCGCACCAACAACAGGTCGTTCAAAATACTTTCTTCTATTCTGGCGGATGCCTTTTGCACGAAATCGTGTGCGCCCTTGATGGATTGTTGCAGGTTTTCAACCTCGCCAAAATCGTGACGCAGACCCGACGCAGTGCGTTGCAGCGCCATAAACATTTTGTTCAGTTCCGTTGAACCCTTGATCAGCAATTCCATTTCACGCCCCCGATTCCCGCGAAATAATTAGAAATTAAACCCAGCAAATTTGCCTTTGAATTTTTCAACGCGCTGGCCTTTTTCACCGGCGTTTGTACGCTGGCCTGTCCATGCAGAATGATTCAGGTTGTCCGTAGACAGAATCAAATCTTTCTTAACCGAGCTGTACATTTTAACGGTTTTGCCGTCTGTACGTGTAACGTTGATTTCATGATATTCAGGATGAATGCCTTTTTTCATCGTATTACCCTTTATTTAATTTTTTTTTAGCGTGCAGATTATACAAGGATTTTTGCCGATTGCAAGAATTATTAGTACCGACCAATGCATCCCAGGTATGAATTTCCCGTTGATTCCAGTATATTTACAAACTGTGACTGATTTTTACCGGAAAACAATGCCAATATCGTTCCTGCATCCGTGGCCAGCATATCCGCAACCGTTGCAATCCCAGAATTCATTTTCTTGAAAAAGCCGCTGGTTGGATATATTTCCGCCGCCAGCAGCTGGTTTTGGGCCGTACCATGCGTCACAGGCGCATTATCACGTGCACGAATGACCATCAATTGACATTCTGGGGAAATAATCAGTTTGTCGGTGACAATCGCGTCAGACCCCAGCAATTCGCCCCACCATCCGGTTGATTCGCAAAAAACCGGATAATATATGGTTGCATCGGGGTTTTCGCGAAAAACCGCGGCAACATCCAAATCATCGGTCAATACGTCCGGCATCATACCGGTGGCAGTATTTATAACCTTGCGCGCGATACGGTAATCGTTGTCGCCGTTTGTTCTGTGTGGCCAATAAAGAATCGGATATTGCTTCATTGCTATGAATTATATCAGATTCGGCATATACAAAAAAGGGGGCCAACGCAAATAAAGCACTTGATTTTTTATTTTTTTATCGTTTCCCACCATTTTTTCAGGTCGCCCCACATGGTGTTTATATCTTTTTTAACACTTTCATAGAATGATGTTGGAATGCTGACGTTGGCGAACAATGTCTTGACCAGTGCGGGAATCATCGTCATAAACATGTTAATAAATATCCCCATCAAGATGATTGTTATCACACTGTCGTTTCGCATCATCAGACCATCCATCAAAATATGCGAATCGTTTTGCGCCATCGCCGTCGCCAATCGCGCCGCACCATTCCACGACCCAAACACAGCATTCAGGAACATTACCGCAAATGTTACAAACACCCCAACCATTGCGATACCGGCGGTTCCCTTTACCACGTCGTCAATTATTGATTTTATGTTTTTGCCGCCAGACGGGAATATTGGCCATCCAGAAAACAACCACGCCAGCAACATAAACGGAATCATTATCAAATCCAGTGATAACTTTATAAATATTTCCAAGAAATACAGTGGCACCGGCAACAACGCCATCAAGAACAACACCAACACCAGCAACCCCGCGAAAAAGATTGGCACATTCGGGAACACCGGCACCGACCAAAACAGTTTATGCATATACTCTGTATCAAATGACATATTCAACATTGTCCAACCAACCGTCATACCCAATCCGGTCATTTGGTGGACATTTGCAACCTCGCACGCCAGGCCATGACGCAAACGTGGCGAATATGCACCCGCGGATGCGGCATCTGCGCTGACCGATACGGGGTCGGCAATTGCGGTTGCGACAATACAATCTGCGAATTTATCGTTACCGGAAACAACATGATTTAATGACAGGCCAACGTTAAACACCGGTTCAATCACAATATCGTTTAACATTCGTGGCAATGGCACCAGCAACAATGCACACACAACCCCCAGTTTTAAAATCTGGGTCCCAAATAATCCCGCCAGGGACCATGGTTCTTCAACCTTGGCATTCATGAAACCTGAAAATATTTTCCATGCGAACCATATTGCGGTCAGCGCGGTTGCAAATGGTATTATCATTTCGCCAATTGCACTGTACGCACGTGGCAACAGGTTTGACATTGCCGTCATGATATCTGAAAACAATTGGCACGACCAACACGTTGAAAAGAAATTCATCGCGTCAGACATATTTACCGGAAATGCGTTTCGGTACACAGAATATCCGAATATTCCGACCGCACCAACCAGCCCCTGGATAATAAATGGTGCAATCGCCCCCGCCGACAGTGGCAGGAACGACAAAAACATAATCCAAAACTTTTTTATCCAATTCATTGCTTTAAAGTATATCACATTTTGTCACAAATGTGATATAATTGAACAGACAAAATAATATCAGAGAGAATGTTTTTATTAAAACGCATATTTTCTGGGGCGCGTTTTCGCACACTGCTGACGCTGGCGGTGGCGGCGTTTTGCATTGTTGCCCCAGATGCCGCGTTCGCACGTTATGAAATTGTGGATGCATTAAACCTGGCGCCATTGGTGCCGCATGTGTTGGACGCACTGATGATGGTTGCGACCGGCGGGTATGAATTTTTCGTCGGCAATGGCACCGGGATTATTTATATTCTGATTTGGGGATTCATGGCGATTTCAATTTCGCTGTATTTGGTTAAGTTATACCTGCCAAAACTGTGGGTGGGATTTTTTGGTTTTTCCGGTGGTGGCGATATGGCGGCGGGCGGCGTAACCGGCGAAAAAATTGCAAAAAATGTAATCCATTCCGGACTGCGTGCAGTGGTTGCGGCGGTGTTTTTGCTGCAAATACGTCCAACATACATAACAGAATGGCTGGTTAATCCGTTCCTGCAATTTGGTGCACTGTACACAAATGCAATAACCAGCACGATAAACGAGGTTGGCACCCACGCCCCCAAAATAGAATGCCCCCCAGATATCGTTGCCAAGGGATGGGTCAGCAAATCATCATGCGAATTTTTAATTCAACCGGTATCTGACCTGGCCCAGGCAAACAACCAGGTGATAAAACGTGGTTTTGAATTCTTTACACGCGGATTGCGGGGGCTGTTTACACTGGTGCCACATGGGGGCGAAGATTTAATGAACGTCATCACAGGAATATTCCTGGTTATTGCATTTGTGTCCAGTAATTTGTTTATGGCACTGCTGGTTATCCAGGGAATATTTAATTTTGGAATGGCGCTGATTCTGTATCCGTTCCAGGTTTTAACATGGGTGGCAAAACCAAAAAATCCAGACAAATGGTTTGATGTGTGGCCGGCATTTTCTGGGATAACAACCGCATTACAACGACTGATTATAACAATGATTGCGTGCGCGTTTATACTGTGCATAAATTTGGCAATTGTAAAATCATTGTTTCAATGGTCCAGTTCTGTATTCGTGGTTGCGGCGGGGGGCGCCGCATCATCAAACATGCCCCAGGTCGCAAACAGCGCCATTGGATTTGGACAACATTCTGTTTTATGGATATCATCCATACTGACGTTCTATTTGATGTTTCGCATATTTGAATTAACGCGCAAAAAATTGGATTCGTATGTTGGTTCCGGCATGGACAGCCTGTACAAATCGGTTACCAAGGATGCCAAAGGCACATGGAAAGACGCAAAAGACCTGGGTAAAACAATTGGTGCCGCCACTGGGTGGATAAAGAAAAAGGCGACCAAGAAATGAACACATTTGCAAATTCTTTGGTTGATTCAACCGTCCAGTGTTGGGGATGCCCAGTGTTTGATCGCCTGTTCCAGATTGTATCTGCATCGGCGGCGGCGGTGTATAATCGCATGGCGATATTTTGTGCGGTTATATTCTGTGTTTTGTTTGCGTTTTTCGTACTGAATGCCGTGTGGCAAAATATCAAGGGTGGCGTTACCGATTCGTGGTATAAAAAATCATTACAACCCGTATTTATAAATTCACTGGTGGCGATGACGTTGTTGAGCATGGGCGTTGCCCTGCCCCGATTTATGACCCAGATTACATTTGAACCGACGGCGCAAATCGCATTGGGATATACCCAGTCAATGTTGCACACGAACAATGAAATCGTCGCTGAAAAGGTAACATACCAGCCGATGGAAATGCCAGACGATGGGTTCTATCGTCCCCAGATGCGCAACACGATAATTATGCTGATGAAAACGACGATTACCCAGTTTCAGTCATACATTAAACTGGGAATTGCGGTTATGGACCATGCATTTTCATGGGATGCATTGTTGGGGATTGGCGCACTGATTAAGCATATTGTTTTATTCTTTATTGGAATGGCGCTGGCGTGGGAATTCTTTAAATTATTTGCATATTTTTGTTTTTATTTCGCCGATATAATTATTGCGATGATGAAGTTTGCATTCTTTTTCCCACTGTCGTTAATCATGGTGTCATTCAAGAATGCATCCAACGTTCCAAAGTGGATGTCGGGATTGGGCGCGAAATTTGGCACCGGACAAATCAAGGACCTGATAAACGCGATTATATCGCTGGCGTCGGCGGTGATTACGTATACCGTGATGATGGTGATTATTGCGAAATTCTTTTCCGCATATGGCACATCCGCAGATGGTCTGATGCAAATCATAATCGCCAATTCCGAAGATTTATTCACCGCTGATTTTTCTGATGACAACCTGGCAACGATGACTTTGGCCAGCGCGGTCGTACTGGTATATGTTTTGACATTTATATACGGCCAGATACCCCAGGTAACCAAGATGATTCTGTCTGCATTTGATGTTTCTGAAAATCACGCGGTCGGCGACCAGATTGCAAACGATGCAATGCGCCTGACGTCACTGGCAGTCCAAGGGGCCAAGAAAGTCGGACAAATTATTGCGTCTGGTGGCGACAGCGCCAAGAAAGACGATGGCACAGAAGGTGGCAAGAAATGAAAGCAAAACTGATTTCTATGGCCATTCGTTTTATCATGGGCGCAATCGCGCTGGGGCTGGGCATATGGTATATGTCATCTGCACTCAGTGGGGCGGCGCTGACATACACCAGTGTTGATAATTTTATGAACGCAATTGGTGCCGGCGATAATATTGCCAGCGCAAATGGATGTTTCCTGTGTGGATATATCGCAGAATTATTCAGTGTGATTGGTAATGCCGCCGAAATGTTCTGGACGGCAATGCTGGACAACATATGGATATTGCTGGCAATCGGATTTGGAATATTCTTGGTTGTATACAGCGCGCAATACATTTTTGATGCGGCCAAGAAAACAGCCACGCTGGATACCAAAGAAAAGAAATTGGAATTCGCCGCATGGTTTGACAAGGTCTGGCGCCAGGGCGCACGTGTGATGTTGGTGGGTGTATTGCTGGGGATGATGGGAATGGGCGGCACGAATGCACTCCGCACAATATCAAACATGACAATCCGTCCCGTGCTGTATGTGGGGGCCGAACTGTCCATGATGGCATCGGGGGTTACAGACGCAACCCAATGCAGTGCCACAGATGTCCAGACGGATGAAATTCTGAACCCCATACTGCAACCATTTATGTGCACAATGGGCAATCTGAACAGTGTGATGTTGGCGGGCGCCGCCGGCGGATTTGCACTGATGAATTATGCGTGGCTGGGCATGGGGGGCGGCGCATTTACGTGGATTGCCGGATTGGCATTGGTAATAATGTTTCTGGTAATCGGATTTGATTTATTTTTCCAGGTGCTATCGGTTATATTCAAATTGGTATTTATAATTATATTCTTGCCACTGATTATCGCCGCATTTGCATTTGAAGGCACATGGAAACTGGCGGGTGGGGTTGTCGGCAACGCCGTAGATATGTTGGTAAAATCCGCGGTTCAGATTGTTGCGATTTCATTAAAAATTCTGATTATTTATGCAACGGTGTCATTTGCGGCCGACGAATATTTCCCGGGACCAAATGATGGATACAGTGCAATTATGCCGCCACTGATGGGACGCAGTGTTGAAAATCCAGACGCCCAGACATTGTCCGTTATGAATGTTTTTGCAACGTGTGAACGCGTTGGGTTGGCCGACGGTGAAATGGACGCGGATAAATTCAAGGACTGCTTTACCGCGCAACGCGCGATGGTTGAACGCCAATACCCGGGCGCATTTGATTTCCTGGATGACGGATTTGATTTTCTGTTGATAATGTTATTTATGTTCGTGTTGTATTTCTTTGCCATATCGCCAAAGGTTGACGCAATGCTGGGCAAGGGGTCAAAAGAACAATTTGACTTTGGCGCATGGTCACGCGACTTGGGCAAAAATATTTGGGGCGCCCCACAACAGATATTTGACAAGATAGCAAGTGCAATGAGCAAGGATAAGTAATGATGCGCATAACGAAGTTTTTAATGAATATTATAATGTGCGCATGTTTCGCAATCGCGGCGCCGGCGTTCGCCGACAGTAATTTACCCGGGGACAGGGAACGAATCGGTGATTATGGCGCATGGACAACCGAATACAACCGCGGCGCAATCACAGATCAGATGACCCGTGAATTAACCGATTTCCAGGCCGGATTCCAGCGCACTCAACTGGTTGATGATTATGTCCCAATAGAGGCAAAAGCCGGCCTGGCGTTTATGAGTGCGATGTCACTGGTCGGCGAAATGTTGGATTCATCATTGGTACGTTTTGCGGTCTTGTTTATTTTGATTGCGTATATATTCTGGGCAATGTTTGAAACGTACAATATGATGACAACAAAATCAGATGTACGTGGTTTGGCCGAAAGCCTGGTAAAACGTGGTGCGACAATTGCGATTTGGATTATTATATTGAAATTTGGTCCGGCGCATCTGTTTATGTTAATCGTTGGTCCGATAATTACGATTGGAACATATCTGTCTGATTTCATATTAAATTCTGTAGCGGATATTTCGGGCATAACATTACCAGACACATGTGATGCAATTCGTACATATGCCGCCGCACATACGCCGGCGCGAATGCTGATTGACGCAAATGCCGCCGCCGATATTATGTGCGTGCCGACGCGCATGTCTGGATTTTTTTACAGTGCAATTGCCCTGGGATTCAAATGGATGATTGCCGGCATCGGTCACAGCGCGTTTTCATTTTTGATTGGTTTGGCGTTTGTAATACTGTTCGTGTGGGCGGCATTCAGATTTGCGTTTATCGCACTGGGGGTAATTGCTGATTTGTTCCTGGGCATATTAATGTTGCCATTTACCGCGATTGCCGAAACAGTTGGCCAAACATCGTACAAGGGTATCGCCGGCACAATACTGAACGGATTTCTGGGACTGTTCAAGGTGGAATCAATTTCTGAACAGATTTCCCGTTTTATAAAGGCGGCCGTGTATTTCGTATCATTATCACTGGTTGTGGGATTATGTGCAGGATTGGTGTCTGGGTTAATTGACACAAACCTGGCGTCCCAGGTCCCCAGCCTGAATAACAGTGATTTCTTTGTCGTGCTGCTGACCGGATTTTTGATTAAGTATATGGTAACCAAGGCCGATGAAATCGCCGGCCAAATCGGTGGCAAAATTGATGACAGTGTTGGCCAAAAGGTCAAAGCCGATGCAACGCGCCTGTGGAACAATGCGTATGGCGAATATCAAAAATGGCGCAAAATTATCAAGAACGAAAAAGAAAAGAAAAAGTAACCGCCGGATTAATCCACAAATTCCAGGTATCCACGTGCAACCTTTTTTATGCCACGTGTACGAAACGCCACGGTCAGGATATCGCCCCCATCTTCTATAACAACGCCGCGTCCCATTTCACGATGTGCAACCAGACGTCCAACCGCACTTTTATTTTTTACCGCAACCGGTGCCGCCGGTCGTGGGGTATATTTTGGTGCATATGTTTGCACGCTGCGGCGTGGCGCACCGCCCTGGAAATCCAGGAAATGATTATCCATTTCTGTGATAAAACGACTGGGCGAATTATATTGACGTGAACCAAATATCATACGCGACATTGCATTACTGATTATCGCACGGCGACGCGCACGGGTAATTGCAACGTATGCCAGGCGACGTTCTTCTTCCAATCCGCCACCGTCAATCGCCATATCGTTGGGGAAAATGCCATCTTCCCATGCGGGCAGGAACACCGTGTTAAATTCCAATCCCTTGGCCGCATGAATGGTCATAATGCTGACCGCGGGGGCGGATGGCGCGGCATCGTTATCATTATCATCCGCCGTCATTAATGCCGCATGTTCCAAGAAATCAGGCAATGTATCGTACTTTGTAATAACGTTCATCATCAATTCGCGAATATTATCCAGACGTTCGTCCTTGTCACTGTCCTTGGATTCATGCCAGAACCGAATATAACCCGCGTCGTTTAACAATTTCTGGGCCGCATCCACCGGACGCATTGACGCCCAATCAAAATCAAAAGCGGTCAAAAATTCATCAGCTGCCACGCGCTGTTTCCCAGACAGCGTTGCACTGCGCAACCCTGCCATAAAATTACCGCCCGCCGCGCGCAATTTATCCAGCGCCGACGGTCCAAAACCACGCCGTGGTTTGCCAATTATGCGCGCGAACGACATATCATCAAATGGATATACCAGCAAGCGCAGATATGCAATCGCATCGCGAATTTCCGCACGGTCATAAAACTTGGTCGCGCCAACCAATTTGTATGGAATGCCGCGCGATGTAAATTCTTCTTCAAACAGGCGCGACAGACTGCCTGCGCGAATCAAAACCGCAAAATCAGAATACGGCGCCCCACCGTCCACCCCGCGATTAATTGTATCGGCGATGATGTGCGCTTCGTCCCAATCAGACGGCAGTGTCAGAACATATACCGGTTCACCGGTTGATGCGCCGCCTGCGGGATGCAAATCCTTGCCCAGACGCCCCTGGTTATGACGTATTAATGAATTTGCCGCACCCAGAATATTTGGCGTACTGCGGTAATTTGTTTCCAGACGAATTATCTGGGCGTTTTTAAATTTCTGTTCAAACCCCAGGATATTTTTTATTTCCGCGCCACGCCATGAATATATTGATTGGTCATCATCGCCAACGCAACAAATATTTGGATTTTCATTATCGCGCGTTAACATTTCCAGAAACTGCATCTGGGCGCGATTGGTATCCTGGAATTCATCAACCATAATGTATTTAAATTGCCGTGCATATCGCGCCAAGATATCTGGATTTTTATCAAACATATGCAACACGTGTAATATTATATCGCCGAAATCAACCGCCCCCAGACGCGCCAATTCGGCGTTATACGCATCCAATATCTTTTGCGCGACCGCACCAATTGCGATATCGCCATCACATGCCAGACCGCGATCTTTTATCCCAGATATACGTTCAACCCAATCGGATGGCTTGTAATCCGCCGCATCCAGCCCCAACGCTGCCAGCGCATTTTTAATCGCCGCCTTTTGATCGTCTTCGCCATATATCAGGAAATCACGGCGCAGTCCCACCGCCGTGGCATTTGCACGCAATATCCGCAGGCATATTGAATGGAACGTCCCACACCACAGGTCAGATGGATACCACGTGGCGCCATCATCTGCGAATTCTGCGATACGCGTTTTCATTTCATTTGCCGCACGATTTGTAAATGTCAGGGCCAACACCTGCCACGGCATGGCCAGGCCGCAATTTAATATGTATGCCACACGCGTGGTCAGCACGCGCGTCTTGCCTGTGCCGGCGCCCGACAACACCAACAGCGGCCCATCGGTTGTCGTTACGGCTAATTTTTGTTCAGGATTAAGATTTTCTAGATTTAAATTCACGCATTCATTATAATACACGCGCAGCCAAGATTCAAAAATATATTTTAACAAATGGGAACAGATTATGGGACGTGTTATATGCTTTGATATTGAAACAACCGGATTTGAATATATGCGGGGTGACCGCTGTATTGAAATTGGTGCGGTTGAAATGATTGATGGCCAAATTACCGATAACACATTTCATGAATACATTAATCCCGAAGGTAAAATTATTCCTCCCGAAACGTATATGGTTCATAAAATTTCCAATGCGTTTTTGGAAGACAAACCAAAAATGTCCGTTGTTGCGCCACGTTTTCTGGAATTCATTGGGGACGCCCCACTGGTTGCGCACAACGGGATTGACTTTGACTTTCCATTTATCAATCACGAACTAGAAATGTTAAACCTGCCGACGATATCACGCGACCGGCAATTGGATTCTATTGTGATTGCGCGTAACCGCGTATTTGGTCCAAAGAGTTATTCACTGGACGCATTGGCGAAATGGTATGGCATATCACTGACCGCACGTGCCGATGCACACGGCGCATTAATTGACGCGGAAATTCTGGCCAAGGTGTACAAGGAACTGGAAAACACCGCCCCAGCGCCAGATATTGCAGACATTATTGCCGAACAACATGCCGCGTTTTTAAAGCATCCAAAAATCGGCGCGGATTTTCCGCATCGCGAATTCCCTGCACATGCGGACGAATTGGAAAATCACAATAAATTTATGGAAACAATTAATAAATAAGAAAACGCCCAAATGGGCGTTTTTTTTATTCACCAGAATCATCAGTCCCGGAATCATCTGTTTCAGAACCAGCGGACTTCGCAACGCATGTGCCGTCCGTACCCATTTCAAAGCCGGTATTACATTCGCACGCGCCCGCTTTATATGATCCGTTTGTACATGTGGCAATAACGCACTGGCCACTGGAAACCTTGTACCCGTCATTACATTGACATTTATCGTTCACAAATCCTTTCACGCCGGCCACGCCACCATCAGGATAGTACGTTGAATTGGTTGGACACAATAATGACTGATAGAACATTTCAGAAATCTTGTTTATGCATTTTGCATTGCCTGTATCCGTTCCATCCGTCGGGCAACTGTCTGGGTCACCATCAAAGACGGCATATGCACACGTCAACGCAACATTACGGCATGCGCCGCGCATCACGTTGTACACACTGCTGACACTGGCGGCCGATGACCATGCATTAACCTGGGTTACCTGTTGGTTATAGCAAGATGCGATATCAACCATACACGATGACGCATAATCAGATATAACCTGGCGCTGGGCGGCACGGATATTAACCATTGCACGCTGAATATAATTCACAACAATATCATTATATGGTTTATAGTTTTCATTTGCGTCATATGTGTACGCCTGGCATTTATCCAGAACCGCGCGACATAATCCCTCGTCTGTGACCTTTTGCTTTATTCCAATTTTCTGCAACAGGTATTTAATAACGCACTTGCCATTGCTGTCCGTGGCACAATCGGCCACAGATACCTTGGTACCATATGCATCCGCCAGGGTTTCGGCATTCACATCGGCATTATTGTACCCATCCATAAAATCTGTAATCTTGGTTATATCCTGGCCCAGGACAACACTGCCATTTTCATCAATGTATGTTTTGGTCGGGTCCAGGCACTTTGCATAATCGTCGCCACAAACCATGTCATCGGTCATACATGCATCCAGCGCACTGATACATCCCTTGGCATCATATTGGTTTTTGTTCTGCAACACGGCCAGACGCGCCTTTTGCAACATACGATTTGCACTGCGCACATTGGAAACCAATGTTTCGTTCATTTTGGTCAGGCCCTGTTCATACGCAATACAATCCTTGTCAATGGCCAGGTCATAATTACCAGTAATCTGTTGCGATGTGGCACCAACCTCTTTACATTGTGACAGTACCGTATTGCAACGTTTTTTCGCCGCGTTGTATAATTCGGTCCCGCGCAGGTTTGAAAAACTGCTGGTGCTGGTATTCAAGAAATCCAGATTAAATATATCCGCCTCTGACGAAAAATCCAAATCCATGTCCAGGCCGGTTGATGTATCCGCCGCATATGATGACGAACTGGTCGGATCCTTTATCAGTTTTTCTATTTCGTCCAACATACTGCGTGTTTCACTGGTATCCGTGGTGCCGGACAGAGTTTCTTCGGCCTCGGTCGCGGTCATAATCGCACGAATTTCGTCCGCCGACAGGCCGACATAACGGATACGTTGGGCAACCTCGTTCAACTGGGTATTGGCATCCTTGACCGCGGTTTCCACCTTGGTATACTTGGACAGGTTGGCACTGCAACTGCACCGTTTTTGATTTGCGTCAATCACCGCACAGAATTGATCCATACAATCGTTATACTGTTCCTGGCATGATTTGTTCAAACTGGCGGTTTGTTCCAGGCGTTCTTTTGCCTCTGCAATAGATTCTGCGCTGACTGTTTTTGTTGCCGCACGCGATGTAACATTTCTGATTTCAGACGCCATGTTGGAACCGGTCTGTAATTCGGTACCGGAAATTTTGGCACGACCGCCAACCTCTGTGGTGGATGGCCGCAGAACCAATCCCGCACGACGCGCCGCAACATTGCTGGCCGCGGTGGCCGCCTGGGTCCGGGTACTGCGCCCGACGGTATTGACCGCGGCATCCAATCCCGTACGATTATTGTTCACGGGTATCCCCGCATTGGCGCGTGCCGCCGCGGTTGCGTTGCGCGTGCTGGTTGTGGTCTGGGTAACACCACTGCGCATATTTGTGTTTTTGTCCGATGTGGTTCGCGATGTTGTGCGTGATATCGCGGATGTCGCCAAATCACCACGCGCCGATGTTGCGCGCCCAGTGTCCGACGACGATGACATTACACGCGATGATGCGCCAGACGTATCGGCGGCAAACGCCGCCGGCGCAAAACATGCCAACGCAATAAAACAGGTCAGAAACTTTTTCATTCTTGGCATAATTATATCACAAGTATCCGCCACATAAAAGATGAAAGTTAAAATATCCGTCTCCACTGACGCTCCGCCAGAGAGAGCAAAGAAGTGCGCCTGGGCGCACTATCTGTTATCTATGCTCTAATAAAAAAACGCGCCGATGGCGCGTTTTTTATTTTGCTTCTGGTTCAACGGAAACGGTCTTGCGATCGCCCAAACCTTTCTTGAATTTCACGATGCCCGCGATTTTTGCGAACAATGTGTGATCTTTGCCCATGCCGACATTCAAGCCCGGATGCACAGATGTGCCACGCTGGCGAATGATGATGTTGCCTGGGATGACACGGCTGCCACCGGATTTCTTAACACCTAAACGGCGTCCGGCCGAGTCGCGTCCATTAGTGGTCGCCGAACCTGCTTTCTTGTGTGCCATAATTAAACTCCTTAGCCTTTAATCTCTGTAATTTTCACAACAGTGATATACTGACGATGGCCACGTGTGCGGCGATAGTTCTGGCGGCGTTTTTTCTTGAACACCAAAACCTTGTCAGCGCGTTTCTGTTCAACGACTGTGGCAATAACCTTGGCACCATCAATAAATGGTGTGCCGATTTTGTCATCAATCATCAAAACCTGGTCAAATTCAACCGAACCTTCGGCATTCAGTTTTTCAACCTTTACAACATCGCCTGCCTGGACGCGATACTGTTTGCCACCGGTTTGAAAGATTGCAAAATTGCTCATATTTCTTTCTCTTGTATATTGTTCTTGTTCTGCGTTTTGTCTAAAACTTGCTACAAAATTAACATTTTTTTACAAAAAGTCAAGCATTTTGACGAAATTTTACAACAAATCGTTAATAAAGAGAGCAAAGAGTAGAGAGCAATGACGCCCCCGCGGGGACAACTAAAAAGACCACCACCCCGCTGCGCGGGACTCCTCCACAGGAGGAAACTTACCCCGCGACGGAAAAAAACAAGTGCGCCAATGGCGCACTTCATTGCTCTCCGCTCTCTACTCTTTGCTTTAATAAAAAACGCGCCGATGGCGCGTTTTTTATTTTTTCTCGCACGATTTTCCGTCTGCGGATACTTCATACTCTGATTGACATGATTGAACCAGGCAATCACCATAACTCTTGGTAATCGGGTTCCATGTCTGGGTGGCTTTGACAGCATGTGCTACACTGCAAGTCGCCTCTGTCAGGATACATGACTTTGCATCGTCAGACGCCTGGTATCCTGATGCACAGCTGTCCACAAGGCAATCGCCATAGGTTCCTGTTCCGGCATTCCATACACGCGCTGCACTGGTTGCGTTTGCAATGGCACACTGTTCTTTTATGGCCACGCATGACTTTTTATCATTAGCAACCTGGTACCCTGATGCACACGCCTGAACCAGGCAATCACCATAACTTTTTGTGCTTGCATTCCATGTCCGTACGGCGTTTGTTGCATGAACAACGTTGCAACTTACTTCTCGTGATGAATCATCCCATTCGTCACCACTATCGGTCTTGGTCCACGAACGAACACCCTGGATACCGATATTCTGCAGGCACTGTTCACGCAGCTGGGTCGCCGAACCAATCACCGCACCACTTGCGTAACTGTCACTCAATATTTCTGACATTGTGATTATGTTACGGCATGTGTTTGTAGCATACTCGTCGGTATTTGCACACGCAGTCTTGTCACCCGCGTCATTAGAAATAACAGCCTGCAACTTATTATTTGGTGCACCGCAAATCATTTCTTCATAGCAATGCGGAACGTTTGCAACCTGGGCGCAGTATGTTTTTATACGGCTGGTGCTCCACGAACTGTTGGATGACGCCTGGGTCGTATAGCAATCAAACAATTCGGACAAGCATTCATTAAAGTTGCTGATTGCGCTGCGGTAATTCGTTGCAAGTGTTGTAATTTCTTCGTTTGCAAATTCCAGACGTTTCTGTTGCAATGCCTGCTGTGCAGCCGTCTTTTGATAGCTGATGTTCTGGGCGGTCTTGCGCAACTGTTCACCATATGTGTCACATGCGGCGTTCGCATCCAGCAGGTATTTCTGCATCACGCTGCGGCGCGCATCGGCAACCGGACCACGCAGTGATGAATACGGGTCACCAGATGTTGATGTATATCCAAAGCATGTTGCGCTGCTGCTGGTGGTGCCGGTGGTGCCACGTTCATTCAGTGTAACGTCACCAGCCGATGAAACCGTTACCCGGCTGTTATAGTTATATGGGCACGATGTTGTTGCCGAATTTGCACAACGGCCACCCGATGGTGGGGTGCCACAGGCCTCGTATATACCGTTAAAGCAGGAATCCAAAACGCGGCTGCAAACATTGTTGTGTGCGTATTCAAACAGTTCATAGCCCCATGTGTTTGCCAGATTGTCCAACGCCTTATTATCACTGCTGGAATCAATTGTAGTATTATACATACCCGAAACCAGGTCTGAAATTTCAGTATACTGACTCAACAAGGTCGTGTTGCTTTTTGTTATCATACTTGTCGCTTTGTTCTTGGCGTCTGCCCATGACTGCAACTGTGCCAGAATATCACTGGACGAGCCGTCAATCTTTTTTAAATCAAACCCAAAATTATTTCCAGCCTCAGAGCAATACGATGGCTGCGTATTGGCGCCACATTTGCTTGCCTCATAAATGGAATGATTCCGGCACCATTGTTCCGCCAAATCATTTCCGTCAGCATCTTTTGTCGTGCCACCTGCGTATTTCTGGCTCATTTCCTGCCACGAAACACAGTTCATAACCTTTTCTGCATCTGTTAACTGGAACGCATCAGACACATCCTTGCCCTTGTTCGCAATCAGCAATGCCAGTTCGCCAGAGACCTTTATCAATTCTTCGTTCGCGGTTTCCAGTGCGGTTTCTGCCTGGTTAAATGATTTCGCACGTGCCGCGCAAGAGCAACGCCCCTGGGATTCATTACGTGCGGTACAAATTTCATCCATGCATGTATAGTATGATTCAAGGCAATTTGAATACGCATCCGACGAAATCAGACCAGTTGTTGAATCAATGATGTTTGAATAATTGCCGGTGTACAACTTGTTACTCAAATACGTATACGTTGTTGTGGATTTGTTGCCACGAATTGCACTGCCCTGCAGGGATACGCGGGCATTATTTGTTGTGGCGGTACGGCTGCGCACGCTGCGCGCGGTGTTTGCCGTTGTCGCACGTGATGCGTTTGTTGTTGCGCGCGCAACAACCCCGCGTGATGTACTGGCCGACGCGGCGGCGGTGTTTGTACGCCCCGTATTTGCACGCGATGCAACCGCACGCGCCGCATTTGCATTTGCGGTTGTTGCGGCGTTGGTTGTCGTGCGACGTGAAACCGTACTGGATGAAACGCGGCGCGAATTTGTTGCGTTCGCGCGTGGTGATGTGCTGGTTGTCACAATGCTGGCGACCGGTGCAATTGGGTCAGCAAACACTGCACGAATAGATACCAATGTAGAACAAACGAAAAACGCACCCGCCAACAGGAACACAGTACCCATGGCATTTTTGCAAAAATCTGCGATGTTACGGCTTGTCATAAAATTCTCCCGCTTCTTGGGGATTTTCCCCAGAAAACCCGTTGTTTGACGTGGCGAACACCAAATGGAATCCACCTTTATTATTGTAATTATAACATTTTTGCCGGGGGCTGTAAATAGAGAAATGAGCAAAGCGCAGAGTGCAATGCTCTCTAATTAAAAGCTGTAATGAAATGCAACGCCGGTAAAATTAAAGCCCAGGTTTGGATCGGTAAAATTACCATTTGAAAAATGCTGGGTAAAGAATTCAGCGGTCATGTTGTCGCTGATTTTATGACCAATGAAAAACCGTTCGCCAAATACCAGACGTGATGACACCCACCGATCACGTGAATCACGCATGTATGGCCCGATACCAATTCCGGTGTAAAACCCGCGCCATTGTAACAACGCAACATCCCACGAAATACCCGCAGCAAAGAACGACAGGCCACGTCCACTGTGGTACGCGACATTTTGCACAAAGTTCAGGTTTATTCGCGCCGGCAGGCGGAAAATTTCTGTGGGTTGGGCATACTGAAACATAAACAATGTCTGGGGATTAAATTCCCACAGCCACGGTTCAACCAATTTGAACAGTGTGCCACTGCCAGTGGACTGGGCAACATATCCGCCGATGGAATTTATTTTATCACCCGGGAAAAACGGGTTTGTTTGCGCCATTGCCGTAACCGGCAACGCACACATCAAAGATAACAACGCAACTTTTTTCATGCCCAAAATTATACAACCAAAACACATAAACTTAAAGTTCAAATTTTACCAGAAAGAGAGCCACGATAAAAAGAGCAATGACGCGGACACCTATCTAGCCAAGGGGGAAACTTAGCCCACGACGGTAAAAGGCAGGTGCGCCGGATGGCACACTTCATTACTCTCTGCTCTCTGCACTTTGCTCTCTAATAAAAAAATGCCCCGTATGGGGCATTTTTTTATTTGCGCGGGAATTTAACCGCTGCTTGCGCCGCCGCCAAACGTGCGATTGGCACGCGGAACGGACTGCACGATACTGAATTGAATCCAACACGGTGGAAGAATTCAATAGAGTCAGGATCACCACCATGTTCACCGCAAACCCCCAGGTGAATTTCATCACCCTTGGTCGCGCGCGCCTTGGCAACTGCATCTTTTATCAACAGGCCAACACCCAATTGATCAACCGATGCAAATGGATCCGCGACATACACGCCACGTGCGCGGTATTCGTCCAAGATTTTACCAGTATCATCACGGGACATACCCAATGTCGTCTGGGTCAAATCGTTTGTACCGAATTCAAAGAACGCACAGCTTTCCGCGATTTCATTTGCCAACAATGCCGCACGTGGCAATTCAATCATGGAACCAACGGTGTATGCGACCGATGCGCCCGCTTCGGCAAACAGTTCTTCGGCGGTTGCATCAATAACTGCCTTGACGATGTCAACTTCCTTCTTGGAACCAACCAACGGAACCTCTATTTCTGGGTGCACAGAAACGCCTGCGGCCTGGCATTCCAATGCCGCCGACAGAATCGCGCGTGTCTGCATTTCACAGATTTCTGGGTATGTAATTGCCAAGCGGCAACCACGATGACCCAACATTGGGT
>CAKQEW010000001.1 GCA_934230415.1 uncultured Alphaproteobacteria bacterium | reverse complement strand
GGAGAGCCGGGGCAGACTGTAAATCTGTTGGCTTAAGCCTGAGCTGGTTCGAATCCAGCCACTCCCACCAAAATAAAAACACCCGCGTGCCGGGTGTTTTTATTTTGGTGAAATGTGGTATTGAATTTGAATCACGCAATCATTTGATTGCCGGTTTGACTATGAGTTGTTGTGTGTCGCGGCGCGCACGACACACAACATACGAATGCCCCGCAGTCCCACGCCACTGCGTGGGCGAGGGAATCAGCCACTCCCACCAAGAAATACCGATATACATACAATCGGCATTTGTGTCCTTTACAAATGCACAATTTCAATGTTTGGTATTTGTTCCGTAATATATTCGGCGGCCAACCTGCGATGGCATTGCAGAGCTGATTTTTCTGTGCACAGCAGGCAGATTCTATCAAGTTTTGATATGTTGCAATTCTGTGACGGGGCGCGTTTTTGCAATAATTCGCGATACAATTTTTCGTATTCGTCCCAACTTATTTTTTTATCTTTGTACCCCGCCAAAATATCGGACGTTGGTGCAAACTCTGGGTGGTATTCGTAACGATTGCCAAGAGCTGTTGCTAAATTATCGCCATTATAGTATGGCACATATATGCTGGTTCGCCAAAGGCGAATGTCCCAAATGCAACTGATGCGTGCGGCGTTCAATACATCCAAAAAGACATCTGGGCTTTTACCACTAAAACCAATCGTAAATATTTTTGCCATATCAATACAGAAATAGTCCATTGAGCATCAAATAGCAATGATTTTCTTGGATTAAAATTTGCGCGCCACCAAGAAATACCGATCCGTTGTGGTCGGTGTTTTTATTGCCTGGTTCCTGGTTAAATGTGGATTTTTGTGGTACAATTAGATGGATAATAAATAAAATGGTGTACACCATGACAGAAATACAGATGTTATTGATATTTATTTTGATTGCGGTATCGTTTCTGGAAATTTATCTGCTGGTTCGGGGTGCGGAATATTTGTATTCTGCATTTATTCTGCGTCAACCGCCATTTGTGGCCAGTAATCGTCGTGAACGTCGCGCGATTGTGCGCGCAATTCGTGATTACTGTCCGGATGTGGCGACGGTGTGCGATATTGGTTCTGGGGATGGTGGCTTGTCGCGGTATGTTGCGCGTCGGTGTGGGTGCCGTGTGATTGGACTGGAAAATATGCCGGTGGCGGCGATGGTTTCGCGCATTGGCGATTTGCTGTGTCCGCGGGTGCGTACAATTCATTGCGATGCATTTGAATACCTGGCAAATACTGATATGGTATTTGATGTTGCAATCGCGTATCTGGGGCCGGCGTTTGTATCACAGTTGTTGCAATACAAGGACAAAATTCGCATGTTAATTGTATTGGATTTTGAAATTCAGGGGACTGTGGCGACGGCTGTGATACATATTGGTGGTCGCGCGATGCGGTATAATGGCGTGCTGTATCCGCGTAAATTATTTATTTATAAATTCTGATGGGGTGTGTAAAAATGAAAGCAGATGATAAAACAAAACAGGATGTGTTTTTGCGCAGTGTTTCTGGGCTGATGTTTAATAATGAATTTGGCAAATTACGTGCATATTTACGCGCCGCGGATAAAAACAAACAGGAAAAATATAACACACTGGCGCCCCAGACCCAGGAATTGGTTAATATTTTTGGACCCCAGAATGCGATGAAACGTATGCAGATGGCAATAAAGCGTGATAAGTATCGCCCACGTAATATGACACGATTTCAGTTCGCAGCAATGGATTATTTGGACAAGGTTGCGGGTAAATTTTCAACATTTGATGTTGCGTTACGCAAAATGCAACGTGATGGTACGGCGGCGCGTGATGTGCGCAAGTATATATCCAAGAATGTAAATAACCAGCAAGAGGTTATTGATTATTACCTGCATCACATATCTGATATATTGCGGCGTAAAAAACAATTGGTGCGCCAGGCAATTGCGTCGGGTCCAACCGGTGATTTGGAACCATGGAATACATTATTTCGTGCAATTGCCGATGAAATGCAACATCGTATGAAAATTGGTGATGTAATGTTGGATGTTTCTGTGATTGATAATAAACGCCAGGCACGCTATTTCCCAAGGCCAATGCGCGCGGTGATAAAGGCATGTGTGGAAAATGGATGGAATGGTTTTCATACAAAATTGCAAGATATGGTTGATAACCGCGGAATTTCGTACATCGTTATAAATCGTGGTGGAATTGTCCGGGCATACCCCAAATCAGGTGGCGCGGATTTATTTCGCAAAATGCTGTCAACATTTGCACACGAATATGGACATTTTGTTGACGATGTTGCCCCAGAATACGGAATGATTGGCGCACAACAGGTTTTGGTATCAAACAAAGTTTATGTCCAAAGCGATGATGATTATGAACAGTATATGAAAAATCCGTTGGAATTAAGTTCACGTATGGTTGGTGATTATGTGTACAAGCATTTGTCTGGGCATAATAAATAAAAAAATCCCCCACATGTTTATGTGGGGGATTTTTTTATTCGGAAATTTCCACACTGTCAATATATGTACGGTTAACAGATTCCAGTTTGACGGGTGCGTAATCGGTTGCGGCAACCGGTGCGTCTGTATCGGCGACAACGGTGGTTATATTTTCAACAACAGGGACCGCTGTGACAGGCATATTTGCGCCAAATGTTTTGGATTTATATGTATCCTGCAGACGCTGGGGGATACGGATATAATCCATTGGATTTATGCCACGGGTTTGTAATTCCATCGGTGCGGCGGCGGTGATATGACGCTGTTGGATATTATAAATCGGGGTGATAAAGTTTTGTGGCGCGGCACGTACAACGCGTGGTGTGCCACTGGCATCAATTTGCAGTATGCGCAGGGCGCGTTCGCTGTCGCCATTGGGACGCAGGCGGAACAGACCATCGGTACCAACATAACCACTGGGGTCCAGCAAATATGCCGCATGTGATTTTTGCGAATAAATCATCCCCATGGCCAGGTTTGTTGCATCATATCCAAATGCCGCCAGGTGCGATGGCGCTGTGCCAGATGTGCGTTCATACAATTCGGAAAATACCGGTGATATTTCAGGTAATGCGGCGTACTTTGCACCGTACATCGTAACGTCTGATGTTATATTTGTGCCATCCCACATTGCGGTACCATACATGCGTGCATCACGATTTGACACCCCGTAATAGCGCAAAAACGATGCCAAACTGGTTGTGTCGGCACCGCCACCCAGGAACAATATCGCATCATATGGAATCGCGCCCAGTGTGTCTGATTTGGATATTTTTTCCAACTGGATTGTCAGGCCAGAATTTTCCAACGTGGTCAGGCGTTCGTTCGTTAATATATCAGATAATATTTCGCGTGCGCGCACGTTTGCCGCGGTACGCGCCGTATTCATGGATGCAGCCATCGCGGTATCTTTGATTGAATCAGAATTGCCGGGCGTGTAATAGAATATGCCGTCTAGTTCCAGGTCATAAATACGCGCGGCATTTTTTGCCGTACCGGCCATCAGACGACCAGATTCCGTATCCGGTGCCAGGACAATAAAACTTTTCACACCATCAGATGACATTTCAGTTGTGATTGCTTCTATGCTGTTTGTGGGCATCAGTGCCATTGTCATTACACCATCGCCAACCGCGGTCGCATCAGATGTGAATGACAGAACCGGTGTTTCCAGGGGTTTTGTTTCACGAATTGTACGCGCATCGGCCGCGAATACCGGACCAATTATGATTTCGGGGTTTTCCGCCAATGCGTCATTAATTGCGCCATCACGCACGGTATCATAAAACGCAACAGACATGTTTTGCGGTGCACTCTGCAATATTGCCATTTCAACCGATGTGCGAATTGCACGGCCTGCAGCGGCGTTTTCACCGGTCAATGGTAATAACACCGCCACGCGGTGCGTGTTTTCATCCATTGCCGAAAAACCGCCGTACTGTACCTGGGCCGGGGCGCCCGCGGTATCGGTGCCATATTCAGACATCCAATCGCGATTCTGGGGCGTGGCGGTACATCCAACCAATGCCAGTGTTGTTGCCAACAATCCAAAAAATCTGTTCATAAACATTGAAAATCCCATTCTGTTTCTGTATTATTTTACTATAAAAGGATTATTAATGCAAACAGGGCTTTATGTCGTTGGAACGCCAATCGGAAATTTGTCCGATATGTCGCCACGTGCAATAGATGTTTTAAAAAACGTGGATTTAATTGCCGCCGAAGATACACGTGTGTTCGGCAAATTGGCGGCGCATTTTGATATTAAAACCCCACGGTGCGCGTGTCATGACCATAATGAACGCGATGTTGTCCCAGAACTGGTTGCGAAATTGCAAACGGGGGTGACAATCGCCACGGTGTCTGATGCGGGGATGCCGGCGGTGTCTGATCCGGGTTTTCGGCTGGTGCGGGCGGCACGTGCGGCGGGGGTGCCGGTGTTTGTTGTACCGGGGCCAACGGCGTTTGTTTCGGCACTGGTGTTATCGGGATTTCCATCAGACCGGTTTACGTTTTGTGGGTTCTTTGATGACAAGAAATTACGCGATGATAATAAAATCCGTCATACGATTATTTATTACGAGAGTCCAAACAGAATCATGACGACAATCGCCGCGCTGGCGCGTGTTATGCCCGAACGTCAAATTGCAATCGTTCGCGAAATTACCAAGATTCACGAAGAAACAATTATTGGATACCCGGCGGATTTAATAGGAATTGAACCGCCGCGTGGGGAAATTGTGATTGTTGTTGCACCGGCGCCTGACCACAAAATGACGGATAATGAAATCACAGAAATTGTGAATGATATTGCGGCGTCATCAACGAAATCGGCGGCCGCAGATTTGGCGGCGCGCGCCGGTATTTCCAAGAAAGAGGCATATCGCCGTATGCTGAACAAGGGGGACGCGGAATGATAAAATTTGTGGGCAGTTTTGAAACAGTTGCATCCTTGCCGCGGACACAGTTTCCAGAATACGCATTTATCGGGCGCAGTAATGTTGGAAAATCATCATTGATAAATGCGGTTGTTGGGCAAAATGTGGCGCGTACATCAAATACGCCGGGGCGTACACAATCAATAAATCTGTTTAATCTGGATGACCGTGCGATGATTGTTGATTTGCCGGGATACGGATATGCGCGCGCATCGCGCACGGATACAGAACGCTGGTTGCAACGATTGGCGGAATATCTGGCGACACGTCATCTGGCGCGGTTATATATTTTGATTGATTCACGAATTGGCGCACGTGCGTCTGATTTAGAACTGATGGATTTTTGTGATGCGCATGGTATCGGGTACCAGGTTGTTATGACCAAGAAAGATAAACGGGTGCGCGAAACGCAGCAGCATGAATTATCCCATGATGCACATCCGGCGATGATGGCAGAAATTCTGGAAACATCCGCAGAAAAGAAATTTGGATTGGACGCGATAAGGGCGCAAATTGGTATCAAATAAAAACATATTTTATGCAACGAATCCGGCGCGTATTACTGATGCGCTGTGGCATGTGTTGTCATGCGCGGGTGTTGATTTGTCGCGTGTGTTAATTTTCCTGCCCAGTCGGCGCGCCGTGCGCGTTGTTGAACAAATGTTGGCACACAAATCGGGTGGGGCGGTGATTTTGCCCCACTTGGTCGCATTGGGCGAAGGGGTTGATGACCCAGAGGTGGATGAATTACCAGATGCGGTTTCCAATATGTCGCGTGTTGTTATGCTGGCGGGGTTGTTGGCGAATGTTGCAGATATAAAAAATATATCAACGGCATTGCCGGTTGCGCGTGATTTGGTGCGTATGACAGATTATCTGGAAAACGAAGGTGTGGATGCCACCGCGATTGATTGGCGTGCGCTGGTTGGTGATGAATACGCCGCACATTTTCAGCGCAAGGCCCAGTTGCTGGAAATCCTGACGCGGACGCTGCCGAAATATTATGATGGTCGTCCGACCCAGACCTCGTTACGTAACGCGGGAATTCGCGCATGGTGCGACAAACTGAATGATTATGATTTGGTGGTTGTTTGCGCGTCAACGGCCAGTGTGCCCGCCACGGCGGATTTAATGCGGGCGGTTGCGTGCGTGCCACATGGGCGAATAATACTGTCTGGGCACATTGGTGGTGCGGCGGATGATTTGGCGCTGAATACAAATCCATATAATGCAGAATATAAATTCTTGTCATCATTGGGAATCGCGCCATCAGATGTATTACCAATTGATGTTGGTCCGTCCCCAATTGAATTTTTGAACTATGCATTTGGCAACAACCCCGCAATGCCATCGGGCGGGGATGTGATGTCGCATTGTCATTTGGTTGAATGTTCGCGCGAAAGTGAAGAAGCCAATGCTGTCGCAGAAATCGCCGCGCGCGCAATTGCAAAAAATCAGACCGTATTGGTCATAACCCCGGACAGTGCCGGAAACCAACGTATTGCATCGGCATTGGCGGCGCGTGGAATTATGGCGGATTTTTCTGGCGGTATTTCCGGGACAATGACGGCGGTTGGACGCGCGATACTGAATATATTTGATGATTGGTTGGATTCAGGCGATGGCGCGACATTTACGCAACTGTATGCGGCGGCGAATAATAACCTGTTTGAAATGTTGGTGCGAATGACGGATGGGGGGGCAAATTTTGCACCGGCGTTTGATATTACGGATGATACAACGCTGCAAATATTTACTGCGATAAAACAGATGTCAGATTGCATTGCGGCGGCGGGATTGGAAATTACAGTCGCGGATGCGCGCGCATTTTTATCAGATGCGATTGCGTCAATTACCGTACGCGGGGTCGCGCCGGACGGCGCACACGTTGTTGTATTGGGAACAATTGAATCACGTATGCAGACCGCCGATGTTGTTATTCTGACCGGACTGAATGACGGGATGTTCCCGGCGCGCGGGTATGAAAACGCGTGGTTACCATCGGCATTGGCGGCGAAAATTGGTTTGCCACCGGCCGACAGAAAGGTATCGTTGCAATCATTGGACTTTATGAATCTGTCGTGTGGCCCGGATGTGTATTGGACGCGCAGTCGCACATCTGGTGGTGTTCAAACAACAGAATCACGTTTTATTTCACGTGTGATTGTGCGCGCGGGTGTGTTTGATTGTGATGTGGGGGCGGATATTTTGCGTGCGGTTCGTGCACGTGATGATGTTACGCCGCGGCCGTTGGATTACAGTGCACCAAAACCACCGGCTGATTGGTCGGATGTATATGTGACCGAACTGGAATTATTGATACATAATCCGTATGCATTCTATGCGCGACATATTTTGCGTCTGCAACCACGTGACGATTATTGGTTGCCACCAGATGCACGTGCGTTTGGAACATTGGTTCATGGCGTGCTGGAAAATGCGCGTGGAAAATCAGTTGACGCAATTGTGGCAGATATGGATGCGCGCGCACGTGCGGTGTTGGGTGCGGATAATATTGTGTTTCATTTCTGGCATAAACGGTTTATGGAAATTGCGCCGGTTGCGATTGAATACCTGAATAACATACCTGATTCACGTACGGAAATTGCCGGGTCTGTGGATATTGGTGGGCGCACAATTCGCGCACGTGCCGACCGTGTGTGGGCGGGCGGTGTTATGGATATTAAAACCGGCACCGCACCAAATAAAACACAACTGGCACAGGGCAATATGCCACAATTACCGTTGGAGGCGTATATGCTGCAATCCGGGGGATTCGGTGGTATCACGCCCCAGACGGCATTGCCAACGATGGTGTTTTTGCAATTGAAAAATGGTGATGTGCGTGCGATTGAATATGATGCCGAAACCACACAACAGATGGCGCGTGCCGCCGTGGCCAAGGTGGAATCATTGGTAAACATGTATTCGGCGGGCGGCGCGGCATATGAATATCACGATACAACGGACAAAAAATACCAGGCCTGGGACGACCTGGCACGGCGTCGTGATATATAAGGTGCGCCGTTATTTTAACGTCAGCATTAAACCACAGTGGTCGGTTGGTTTCGCGGACATTCGTGGTGCCATGTCAATTTCACAATTTTTAACCAGCGCCATCGCCGCCGGATTGGCCAGGAAATAATCCAGGCGCAATCCCATGTTTTTACCAACGGTATCACCACCGCGATATCCAAACCATGTAAATCCAACGTCTGATGGGTGCAGGGCGCGCCACACATCCGTCCAACCGGCATCAATCCATGCCTGCATCGCGGCGCGTGCGGCGGGCGCGGCGATTGCAATGTCTGTATAATTTGCCGGTTTCCACACATCAATGTCCGCCAACGCAACATTAAAATCACCCGCGATAATTACTGGTTCTGGGGAATTGGTATATTGTGCGATGTATTTTGTGAACGCCGCCATCCATTCCAGTTTATATGGAAATTTTGGCGAAGATATCGTATCACCATTTGGCATATACACATTTATCAGGCGCACACGCCCATCAACCACGCATTCCAAGAATCGCGCATTCACATCGGAATATGTGGGCATGCCCATGGTCGTGTCTTCAATAGAATATTTGGAAAATGTTGCGACGCCGTTCCAGCTCTTTTGGCCAAAAACCTTTACATTATATCCGTATTCGTCAAACAGATTGTGTGGAAATCCGGAATTTTCAACCTTTAGCTCTTGGACCATAATTGTGTCATATTCGCCCGCGCGCAGAATATCAATAAAACTTTCAACGTGGGCGCGAATTGAATTAATGTTTAATGTCAGAATTTTCATGTTTGCAATCTTTCCCTTTGGATATATAATACAGGCAGTCCAATATTAAAACAACAAGGAATTTTGTACAATGAATATGTATCAGCTGCTGGAAAGAGCAGTCGCAACGTGGCCAGATAATTTGATTCTGGTACGTGAAGAAGTAACGTTTTCAGCGTTCTTGGATTTGGTTCGCGCGCGCGCGGCATCGCTGCATGCGGCGGGGATTGCACGTGGTGATGTTGTTGGGGTTTTGTCACACAATATTCCGCAATTTCCAATTACAATGTTTGCAATTTGGTATCTGGGTGGACGTGTGTTGCTGCTGGATACGAACCTGACGCCATTTGAATATGACAACATGGCGGAAATCACAAACTGCAAAATGGTTTGTGCGGAAAAATCGTTCTTCTATAAGACAGATAAATTTGCGTTTTATGATATCACGAAAAAGGATGGTAAACCAAACCCAGAACTGACCGCGGCACCGGTTGAATCAACCGAAATTGCAACGCTGTCGTTCACCTCTGGTTCAACCGGCACGCCCAAGGTTGTGCCACTGACACACTTTAACCTGATTGAATGCGCAAATTCATTGGAAGATATGCACGAATGGATTAATGCGGGCGATATCATGTATGGATTCTTGCCGATGTATCACATCTTTGGTTTCGCGGTTGAAATCCTGGCGACATTGCATTATGGGTCGGGTATGCTGTTGCAACCAACCGTCAATCCAAAAGAAATCATGGCGGACTTTAAGAAATATAAACCACAATTGATTCCAGCGGTTCCCAGATTGTTTGAGGTTATCAGAAACCGTATCATTGATACACTGAAAGAAAAACATATGTGGTGGATGGCGTCGTTCGTTCTGAAATACGGAAAAACATTGGAAAAATTGGGGCTGGGATTCCTGGTGCGCAAGGTGCAAGAGCCCGTTCTGGCAATCTTTGGTGGACGTGCGCGTTTGCTGATTGCGGGTGGCGCGGCGACCAAGCCAGAGGTGGAAAAGTTCTATGAACGTTTGGGCCTGAAATTTATTCAGGGATATGGTTTGACCGAAACCGTTGGACCAATCTGTATTTCCAAACCGACCAAGAAACGTTTTCCGTTTGCGTTTGGTGCGCCAACATCAAACAACGAATGTGAAATTCGCGACAAAAATGAAGATGGCGTGGGTGTTCTGTGGTTGCGTGGTCACCAGGTGTTTGGTGGGTACCTGAACAATCCGACGGTTAATGAACAGGTCTTTGATGAACGCGGATTCTTTAATACAGGCGATATGGTATCTATGGATAAAAATGGCGAATTGCATTTTGCCGGCCGTAAAAAACAAGTGATTGTTTTGGACAGCGGTAAAAACGTTTATCCTGATGAATTGGAAGGCCTGTTTATGAAAATCCCAGGCGTTAAAAATGTTGCCGTGTTTGAACATCGGGTCAAGGATAAAACCGTGACATACGGCGTGTTCAGCGTTGATGCGGATATGACACTGGAAAAATTGGCTGCGGCGGTTGCCCAGGCGAATAAAAAGGTTGCGTCATATAAATGGGTAACGCACTTTGCCATGACCACGGATGAATTGCCGATGACCAGCACACAGAAAGTGAAACATCATGTGGTGCGGCAGAATTTGATTGACGGCAAATACCCAATCCGTCATGAGTAAATTAAATATAACGGCACATCTGCTTGATGTCGGCGCGCTCATGTATTACATATACACTACGCTTGCCGACATCGGCGCATCTGCACCGTTCTCTTTAATTTAGACCGCCCAAGGGGCGGTTTTTATTTCCCTAAACACAGTTGTGAAAATGTTGCGTCCATTACATCGGATGCGGTAATGGTACCCAGGATTTTACCGATTGCATCCGCGGCGCGGCGGACATGTTCTGAAAATATATCATAATTATCACCCGCGGTGATTGCATCGCGCAATTCGGTTTGTGCATCCGTCAGCAATGCGCGTGTGCGCGCATTGACGGCCAGTTGTGATTCGGTCGCCCCGACCAATTCGGTAATGCGCCCGCGGATTGCGATCATCAGGTTATCAATCCCGTCACCCGTTTTCGCCGATACATAAATTGCGTCGCTTTTATTTTTGCAATCGCACAGGTCGGATTTATTTACGACCGTAATTTCATTTGGTGTGGTTGTGGTGGTGGGCGTGTTTTGTGCGCCGTCAATCACATGTAACACTAAATCGGCGTTTTTAATTTCGTCATTTGTGCGTTGGATTCCAATCTGTTCAATTGTGTCATCGGTATCGCGCAGGCCGGCGGTATCGGCGATATTTACCATATATCCATCAATATCCAATGTGCATGTCACGACATCGCGTGTGGTACCGGGGATATCAGACACAATCGCACGATTTTCCCCAACCAGGCGATTAAACAATGATGATTTACCCGCGTTTGTGTTACCCACCAGTGCGATGTTAAAACCGCTGCGGATAGCGCGGGACGCGGCATAGCGCGAAATTGCGTTGTCAATTTCGTTATATAAACATTGTGTTTTATCGCGGATTTTTTCGCCGATATTTGTTGGTAATTCGTCGTCGGCATAGTCCAAAATCGCGGCGGCGTATGCGGCGATTTCAATCATTTGCGACCGCCATGTGTCATAAATACGACTGTCGCGGCCGGTCATTGATTGAATTGCCGCGCGGCGTTGACGTTCGGTTTGGGCATCAAGCAGCGCGGCCAGGCCATCAATATCTGCCAAATCCATTTTGCCGTTCAAAAACGCGCGGCGCGAAAATTCCCCGCGGGTTGCCATACGTGCGCCCGTGGTTGATAAAAAATCAAAAATTTTATTTATCACCGCCGGTGCGCCATGCGAATAGATTTCAATTACGTCTGTGCCAGTGAATGAATGTGGCGCGGCAAAAAATACCAATATCGTTTGGTCAATCAAATCGCCCGCATTATCGGTCAGGTTTGCAAAATACGTGCGGCGCGCATCAAAATTACTGCGCCCCAGCAATCGCGCAAACAAATCGCGCAAATTGTCGCCAGAGATGCGAATAACGGCAACGCCACTTTTCCCATGACCCGATGACAGGGCAAAAATCGTATCATTATTATTCATTATTTATTTCCAGATATTTCTTTCAGTGCCAATGGAACCAGGCGCGCAACATCCAATCCCGGATTTGCAGCAACCAATTTTTGCGCCATATCAACAATATCCAACCGGCGATAGCCCAATGATTCCAATGCCGCCAGCAAATCGGGCAGGGCAGAACCACCCGCGTTCGCGGTTGCGTCAAAATTAAATGCGTTGCCAGCAATTTTGTTCTTTAATTCCAGGATAATTTTTTCGGCCACCTTTTTCCCGACGCCTGGGGCGGCGGTAATTGTTTTTGCGTCACCTGTTGCAATGGCGGACATCAGTGTGTCGGTTGGCAATGTGTTTAATATAGACAATGCCCCCTTGGGCCCGACGCCCGATACCCCCGTCAGTTGTACAAACAGGTTTTGTGCCGCCAGTGTTTTGAACCCGAACAGGCGGATGGAATCTTCGCGTACGACGGTTTCAATCCATAATGTGACCGTTTCGCGTGGGGACAGCATGTCGGGGGTAAAAACCTTGTACCCAACGCCAGACACCATTAAAATTACGAACCCATCGCCGATATAATCAACAACCCCTTGCAATTTGCCAATCATTTGTTATCCTTTTGGGGTAATTCTAATCTAATTAAATCAAAAGGTCAAATATGAGTGGACACAGCAAATGGCACAATATTCAGCATAAAAAAGGTGCCGTGGACGCCGCGCGCAGCGGTTTGTTCACAAAACTGGCGCGTGAAATAACAATGGCGGCCAAACTGGGCGATAAAAATCCGGATAATAATCCGCGTTTGCGCCTGGCAATATTACAGGCACGCAAGAATTCCATGCCGAACGATAACATTAAACGCGCGATTGACAAGGCATCAGGCAGCAATACCGAAAACTATGTCGCCGTGCGGTACGAAGGATATGGTCCAAACGCCGTTCCTGTGATTGTAGAGGCATTGACCGATAACCCACGCCGTACTGTGCCAGAAATTCGCAACATATTTGCGAAAAATGGTGGCAATATGGGCGAAGAAGGCAGCGTTGTATTTATGTTTACACGCGCAGGTCAGATTATGTATCCAGCATCCATCGGCAAGAGCGAAGATGAAATGATGGAAATCACAATGGATATGGGTGCGGACAACCTGGAAACATCAGATGAAGGTTTCATTATTACAACCAAACCAGATGATTTCATGACTGTGCAAAAGGCATTGAGTGACGCGTTGGGCGAACCAGATAATGCCGAATTGACATGGATTCCAAATATGCCAGTTGATTTGGATGACGAAGCGTATGCAAAGTTAGAAAAGTTGGTGGATGCGCTGGACGACAATGACGATGTCCAGAAAGTATTTACCGCTGCAGCGTAATAAAAAATGCCCCATCGGGGCATTATTTTTTATTTGAGTGTTTTACGTTGCCACCAGATGGCGATGGCGGGTACCAGGAATATTACAATACCAATCATCTGCCACAGGGCAATACCGCTGATTGCGGAAAAGAATATAACCATTGGCGATATCCCGGTCATAACAACCAACGCCAACAGGAACCATGGCACAAACAGCGTTAATGCCAAAATAATCGCGCCCAAAATCAAATTAATAAAAAATGCGCGAAACATTGTGCCCTGGCGGATTGCCAGTTTTGCGTCCATCACGTCATAAAAATCTTTTTTCATATTTTCCCCCTGGGTTTTATTATATTGTATCACACGGTGCGCGATTTCAGAAATTGAATCTTGTCATATTTGCGTGCGCCAGTGCGATTGCAATTGCGTCACTTTCGTCCGGTGTTTTCGGGTTTGCCGCCGGCAGCAGTATGCGCACCATTTTATACACCTGGTCTTTGTCGGCGTGGCCCGCAGACGTCAGGGCCTTTTTAATCTTGTTTGGTTCGTATTCATATATTGGAATATCGCGTGATGATACCGCCACAATTGCCGCCGCGCGCGCGTGGCCCAGTGCCAATGTCGTCTGGGGATTTTTATTTACAAACGTTATTTCAATACTGCACACGTCTGGGGAAAATGTTTCAACCAATTCAGATACCCCACGGAATATGTTTGCCAGTCGCACCGGAATGGTGTCATGCGTCGGTGGCAATATTACACCACTGGCGATGTATTTGCGGTTGCTGCCACTGGTATCAATAATGGCCCATCCGGTATGCAACAGTCCTGGATCAATTCCCAAAATTCGTGTCATATGTGTTCCCATATTTATTGAGTTATTATATCATAAAAAAACGCCCCGATGGGGCGCTTTTTGAAAATAAATTTTTCATTACTGTGCATTTGCCGCATTACCCTGGGATTGTTTCTGGGCATACAGCTGGGCAAAATCAACCGGCTGCATCGCAAATGTTGGGAACCCAGATTCAGATGTCAGGCGGACAATCAGGGCGCGTACCGCTGGGAACAACAGTGTTGGTACATCAATCAGCAATGTGCGCTTTTTCGCTTCGTCATCCTGTTCGCCTTCCATTTGGACCAGACCGGAATATGTGGATTCAATTAAAAAGATTGATTTGTCGTCCGCATCCAGTTTTGAATGAACCTTGGTAATTAAATCAACCATGAACAGGTTGTTTTCTGCGCCCTTAATTTGGATATCAATATTAATTTCCAATTTTGCCTGGCCATTGTCCTGTTTAAAGAATAATTCAGGGACGTTTGGGCTCTCAAACGAAATGTCTTTCAAGAATTGCGAGATAATTTTAAAATTTGCCATTGTGTTTTACTCCTGTTTCATGGTGTGGGGGTAAAACCCATCTGGACTTGACCCCGCCTTTTATGATAATATAGCATCATAAAATTATTTTACAAGTGGGGGAATGTAAGAAAATGGCGGAAATCAGAATTCGTGGTTTGGCCCGTTGGGCGATGGTTATTTGCGGGATTGTGGCGCTGGCGGCATGTGATTTATCCACACCATCGCACCAGGGGGACAATTCTGTGGTGCCATCAAACCTGCGCCGGGTGTCATATGATGATTTGCCGGGGTGGCGTGATGATGATGTACGTTATGCATTACAGGCGTTTCGTAATTCGTGCAAGGCGAAAATTCAATATACTGGGCGCGTAATCCCAGATCGCGAATTGTTCGCGGAAAAATGTCGTATGTTGCCGTCAGCGTCTGCGGATACCGCGACCGTGCGTGCGTGGTTTGAATCTAATTTCCAACCGTACAAGGTATATAATGACAATGGTACCGATCGTGGGACATACACCGGATATTATTCGCCGATAATCCCCGGATGCCGCACCCAGACCGCCACATGTAACGAACCGTTGATGGGTGTGCCAACCGATGGGCGCGCGTACAAGGGCGTTGCAAAAAAAGACATTGTGAACAAGAAAATAGGGCGCGTGTTGTATTGGGCAAATATCGTTGATGTTCAAAATATCCAGATCCAGGGCAGTGGTATGTTGCAATTGGATGATGGAACAATGGTGAAATTGAATTTTGCCGCGGTCAATGATATGCCATTTAAATCCATCGGCGAAGAATTGCGCAGTCGTGGAATTCGTCCAGATGGTGGATATTCTGCGGATGCGGTCTGGACATATTTAAAGGCGCACCCGGCACTGGCGCGCGATGTGATTTATAAAAATCCACGTTATGTGTATTTCTATGAATCAACACCACCAGATGTGATTGGAAAACTGGGGACACCATTGTCCAAGATTCGTTCTGTTGCAATGGACGACAGTATTTATACATTGGGAATGCCGGTTTATATCAGTACAAACCTGTCGGATGGGCGTCGTTTCCGCCGTCTGATGATTGCCCAGGATACAGGCAGTGCAATTCGCGGTTGGATTCGTGCAGATATATTCTTTGGCAAGGGGGACGAAGCGTATAAGTATGCACATGGTCAACATGCCCAGGGTGAAATGTTTATCTTGATGCCAAAAGAATATACATATGTCAAACCAACCAGATAAATTTGCACAACGTGTGCGCCGTCCACAAACAATCGCCGGGGCGTTAGGGGGCCTCTTGCGGCATTTTGGTGTGCGCGCGTCTGATGCGGATTTGGTGGCGCGTTGGGGCGAAATAATGGGGCCTGAAATTTCCCAGATTGCGCAAATTGCCGCGATAAAGAAAATGCGTGATGGGCGATACAATATCGCAATTCGCCCGGTCAGCCCGGCATTTGCATTACAGTTATCATATCAAACGGGCGACATAACCAAAAAACTGAATGACTATTTCGGGCGTGATGCCATTGGCAAAATCAGTTTCAGAAAATAAGTCCGTCGTATTTTGAAATTTTGTGTTTTTATGATAAAATCTGTCAACCATGGCCAAGGATAAATATTTATCAGTCAGAAATTCTGTTAGTGGGTTTTCGTTCGCAAACCTGGGGTTGTTTACTGGGTTTGCCGATGGTATTTACAATGCCGTGTATTCATTGGTCATACTGGAAATATTCCGTTCGTCTGCGATTGTTGGGTTGTATGTTGCACTGTATGCGGCGTTTTGTATGGTTGTCGGATTATTTGCGAATGAATTATTCCGCCTGTTTTCCAAGGTACGTGTATTTTATTTCGCAATGCTGATGCTGGCGGTGTGCTATGCGATGATGAGTTTTTCAATCCGCCCCAGTACATTTATTATTTTAGACTATACCACCGGAATTGCGATTACATTAACCACGATGTTAATCCCATTGTTTATGTCGGATTTTTCGCGTGGGATTGGTATGGCGCGGTTGAATTCGCGATATCACCTGTGGTTAAACATTGGTGCATTTTTTGCGCCGATGATTGCGGTTGCAATCGCAGACGCGGCGGGGCATCGCGCGGCGTTCTTTGCATCGGCGGTGATTTATTTGGCCGGATGGGCAACGTTTAAATATTTTCGTATTGTGCAACAGGATAAACAGATAAAACCAGTCAGTCCGCGCCGCACGGCACGCGCGCTGTGGCGTAACACAATTGCGTTCTTTAGAAAGCAGGGCATGACGCGGGCATACGTTGTTAATTTTGGGTATTATTCATTGCGCGCGATGCGTTATCTGTATGTGCCAATTGTCGTTATTGAAAATGGTTTTACGAATGATGCGTTAGGGTGGGTTTTGACTTTGGGAATTGTGCCATATCTGATTTTGTCCGAGGCCATGGCGCACCTGGTGCGGCGGTTCGGTAAAACAATTTGGTTGTTATCTGGATTTGTTTCGTTTGCAGCATTTTCTGTATTTGCAACGTTCACGACCGGGTATCCATTATTGGCGATATTTATCGCATGGCAGGTGTCGGGGGCATTAATGGAATCGGTACATGATTTGTTGTTTTTTGACAATACCAAAAGGTCAGAACAAACACGTTTTTACGGCGTGTTTCGTACCAGTGTGAATTTACCAAATGTTGTTGCGCCAATACTGGGGGCGGCATGCATTACGCTGTTCGGTGGAACGTCGGCGGTATGGGTTGTAACCGCGGTAATTGGTGCGATTTCGGCCCTGGTATTGGTTGTCAAAAAATAGTCTTTGTCACGTTTTGCGCCATATAATTTTCGTTGCGTATGGGATTAATTCCGTGTATGATTTCTGTATCAGAAAAAGGGGAAAATTTTATGGCAAAGAAAGAAGCAGCAGGCGCCACCGCACCGGCAAAAAATCCGGCATTGGAATCGGCATTGGCGCAAATTCAGAAACAGTTTGGTAAAGAAGCCATCATGAAAATGGGCGATGGTTCCCAACAGAATATAGAGGCGATTTCGTCTGGTTCATTGGGGTTGGATATTGCGCTGGGAATTGGTGGTTATCCACGCGGCCGTATTGTTGAAATATATGGGCCGGAAAGTTCTGGTAAAACAACATTGGCGTTGCATGCCGTGGCCGAGGCGCAAAAGAAAGGCGGCACATGTGCATATATTGATGCGGAAAATGCGCTGGATCCATCGTATGCGAAAAAGTTGGGTGTTGATGTTGCAAACCTGATTATATCCCAGCCGGATTCTGGTGAACAGGCATTGGAAATCGCGGATACTCTGATTAAATCGGGTGCGGTTGATGTCGTTGTGATTGATTCGGTTGCGGCCCTGGTGCCCAAGGCAGAATTAGAGGGAAACATTGGTGATTCATTTGTTGGTACAACCGCGCGTTTGATGTCACAGAGTTTGAAAAAACTGGCGGGTTCGGTATCGCGCAGCAATACTTTGTTGATTTTCATTAACCAGATTCGTATGAAGATTGGTGTTATGTTCGGTAATCCGGAAACCACATCGGGCGGTAACGCATTAAAGTTCTATGCGTCTGTGCGTTTGGATATTCGTCGCACTGGCCAGATAAAGGACAAAGAAAACGTTATCGGTAACGAAACCCGGGTCAAGGTTGTAAAGAACAAGGTTGCCCCACCATTCCGCACAGTTGATTTCAAAATCATGTATGGCGAGGGCATTTCCCGTATCAGCGAAATCTTGGATATGGGTGTGAAATATGACCTGATTGAAAAGGCAGGCAGTTTCTATTCGTATAATAACGAACGCATGGGCCAGGGCGAGGCAAACGCGCGCCAGTGGCTGAAAGATCACGAAGACGTGCAGAAAGAATTGTTAGATAAAATTATGGCGCGTGCGTCTGGTATTGCCGAAGAAATGACCACCGGCCCAGCAGATGATGATGCGGACGATGATGTGATGCCAACGGACGAATAAAAAAGGGGGACCGTGTATGGGTTCGGATGCATAACAAAGGGAATAAATATGCGTGATATTGAAGAATAATATAACGTTAAAATAACCCAAACAAAGGAAAAGAAATGAAACTGTCCAGAACAATTGCGTTGACGGATATTGTATTGCGTGCGCATATATTAAACCCACTGTGGCGGTCGCGTGACGCGCGTCGGCAACATCGTTGTAATGTTGCGGCGTCCGCGATTCCACGATATATGGCGCGTTATGTGCCGGCGCCGGGAACAATTCCAGAAACCAAACCAATTCATGATGATAAAAATGAAAAGATTTGGACACTGTGGTTACAGGGCGAAGAGAATGCCCCAGATTTGGTCAAGGCATGTTTTCGCAGTATTCGTGCAAATTGCAAACAGGAACTGGTTGTTCTGGATGAAAAAACAATTTGGGATTACATTACGTTGCCACCGGAAATTGTGGCAAAGCGTAACGCGGGACAAATAACGCATGCGCACTTTGCAGACATTTGCCGTGTGGAATTATTGTATGAACACGGCGGTATTTGGTTGGATTCAACCGCGTTTGTTACCGCGCCAATTCCCCAGAATATAATTGACCAGGATTTCTTTGTTTATCTGGCCGGCAACGTGGGCAGTCCGTACAGCTTTATGCAAAATTGCTTTATTCGTGCACGTCGTGGGTCATATCTGTTGGCGGCGTGGCGCCAGACGATGTTTAATTTCTGGTTCAATGAACCGCGCGAATTTGATTACTTTATGCACCAATTGATGTTCAAGGCATTGGTTCAGCATGACCCGATTGCCAAGAAATATTTTGACGCAATGCCGCATATTGACCAGGATCCAACACATGCGGTGTGGTGGGCAATTGCGAACGAACCGTACACAAAGAAGTTGTTTGATGAATATACATCTGGGGCATTCTTTCAGAAAACCGCGTACAGAACCCCATGGGCAAAAAATCCCATCCCGGGCAGTGTTGCGGACGAAATGATAAACCATATGTACAAAACAAAACGTAAAAAATAAAGTGATGGGGGGAACTTTATGCCTGCGATTTCTGTGATAATACCAGTATATAATGTAGAGAAGTATTTGCGCAGATGTCTGGACAGTGTATTAAACCAGACATTCAGTGATTGGGAGGCGATATGTGTAAATGACGGCAGTCCGGATGGATGTGCCGCCATTTTATCTGAATACGCATCGCGTGATGCGCGATTCAAAATTGTAAATAAACCGAATGGCGGATTGTCTGATGCACGCAACGCCGGTATGGCCGTGGCGACCGGTGAATATGTTTTATATCTGGACAGTGATGATTTTATTCACCCACAGACGATGGAAATTACACACTATCTGGCAACGCGCGATAATTCAGATATTGTGTCATTCACGTATGATCGGATTTATCGCCCGCAACTGATGGTGCGCCACGTGTTGGGATTGAATACGGATTCTGTGGTGCCGGGGCGTATGCATAAACGATATAACCCGGCGTGCGTAAAAACGTTGGTGACCGATGATGTGTATAAATATGCAACCGAACGCGCGCACAACGCGTTTAACCCGCGGCGCAAATGGCTGATTAAACATTGCCAGGTATGGAAGAATTTATATCGTCGCAGTTTGATTGCAGACACACCGTTTATCAAGGGGATTTTGTTTGAAGATTTCCCATGGTGGTCGGCGATTATGTTGAAAAATCCACGCGTGACGATTGCACCATTGCCACTGTATTTCTATGTGCCGAATTTTGGTGGAATTGTTTTGTCTGCCAAACAATTGCGCATTATGCAGAGCCTGTGTACCGGTATCCAGCAATCATATGAATTGTATAAAGAGTGTGCAACCCCGTACCAGATGGACATGTGGTCGCGGCGTTTCCGTTGGTATTTTATCAAATGGGCGTATCGCAAGATAAAATATCTGGATAATGCAGATGATATTGCGTTGGCACAAAAATGCTTTTCTGAATTGAAACACAGTGGTGCATTGGATAACCCACCGTACGCGTGGGCGCGTGACATTAAACATGGAATATGCAAATTCATCAAATGTGGGGTGTGCAATGCAAAATAAACCCGTCATTTCTGTGATAATACCAGTATATAATGTAGAGAAGTATTTGCGCAGATGTCTGGACAGTGTATTAAACCAGACATTCAGTGATTGGGAGGCGATATGTGTAAATGACGGCAGTCCGGATGGATGTGCCGCCATTTTGTCAGAATACGCATCGCGTGACGCGCGGTTCAAGATAGTGAACAAGGAAAACGGTGGTCAATCAGATGCACGCAATGTTGGTATGGCAGCGGCGCGTGGTGATTATATACTGTATCTGGACAGTGATGATTTTATTCATCCCCAGACAATGGAAATTACGCATTATCTGGCCGAATTGCATGATGCGGATATGGTGTCATTTCGGTATGATGTTGCATTTTTTAAACGGTTGCGTCGTATGATGGGGCGCGGTATTGATGTGTCAAATGTGCCACATGAAAACGTGCGGATGTATGATGCGGCGCATGTGAAAAAGCGCATAACAAATGATGTATATAAATATACAACCGAACGTAATCATGTTGGGTTTAATTTTCGGCGCCCGTGGCTGATTAAACATTGCCAGGTATGGAAGAATTTATATCGTCGCAGTTTGATTGCAGATATCCCATTTATTAACGGAATTTTACTGGAAGATTTCCCATGGTGGGTTGCGGTATTGATGCGGCATCCGCGAACTGTTATTACAAAATTGCCATTGTATTTTTATATGCCGAATGCAGCATCCAGTCTGAATAGTATAAAAGCATTGCGCCTGATTAAATCGGCGTGCCGTGGATTGATTGCAACACAGGATTTATGTGCAGGTGTGGGCGCATCAGAACAAAGGTACATATCGCGTGAATTTATGTGGCCATTTATAATTATTGCTATGCGCAGTTGTCGTGGATTAACAGATGCAAATGATATTGCCACGGCGCGTCATGAATTGCAGCGCGTTGCGTCAACCGGTGCGTTTGATAACCCGCCAAACCATCGCGCCGCAAAATACCAAAAACGAATTTATGCGTTTATACAACATGGAAAGTAATGTTTCCGACCTGTAAAAACATAAAGTTACCTGGTTTGGTTGGCGTGTGGTTCTGTTAGTGGGGGCTAAAAAAACAAATGCGCCAGATGACGCACAAACATTGCTCTCTGGCACAAACGTGGCAATGCCACGTTTGTGTTATATTCCTGTTTTTACAAAACGTGTGGGGATGGTTGCGACCCATTTCATGCCCAACATCGCGGGCTTGTTCAAATCATAAATTGGGCGCAAGAATGTTTGCAATATGCGTGCGGCGCGCGTACTGTGATTTTTATTTTTTGCGTGTGTGATGATGTCAATCGTGCGTGCGCGCTTTTTCAGGTGCGCACCCCACGACGCGGTGCGGTCGCCAATTTTATTTTTTATCATATCCAAATCAACGCCACCAAAATGTAACAGGTACAGATTTTTATCAATGTGGAAATTTGTGCCCTTGACACTGTGAAAACCACTGCCCCAGGTGCGTGGGCGGAACAAAACGACCGGTTTAGTGTAACGCGTGGACAGAACCGCATATTTGCGCTGGGTCAAAAATGGCGCGTTCATATCCAGTGCGGTTTCAGATTCCAAATCCATACCGACATCCAGACCCAATCCAGATACCGTTGTGCGATTTTTAATTGTTGCCAAATATTGTGGCAGTGTTGTTTCCAGGTCTGGGTCCACCACCAAGAATTCATCGCAATCGCAACCGATAACAATATCATACCCATCGGCGAATAATTTTTTGGCCAAATCAGATAACAGCAATATGCGTGTCTTGTCACCGCGCTGGCGTTCTTCGTCACGGTGGGGCAATTTTTTAATGTTTGCATTTGCGTGACCCGATGGGATTTTTTGATCCAATCCGTCCAGGTATATGTACAAATTTTCAGACCCGATTTGTCCGCCGTAATATTTAATCCAGCGGTTCAGGAAAAATTCATCATTGCGTGCCATGGTTATGGCTGCAATACGCACAGGTGTGTTTTGGTTTTTCATATTCCCTCTATTAATATCTTGCGCAGCACGTGTTTTATGCGGCGGTATGTTATACGAATTGGATTCCGGCTCAGTGTATGTGCAACCACGTCCGCGCCATATGTACGGCATGCCGCGTCCATAATGGCGCGGCGCACATCCGGTGATATGTGGTCCAGGATATACAATATGCGATTACCCAATCCACCAAAGTACCGTGGAAATGCGCATTTCTTCATAAACGGCATACCGCGTCGGAACAGGGCGGCAACGTTGTTATACACACTGCGCCCGCGGGTGAGATACAGGTACCCCCACGATGCATTATGTGCGTTCAGCAATCGCGTGAAGCCCTGTTCATACATGTATGTTATTAAACCCTTGTCCGATTGATGCGTGACGCTGCACATAAATTCATCGTACCATGGTGACATGAACACAGATTTACGCATACCGATAAACCAGGATTGAATATGTGGGCCACTGTGGCTGGGGTTATATGCGATACCAAATGCATCGGTATTCAGATTTTCCATCCGGGTCAATGTGGGGCCAACGTCCATCAACGGGCCGTACACAGAATCATTTATCATATATACAAAATCGTAACTTTTCAGGATGCCGGCATCACGTGCATACATGTACGCGCGTTTATATGAACCAAAATCATATTCGCCATGTCGCATTGCCATTGCGTACAACACATATGGCGCCGCGCGTTTTAATTCTGATTTTGGACAATCGCAATCCATACACAGGATGACATCACCATATTCTGACATGCTGCGTACATAATGAATTAATGCATCGTCAATAATTCCATTGGCATCATATCCGGCAAATAAAAATAATCGTTTGGTCATGGTTTAAATTTACATGTTTTATTTGTTTGTTTCAATATAAAACAAAAATGCCCCGTGTGGGGCATTTTTACATCTCTGTATTCTTGCGCGTTTTTTTGCGGACATTGCTGTCCAATTCTTTCTTGCGCAAACGAATTGTTGCCGGTGTCACTTCTACTAATTCATCGTCCAAGATATATGACAACGATTCTTCCAGTGACATCTTGCGCGGGGGTGCCAAGAACAGTTTTTCATCGGCGGTTACGCTGCGCACATTGGTTAATTCTTTGCCCTTGACTGGATTTACCTCCAAATCGTTTTCTTTGCTGTGTTCGCCGATAATCATACCGGAATACACTTCGGTCTGGGGGCCAACAAACAGTGTCCCGCGTGGCTGCAGGTTGAATAACGCGTATGTTGCGGTCACACCATTTTCCATGGAAACCAGCACGCCCGGACGATACTGCATAATTGGACCACGATATGGACCGTATTCTGCAAATACGCGGTTCATAATGCCGGTGCCACGTGTATCTGTGCGGAATTCCGACAGGTATCCAATCAGCCCACGTGATGGCGCAGAAAATACGATACGTGTTTTGCCGGCGCCTGATGCCTTCATTTCTGTGATGGTTGCCTTGCGCTTGGTCATTTTTTCAATAACAACGCCCGAAAACTCGTCATCAACATCAATTACGACTTCTTCAATTGGTTCCAGTTTTTCGCCGTTGGCGTCTTCGTGCATAACAACGCGTGGACGCGATACAGATAATTCAAATCCTTCGCGGCGCATTGTTTCAATCAAGATACCCAGTTGCAATTCACCACGACCAGATACTTCAAACGATTCGTTGTTTGCGCTCTGGGTGACCTTTAATGCGATGTTTGTTTCCGCTTCCTTGAACAGGCGTTCGCCAATCATACGTGATGTCAGTTTTTTGCCCGATTTACCCGCCAATGGTGATGTGTTCACAAAGAATGTCATGGTCAGGGTTGGTGGGTCAATTGGCATTGCCGGGATTGGGGTGTTCACCGATGGATCACACAATGTGTCCGCCACGGTTGCCTTGGAAAATCCGGCAACAACGACGATGTCGCCCGCAGATGCACTGTCACGGGAAATTTTTTCAACACCGCGGTGTTCAATAATTTTTGTAATCTTGGCATTTTCAATGAATTCGCCCTGCATATTAATGGCCTTGACCGTTTGGCCAACATGCACAGTACCAGATTCAATTTTTCCGGTCAGAATACGACCAACGTATGGGTCGGCCTCCAGCGTTGTGGCCAACATAGAAAATGGTGCGTCCAACTGGCAACGTGTGCCATTGCAATCAGGTGCCGGAACATGGTCAACAATCAATTGAAACAGTGGGGTTAAATCCTTGTGTTCATCATTCAGGTTACGCACCGCCCAACCATCACGACCAACCGCATACAGGTATGGGAAATCCAACTGGTCATCGGTTGCACCCAATTTATCAAACAAATCAAATGTTTCACTTAATACTTCATCTGGACGGGCGTCGGAACGATCAACCTTGTTAATACAAACGATTGGACGCAGACCCAATTTTAATGCCTTGGACAGAACAAATTTCGTCTGGGGCAGTGGGCCTTCGGCCGCATCAACCAACAGCACAACGCCGTCAACCATTGACAAAATACGTTCCACTTCGCCACCAAAGTCCGCGTGTCCCGGGGTATCAACGATGTTAATTTTATAATCGTGCCACAATATAGATGTTGGTTTCGCAGAAATAGTAATGCCGCGTTCGCGTTCAATGTCGCCACTGTCCATGACGCGATCTTCAACCCGTTCGTTGGCACGAAATGTGCCGGCCTGTTTTAACATATTGTCAACCAGGGTTGTTTTTCCGTGGTCAACGTGTGCAATGATTGCAATATTGCGAATTTTCATGTGTTTGCCTTAAATCTTTTTCGTGAACCCTAGATTATACCATAATTTTCATTTTTCAAGAAGTATGAATAAAAAAATGCAAGAAATATTGACATTTTATTATTTTTGTCTATATTTGTGCAGACAAAGAGGTACATTATATGGAAAAATTGAATTTATTAAATGTTGATTGGGATCGTACGATTGACCGCTTCTTTATATCTGTGGACGCGGCATTGGGGGAGAATTTTAATGTATTGGCCCAGTCGCGTGCGTCGCATTTTTATGATTTGGCAAATAATTTTTATGAGGCGTCCCGTCAATTGGCGGCGGTTCGCGAAAATCCACGCAAATATGCGGACTATGGCGCGCGTATACGTGATAAATTAGTAATTGCGCCGACTGTTTTTATCCCATATGGCACATCGGATAATTCGCTGTATGTGGCATATAACAGTGTAATGCATGCGATGGAACAGTTTTATAGATACGAAGTGTCGGATTTTTATCAGCGTAATTTGTTGGACGCGATAAAAAAATGGGACTATGTGCAGTCTAAAAACAAATTCAAGGTATTATATCATTCGTTTTTGCCGGCGACACATTTCGTGGTGCAAAAGCAGAATACAAAATAAGAAAACGGGGCGTTGCCCCGTTTTTTAATGTTGGCCACCAATCTTGGTGCGACCACCCATCAATGGTTGCAATTTTGGTGGAATATTCACACTGCCATCGGCATTCTGGTGATTTTCCAGGAATGGAACCAAAACACGTGGCACAGCAATACCGGTATTGTTCAAGGTTGCCACAAATTGAACATCACCATTTTTGTCGCGATAACGGGTGTTGGTGCGGCGCGCCTGGAATTGGCCAATGGATGAACAGCTGCCCACTTCTTTGTACGCGTTTTCTGATGGAACCCATGCCTCTACGTCATTCATTTTAACCTTGTTAAATCCCATGTCGCCCGTAGAGTTTGCAATCACACGGTATGGTAATTCCAGGTCTTCCATAACCTCGCACAGATTATTCAAAATGTGTTCGTGCATTTCATTTGATTGTTCTGGGGTGCAGTACACATATTGTTCCACCTTGTTAAACTGGTGAAAACGGGCCAGACCCCGCGTGTCGCGACCGGCGGCACCGGCTTCCTTGCGGAAACATGGCGAAAATCCGGCATATTTAATTGGCAAATCGCGTTCATTCAGGATTTCACCACTGTGCAACGAATTCAGGATGATTTCGGCCGTACCCGCCAGGCAACGGTCGGTCCCTGCCAGCATAAATACGTCGTTATCCATCACCGACAGGTCAGAACCCATAAAATGTCCCGCATCAAAAATCGTCTGTGGTTTTGTAATTGACGGGCATTCAACAAAATGGAACCCCTTGGCAATCAGTTTTTGAATCACATACGTTTCAATGGCCAATTGTAATTCTGCGGCCTCGCCAACCAATGCATATGTGCGTGTGCCACAAATTTTGCCGATTTTTTCTGGCAACCACCAACCGTTCATATCCAACAAATCCCATTGGGCGCGTGGTGTAAATCCATAATCGCGTGGGGCGCCAACACGGCGAACCTCTATGTTTGCGGTGTCGTCCGGCCCAATTGGGGCGGATGCATCTGGAATTTGTGGAACGCGGTGCATCAGGTCGTTTAATTTATCTTCCTTGTCGGCCAATTCTGCCATATCGGCGGCAATTTCAGTTGCAATTTCCTTGCTGCGTGCAATCAATGGCGCCTTGTCCGTGGCGGTCGGAATTTCACGTGTGATTTTGTTTTTCTCGGCCGTCATTGCCTGGGTTATTGTTTTCAGTTCGCGCACGCGTGCGTCCAATGCCAACAGTTCATCAATGTTATCGGCAAAACCCTTGACCCGGCATGCATTTTTAACCACATCTGAGTTTTCACGAATAAATCTGATATCCAACATAGTTTCTATTCCTTGGTTATTTTGTTTTTATAATTAGGATGGTGCGACATAAATCGCAATTTTTTTATCAAAATATAAAGCACGAAAATTATTCCCCCAACGGGGATGATGTGCGACTGAAAAACATATATGCTGTATTCATAACGAATGTTATTATAATTTTATCATGCGGTAAAATCAATAAAATCTTTGATTTGCGTGCGAAATATCGTTATGCTATGCTGAACGCAATGATAAATTATAGAAAGGAAAAGGTATCATGAACGACATTGTTATGTATGATGTTATTATTCTGGGGTCTGGACCGGCGGGTCTGACGGCGGCACTGTATTGCGCGCGTGGCGGTAAAAAGACAATTGTCCTGGGTGGTGATACCCTGGGGGGCCAGATGGCAGGAATCGCCAAACTGGAAAATTATCCGGGATGGGCGGGGTCTGGCGCAGAACTGGCCGAATTTATGAAAAATCAAGCGACATCGTTTGGGGCAGAGATTGTATTCACGTCGGCCAAGACGATTTCAGGCGATGCGGTTGGTGCATTTAACATTGCGTGTGACAACGGCAAAAAATATGTTGGAAAATCAGTTATAATTGCAACCGGTGCGTCACCACGTAAATTGGAAATCGCCGGTGCACGCGAATTGTATGGCCAGGGCGTGTCATATTGCGCGACATGCGATGGATTCTTTTACTATGATAAATCCGTAATTGTTATCGGTGGCGGTAATGCCGCACTGAACGATGCGCTGTACCTGGCCGATATTGCCAAGACGGTCAAAATCGTATATCGCAAGGGCGCATTTACCCGGGCCGAGGCCATTGTCCGCAGTCGCGTTGCCGAACGTGAAAATATTGAATGCCTGTTTAATACCGATCTGGTCAAGATTGAAAAAACATCTGATGACCGCCTGGCGGCAACCACCACCACCGGTGATGTTATCACCGTGGATGGCATCTTTGTTGCCATTGGCCACGAAGCGAACACGGATTATCTGACCGAGGATGTCGCCCGCGACAACATGGGACGCATCGCCCCATCGGCGTTGCCCACCGGTATGTTTGTCGCCGGTGACGTTGAATCCGATATAAAAATGCAGATTGCAACCGCGGTCGGAACGGGATGTACGGCGGCCATGGACGCCATCGCATACCTGAATAAATTATAATGGGGCATCTCCGCTAAAACCCGCCAACTCATGTAGCGCTTGTACACTACGTTGGCGGGTTTTAGCGTATCTACCGCCATTCTAATTTATTCAAATAAAGTTATAATAGCACATCTGTGGCGGTTCTGACGCCGGTCGTGTACCTTTTTCGTACACTCCCTTTGTCACAATCACCACATCTGTACCATTCTAATTTATTCAAATAATTATTTCTTGCCAAAGTGTTTTTTCAGGGTTTGGTATGCCGCATTTACCTTGGTAAACTGTGCCGCATTTGCGGTACCACCCGTATCGGGGTGGTATTTTTTTGCGAGCATACGATATCTTGCGCCGATTTCGCGCATTGTTGCCGTCGGCGCCAGGCCCAATACCTTTAACGCATTGCTGATTGTGGTGTTCACACGTGGTTTTGGGGCGACGTGGTCAAACGCACTGCGTCCCATAATAAAATCGTTCAGGAATTTTACATAGTCCGCTTCGTCCTTGTTGGCGGTGTCTTTGTCTTTCAGTGGCGCGCCAAACGTCTGGCGTTCCCAGTCGGCCTCTATTTCATCGGGCGTCATGTCGGCATAGAAATTCCAGTTTTTATTGTATTCGGCCGCGTGTTCCTGGCAAAACCACCAGTATTCCCGCAAATCGCGCGATTTTGGCGCGCGACATGTACCGGCCTTGGTACATCCCGTATGGTCGCATTTACGTATCATTTTATATCATCCATTGATTTTGCATGCCCCAGCGGATGATGTGCAACAACTGTCTCGCGCAGTTGTTCTGGCATCACGTGGGTATAAATTTGTGTTGTTGAAATGTCTTCGTGACCCAACATTGTTTGGATCGCGCGCAGGTTTGCGCCCCCCGCCAACAGGTGTGAGGCAAACGAATGACGCAGTACGTGCGGCGATACGCGATGTGGGTCAATCCCGGCCAGTACGGCGCACTTTTTCAGTATCTTGAAAAAACCATCGCGTGTCATATGGCCACTTTTCCCAATGCCTGGGAACACGTATTTTGACGCATCGTCATCGCGCAGGTTTAACCATTTTTGCAATGCCGCCACCGCACCGGCGTGCATGGGGACCATGCGTTCCTTGGCGCCCTTGCCATGGATTAATAATTTATTGCCCAGGATGGCGGTCATTGGTAATTCGCACAGTTCTGAAACGCGTAATCCAGATGCGTACAGCAATTCAATCATCGCGCGCAGGCGTGTCGCATTTTTCACATCGCCCGCCGATGAAATCAGCAATTCAATTTCATCCACCGATAAAAATTTTGGCAATGGGCGCGACCGCTTTGGTAATTCCAGATTTGCCGCCGGGTTTTCGGTGATGATTTTTTCCAGCATTAAAAATTTATAGAATCCACGCAGTGCGCTGGCATGTCGTGCGACGGATGATGCGCGTTCATCCAGTCCAGATAAATAATCCTGGACGTCTGTGCCGGTTGCGCCCATCAGGCCATTTGGCATCGCCGCATCTGCATGGCGCAGGTCAGACGAATAACTTTCCAGTGTTTTTGCGCTGCGGCCTTTTTCCGCGGCCAGGGCTTCTAAAAAAATCTCTATATAATTCATGGGTACAGTACGATTTCGGTCATATTCTGGGGTGCCGGGAATGAAATTATCATCAATGCAATCACGACAATAACAATCGCCCAGATTATAATTTTATTACGTGTTGTGTTTTTCTGTCTGTTCCGTAATGGCATGATTTTCCCCCATTAAATTGTGTCAAAACTGGCGATAAATGTGGCGGCGGCGGCAATGATAATCAGTTGCGGCGCAACGATTGCCAACATCGGCGGCAACGCCCCGGTCGCCCCCAGTGCATTAAACATATTTGTTATAAAATACAGTGCAAAACACGTGATAATCCCCAGTGCGAATTTCGTGCTGAAATTATAATTACGGCGCTGGCGCGTTTGGGAAAAGGCAACCCCCAATGTTGTCATCGCAATTAATGACAGTGGCAAGAACAACAGTGTCCACAGTTGAACCAGGTGCCCACGCACAGGCGCGCCGATTGATTGCATTTTTTGGATAAATGTTGGTAATTGCCAGAACGAAATCTGGTCCGGTTGCAGATATCTGTCCAATACCGTACGTGGGGTCAGGCGGGTTTGCGCCGACCAATCGCCGGTATGCATAATACCATCACGATTCCAGATATTTGCCGCCGTGGCGTGCAGACCCACGTCATCCAGGGTGATGTGCGCCGCTTCTGTACGTTGAACCAGTTTAAATGTTGCATCCTGGCTGTACACAATTGCATTATCAAAAACCAGATTTTCGCCGTCCTTGTGCATTTGGCGGGCGGTCATTGTAATAAAACCATCGTCCGATGATTCGCGCAACCATATCGCACCATCAACCAGTTTCAGGTGATCAGATGTAATGTTGCGGTTACTTAATTCCACAGAATACGGATTTACAATCGTTGTTGCAAAAATCCCAATCAGCGCCGCCCCAATCAGGAACGGGCGTGCCGCCTGGTATGGGGATTGGCCCGCACTGGATACAATGATACTTTCGCTGGATTTGGTCAGGTTATATGACGCCATCAGTGTTCCCATAAATACCGCCAATGGCAAAAACAGCGGCACATATTCCAACAGGCGTGTCCACGCGTCAGACAATGCCGCCACAGCAGTCGGGTTTGACGGCAATCGTTCAACGAACGTGACCGCGAATATAATCCCACATACCACCAGCATAACCAGGCCAACGCCACCAAAAAAGCGTCGTAACAGGAATCTGGATAAAATCGTTGGTTTTAATCTCATAACGTAACCCCAGTATCAGAAAATTATAACCTGTTGATTTGATAATTGCAAAATTAAAATGAATGCTTATAATTCCCCATACAAACGTTAAGGCATAAAAAATGGAAAAAAGACCAATTTCGCGTGCGGGTTTTGACGCACTGTTAAAAGAATTAAAAGATTTAAAGGAAGTTCAACGGCCAGAAATTTTAAAGACGGTTCAATGGGCGCGTTCGCTGGGGGATTTGTCTGAAAATGCTGATTACAGCGCGGCCAAGGAAAAGCAGCGCCAGATTGACAAGCGTATTCAATTCATAGAAAGCGTAATTGAAAACGCGGCGATTATTGATGTGGATTCGCTGTCTGGTGACCGGGTTGTGTTTGGTGCACGTGTTGTCGCCGAAGACGAAGATGGCAACCGTATGCAGTGCCGAATTCTGTCGGATATTGAATCAGATGGTCGCCAGGTTATTTCATGCACATCGCCGGTGGGGCGCGCGATGATTGGCCGGTGTGTTGGCGATACATGTGTTGTAAAATTGCCATCCGGTGAAAAAGAATACGAGATTTTGGAAGTAAAATTCAAAGAATAATACCAAATGACTGTGCGCGTTCTGCCTGATTTTCTGGTTAATCAAATTGCCGCCGGCGAGGTTGTAGAACGCCCCGCCAGCGTGGTCAAAGAACTGGTGGAAAATGCGCTGGACGCGGGCGCAGACCAGATAATGATTGATGTCGCCGATGGTGGACGCACATTGATTTCCGTGATTGATAATGGTGGCGGGATGTCGCGCGATGACCTGGCGCGGTGTATTCAGCGGCATGCAACATCAAAATTGCCGGATGATGATTTATTAAATATTAATTTTATGGGGTTCCGGGGCGAAGCGTTACCATCAATTGCATCAGTATCTGATATGACGATTGATACGTTCAATGGCACAGATGAAAATGGGTGGCGATTGGATGCAAATACGGGTGATGTGCGGCCATCTGATTGGGATTCTGGGACGCGAATTCGTGTTGAAAATTTGTTTGCACGCACGCCGGCGCGTTTGAAATTCTTGCGCGGGGACCGGGCGGAAATGATTTCTGTGCTGGATGTGGTGCGTCGTTTGGCCATGGCGCGCCCAGATGTCGGATTCGTGCTGAATAACAAATGGCGGTTTCCAAAAAATCAGGATATGTCAGACCGTATTGTCGCCGTTATGGGTGATGATGTGCGGGGGCGTATGATTGCGGTTGATGCAACCAGTGCCAGTACGGCCGGCATGTCGTTGCGTGGTTTTATATCAGAACCAACATTGCGGCGTGCGTCATCGGTTGACCAGTATTTGTTTGTGAATGGTCGTCCTGTTCGGGACAAGGTTTTGGTTGGTGCATTGCGTGCGGCATATATGGACGTAATGCATGCACGTGAATTTCCGCTGTGTGCATTATACCTGGCGGTGCCGGCGCGCAGTGTGGACGTTAACGTGTCCCCCGCCAAGACAGAGGTGCACTTTCTGGAACCCGCCCACGTACGCAGTTTTATTATCAAGACATTGCGTGATTACCTGGGGCGGACATTACAACAGGATGCGCCCCGTCTGGATATAGCCGCGCATACACCACATGAATTTAATATGGCGCCCGCTGCGACCCAGACACATATTGATTTCGGATTGCGACCGGTTGTGACACCAGTTGCGCCGATGGTTATGTCTGTGCGTTCGCCGGACGTGGGGGCGGTATTTACGCCGGCGGCCCCGGCGGATGATGTCGCGACAGACTGTGACATGCCACTGGGGCGTGCAATTGCCCAGGTTGGCGATAAATATATTTTGGCGGTGTCTGGGGATAATTTGGTTGTTGTTGACCAACATGCGGCGCATGAACGGATTACGTATGAACGCCTGCGCACGCATACGATAAAATCCCAACCGTTGCTGACCCCGATTGTGATTTCATTGCGTGCGGATGACGTGGCGGCGGTATTGACCGTGGCGGATGAAATGCGCGCATCTGGATTGCATATTGATGCATTTGGTGATGACGCAATCGCAATTTTTGAGAAGCCCGCCGATTGGGATTTAAACTGGGCAAACCTGTTTCATGACATCGCGGACGAGGTTCGCACCACAGGTCATTCGTCCCAGTTGGGGGAACGACTGCATCTGAAATTGGCCAATTATGCATGTCACCACAGTGTTCGCGCCGGCCAGCGTCTGGATTTACCATCGTGTGATGCATTGCTGCGTGCGATTGAAAATACTGCGCGTGCAGGACAATGTAATCATGGGCGCCCGGTGTATAAATTTATCCCATTTCATGATATGGACGCGTGGTTTGAACGCATATAATTATTCGCGGTTTTTTGCCTTTACAGTGCGTGATTTTTTTACTATTCTGAACACCATAATATAATAACAGACCAAGGAGAAAATATATGGAACAAGCAGCAGTTGTTGCCCAAAACGCCGATGCGGTCGCCACTGGTAATACATGGGGACTGGTTTTGTATTGCGCGGTCGTGTTTGGAATTATTTACCTGTTTATGGTTCGTCCGAACAAGCGCAGAATGGCGGAATACCAGAAAATGTTGGATTCTTTAAAGGTTGGTAATCGCGTTATGGCGGCCGGCATTTATGGAACAATTAAAAAAATAAACGAACGTACGATTGAATTGGAAGTGGCCAAGGGTGTCGTCATAGAAGTCAACAAAAACGCGGTTGCAAGTGTTGAATAAAAGGGTGTAAGAAATGTTTAAAAAACTGGCGATAATTTTTATTGCGGTCTTTGGCGTGTTATTGGCGTTGCCGACAATATCGCCCAAAATGTCGGCGTATGTTCCATCGTGGGTGCGTCCAATTCCGCTGGGGTTGGATTTAAAGGGTGGGGCGCAATTGTTATTGGAAGTGGACACAAACACCATGTTCCAGGAAAAAGCGGCCCAGTTGTATGACGAAGTACGCACAGCTATGATTGATCGTGACAAGGGTGTAATTCGTTTTTCAAACCTGCGTAATAACGATGGCGTGGTGTCATTGGTTGTCCGCGAAGATGCCGATGTATCCCGTGCCAAGGGGCGGTTAAAGAGTGTTTTGGGAACATCTGTTGATATTTCATCATCTGGTCGCACAATTACACTGGCGTATTCTGAAAAACAGAAAAATGAAATGGTCCAAGATGCATTGGCGCGCAGTATTGAAATTGTGCGTCGCCGTATTGATGCGTTGGGAACCAAGGAACCATCCATCCAATCCCAGGGTGGCAAATATATTCTGATTCAGTTGCCGGGGGTTGATAATCCAGAACATATCAAAGAACTGATTGGTCAAACCGCCAAGATGACGTTCCATCTGGTTAATGAAAATGTCACGGCAGAACAAATCGCATCTGGGCGTGCGCCAAATGGGACCCAGTTTTTGCCACTGATGGATGCGCCACAGCAACTGGTTCCGGTATACAGCCGTGTGGAAGTTTCTGGTGAATCACTGAAAGATTCCCAGGCGGATTTTGACCAAAATAATATGCCGGTTGTAACGACTGCATTTGATGCGACGGGTGCACGCAAGTTTGCGCGTCTGACAACAGAACATGTTAACGAACGTTTTGCAATTGTTTTGGATGGTCGTGTGTTGTCGGCGCCAACAATACGTGAACCGATTCCTGGTGGGCGTGGCCAGATTTCTGGTGGGTTTACATTGCAGGGTGCAAAAGACCTGGCGGTATTGTTACGTTCGGGTGCGTTGCCGGCACCATTGCAGGTGATAGAAGAACGTACCGTTGGTGCGGGGCTGGGCGCGGACGCAATTGAGGCCGGCAAGGTCGGTTCGGCGGTCGGCGTTCTGTTTGTTGTTGTGTTTATGATTTTGGCATATGGCCGATTTGGTGTAATTGCTGACATCGTGTTAATGGTGAATTTGGCGATGATTATCGGTATATCGGCATTCTTGGGGGCGACGTTGACGTTGCCAGGGATTGCGGGTATCGTGCTGACCCTGGGGATGGCGGTGGACGCAAACATATTGCCATTTGAACGTATCCGTGACGAAGTACGTGCAGGTGTTCCGACATTGCGTGCGGTTGATTTGGGATTCACGCGTTCAACCAAGACGGTTATGGACGGAAACCTGACCAATCTGATTTGCAGTTTGATTTTGTTCCAATTTGGTGCCGGCCCAATTCGTGGGTTTGCGGTTACCTTGTCAATCGGTGTGATTACAACATTGTTTACGTGTTTGCTGCTGTCGCGCGTGTTGATTGATTGGTACATGAATGGCAAGAACAAGAAAATTGGATACATCAAGAATAAATAAAAAGGGCAAAGTTATGAAATTTCGTTTTATGAAGTATCGGAAACTGTCGTACTGGGTTTCGGCTGTATTGGTTCTGATTTCTGTGGTGTCATTGCTGACACGTGGATTGAATTACGGTATTGATTTTGCCGGTGGCATTTCAATGGAGGTAAAACCGATTGTTGCCGATTATACCATTGATAAAATGCGCAGTGACCTGGCCGCGTTCAGTCCGGAATTGCAATCTGTGGATAATAATGCGATTTTGGTGCGCGTTGGTTTGCCCAAGGGGGCAACGGATGCCCAGCAAAACACGCGTGTTGCCGAAATTAAACAAATACTGGGCAACAAGGTTGAATATTCCCAGGTACAAATCGTTGGACCGAAAATCGGTGGCGAATTGGTGCGGGGCGGTATCTTGGCAATTCTGGTATCGTTCGTGTTAATGAGTGTGTATATCTGGATTCGTTATCGTGGCGGATATGCGGTTGGTTCGTTTGTATCATTGGTGTTGGACTTTATATTGATGTTCGGGTTCTTTTCAATCACAGGATTGGAATTTAACCAGACATCCATTGCGGTTATTCTGATGGGTATTGGGTATTCTATTAATGACAAGGTTGTGAATTATGACCGAATTGATGAAAATATTAAACAATATCACAAGATGCCAATGAATGACCTGATTGACCTGTCGGTTAATGAAATGTTGCATCGTACGATTATGACCAGTTTGTCCACGATACTGGCGATGGTCGGCCTGTATTTCTGGGGCGGTGTGATGTTACAGGAATTCGCCATTGCGATGACATTTTCGGTTGTGATGGGCACATTGACCAGTATTTATATTTCAAACGTTGTTTTGTATCACTTTAATTTGCGTGAAACAAAATATTAATATGAATAATCTGCGCGTGGGGGGAATTGGAATATGCGAATAAGACAAATATTTATCATTTTATGTTTGGCTGTGGCGACAATTCCGGCATGCGCAGATGGTTTATTCTTTGACGATGAACCGGTCCAAGACGGTATAAACGTTGTGGATATGTCCAAAACATTTGCGGAAATCTATGAAAAACTGGATAACGTGAAATGGGCGGGCAAAAACATAAATGTTGCGATTGAAAGTCTGGAATCACTGAACAAAAACGCGCATATTGCGGCGACTGATAATCGTGTGGTTATGGTCTGGGGGGACGAGATTATTGCAAATTATCCACGTCCGCGCAGTGGCGATTGGAATGGCTTTGGCGAAATTACAACGGCAATGATTCTGAAATTGCGTGAAAACGATGTTGCGTTTCATAATGCAAACACGTCTGAAATTTACCAGTCGGTGGTTGATGCATTAATACGCGGGATTGATGAAAATGGTCGCTATATCTATTCACGTGATGCCGAATTGTATGATGATGGACGCATATTGACCAGTGTTGGTTTGACCGGTGTGCGTGATGTGCGTGGTGAATTTCGTGTGCATGGTGTATTTGCAGGTTCGCCCGCCGATGCGGCCGGAATTCATGATGGTGATTTAATCGCCGAAATTAATGGTCGCGCAGTGTCAGAAATGTCTGATGATGATATTGCGGGATTTTTGGATGGCTTTAATTCCGGCACGGCCAAGGTTAAATTGTTAACGCCGTCGGGTGTGCGCAATGTTGTGCTGCGTCGTGCAACAATCGTATTGGCCGATGCGGATGTGGTGCACCGTGCTGGCGTTGGAACAGATACGGGCGATGTTCTGGAAATCATTGTGCATAACGTGTCTGATAACGCCGTATCCATTGTTAATGAAGCGTTGGCAAAATATCCGAATATTGGCGGAATTGTTCTGGATTTGCGTGTTGCGTCCGGGGATGCGCCACGCGCGGCGGCCAAACTGGGGGGGCTGTTTATTGGTGCGCGTCCGGTTATGCGTATTGCCGAAACCGCCCAGGCCGAAGTAGAAGTTATACCCGGTGGTAATGCCATCACAGATGTTCCTGTTGTTGTTCTGGTATCTAACCAGACGCGTGGCACCGCAGAGGCACTGGCGGCCGCATTCTATGAATATGAACGCGGGGTGCTGGTCGGTACACCAACAGCGGGCAGTGCGCGTATCGCAAGTCGCCTGGATTTAAATAATGGTGGCGCATTGGAATTATTAAATAAATCAATCAAGACGGGAACAGGGCGCGCAATTGATGGACGCGGTGTGTTTCCGATTGTGTGTTTATCTAATATTCGCAGCAGTGCGCAACAAGATGCGTTTTTCTTGAATGTTGTAAACGATGATTTTAATGCGCGTGATTTTAATCGTGAAACAGATGTTGCCGCGGATACAATCCGTCGTGGTTGTCCGGTTATCACCAGTGGCGCAGATGAAGATGCATTGTCATCGGCGGTGGCGGCAAAAATACTGACGGAAAAAAAGATTTATAATTCATTGATTGCAAAATAGGGCGGATAAAATGTTTTTAACACCAGATAATAAAATGAAATGGAAATTATTGGCATGGGGCGCGGCAGTAACGATGGCGCTGGTCGTGTGTGGGGTGCTGTGGTTTGATGCGCCGTTGTACCTGTGGATGCGTCAATTTAATTGTGGGTTGTGGGGACTGTTTGATGCGATTTTTGATGCCAAGGTGTGGATTATCGTATCATTCGTCACGATGTGTGTTTTTTATAGTAAAAAGGTCGTAAATTCAATACCCAGATACAGAAACGACAGAAATCAGTTTAGTATTCGGGTGTTTTTGCGTGATTTTATAGAAAAAACAAAGAGTAGTTATGCGTTTTTTATATTTTGCTCTGTGCTGTCGGCATCCATCGTTGCCAAGGTGTTAAAGGTGTTGATTGGGCGTGCCCGTCCCATTTTTTACGAGGCCCTGGGCCTGACCGGTTTTTATCCGTTGTCAAATGAATGGGCGTTTAATTCCATGCCGTCTGGACATACGGTTGCATCATTTGCGGGGCTGGTTATGTTGGGGATGTTGGCGCCACGTGTGAAATGGTTTACGTGGACATTGGCCATCATTATCGGCGCGTCGCGTGTCGCATATGGGGCGCATTGGCCCACAGATGTTATCCTGGGGGCGTTTATTGGTATGGCGATGGCTGATTTGGTCAAATGGCAATTAAAACGGTAATTTATTCGCGCCCATGTGGCGCGTTTTTAAAGCACTAACACTTTTGTTTTTTTTATGATAAAATAACCACGTTATGGAAGGAAAAATAAAATTTTTACCGGACAGTATTTCCGGGGCATTAAAGAATATTACGCGACGCGCATTCGGTGGCATCGCATTGGCACTGGCGTTGTGGATTATTTTTGCGTTGGTGTTTTTGGATGTGTATCTGGATGGTTTTGCCACGGCCAGTACGTTTGGCACGCAATCGGTTGTTGGTAATGTTGCGGCGTTCATGGAATATATGTTTGGATTTGTGCCGGCGTTGTTCGTGTTGTTGTGTGTGGCGCGCATGGGGTTGGGGCGTTTGGCAAATTGGACGGATGATATTGCGCCAGAATATAATTTCCTGCGCATGTTTATTGCGCTGTGCCTGGGGTGTGCCGGTTTCGGCATGATGGTACCACGTGGTGTATTTGGGGGTATGTTAGGCGCGATTGTATCATATGATGTTACGCGTTTTATTGGCGCGTGGGCGGTCGCAGTGGGTGTATTGTCGCTGGCGGCATTTTTCTGGTTCGCATGCGTGATATTGCATATTAAATGGTCGCATATTCGTGCGGTTGTGCGGTCGGTTTCGCGCGCGGTGCGTTTAGTGTTGTCGGTGTTTCATTTGGCACGTCCGGTGGTCACAGATGATGGTGATACAGAATATGATGAGTCAGATGCAGATACCACAGATGATGATACAGATTCAGACGATGATGCAGATGACACCACGCCCGCGCGTCCGGCGCGCCGCGCGGTGAAAAAATCACGTACCCGCGCCGTGCGTCACAATGCGTCAGATGAATTTGAATTGCCAGATCCGGCGTTCTTGGAACGGTCTAATTTTGGCAAGAGTGTTGTTACCCCAGAACTGAAAAGCAATGCATCCGCGATGGAGGTGCATTTTGCCGAATACAATGTTCATGGCAAGGTTGTCGGTATTCGTCCCGGACCAATCGTTACATTGTACGAATTTATGCCGGACAGTGGTACCCGCATGGTTGATGTCAGCAAGACTGTCAAGGATATGACACGTGCGATGGCAACTGAAAATATCCGTATTGCACATATTCCGGGGACACCGCTGATTGGTGTTGAAATGGTGAATCTGAAACGCCAGACGGTGCGGTTCCGCGGACTGGTGGAAAGTGAAACGTTCCGCACATCAAAATACAAGATTCCATTGGCGTTGGGCGTGGATATCGGCGGTAATTATATGTATTTTGATTTGGCAAAAATGCCACATATGTTGATTGCAGGGCGCACGGGTTCCGGTAAATCAGTGTTTGTTCAGTCAATCATTATGTCCATCGTTTATCATTTTACACCGGATAAATGCAAACTGATGATTATTGATCCAAAGGGTGTTGATTTTGGATTCTGGGATGATATACCGCACTTGATAACGCCGATTGTAAAATTGGATCCAAATGCGGCGGTCAATGCACTGAAATGGGCCGTTCGTGAGATGGAGGATCGCTATAAACAGCTGCAACTGGTTAATGCGCGTAATATTGAAAGTTACAATGAAATCGTTGCGGCAAAGCGGGCCAGTGGTGAAAAAATCACACGCCAGGTCGCCGTTGGCACAGACGAAGAAACGGGTGAATTGCTGTTTGAAACCCAGGAAGTTGACTTGTCAGATATGCCGTACATCGTCATAGTTATTGACGAGGTTGCCGACCTGATGAGCCTGGCGCGCAAAGATGTAGAGGCGTGTGTTCAGCGTATTGCGCAAAAGGCGCGTGCGGCCGGTATCCACCTGGTCATGGCGACCCAGCGTCCAGACGCGACAACAATTACCGGTGTTATCAAGGCGAATTTCCCGACACGTATTTCGTTCCAGGCGCGCAGTAATATTGACTCTATGACAACATTGGGTGAAAAGGGTGCTGAAAACCTGTTGGCGTGTGGCGACATGTTGTTCAGCGAGGCTGGACGTGTTCCGGTGCGTATCCATGGCGCATTTATATCAGACGAAGAAATGACACGCGTTGGTAATTTCTTGCGCGCGCAACAGGCCCCAGATTATGTAGAGGGTATCACCGATGGCGACGATGGTGGCGTCGCGGGTGGGGCGGCAATTCCGGGTATGCCGGCGGCCAAGGGCGACAAAGATGCCGACCTGTACACCCAGGCCAAGGAATGCGTTTTGCGTGATAAAAAACCGACGATTTCGTATATCCAACGCCGTTTGCAAATCGGGTATAACAAGGCGGCCGGGTTTATGGAACGTATGGAACAAGAAGGCATTGTCAGTCCGCCAGATGCCAATAACAAACGGCATATTTTATAGGTAAAAAATACCGGCAATTGCCGGTATTTTTATACTTTTTTATGGGGGCGTGTTGTGGTATAATTAACCCATCAAGACAAGGAGTTTTTTAGTATGAAAAAGCAGATATCTGTATTTGTACTGGCGGCGTTAGTTGGAATCGCGCCAGCGGTTGCCGCAACAAACAGTGGTACACGCGCCGCGTCCAGTGTGGATTTTTCATCCCAGCCGGCGGTGCGCGCCCGCACAAATGTTAATTACCAGAAATATCAGACACGTACCACAACACGTACGTATAATTCAACAACGGGCAAGAATACATATTACACCGCGCCCCAAAATCGCAGCGCGTTGTACAAACAATATGATTCTGGTCGCAGTGCACAAACCGCAACGGTGCGCACCAGTCGCGCAGAGACATTACGCACAGAATTAAAGCGTAAATATTACCTGGCGCATCCGTTCTTTCAGCCGTTGGGTGGAAAATTTGGTTCTGTTACAGAATTGGCGTATGGTACAAATTCATTTGATATGAAATTTACACCGCTGGCCGGGTTTGATATCACAGATACCAAGGCAAAGTGGGACATGACCCAGTTTTCAGTAAAGGAAGATTTCAGTTACGGTATCACGGATCATATCGCTGTTTTGGGTATGCTGAAATATGATTCAACAAAATATAAATTTGATTGGTCAACCGCACCAGACGATGAAATGGATGACAATGGCCTGAACATGTTTGGATTGGGTGCCCAGTGGCGTTTTGTTGATAACACGAATTGGATTGCAACCGCATCGGCGTATTTCCAGCATCAGAAAGATGTTGCAAATAATTTCATTTTGGATATCAAGGCCGGGTACAAAATTGCACGTTCCACAATTTATGGTTTGGCCCGTGGATGGTATGTGGATTTTGATGGTAATTCATATGGTGCCGGTATCAACGGCATAACAACAGATGGACATAACCAGGCGTTGTTCTTGGCATATAAAACAGATGTCAGCAATGCTGTGTACCTGGAAGGCGGGTTGGGTATGTTCACGGTTCTGGACGAAGATTGGACATTCAATCTGGAAGGTGTGTTTGGCAGCTATGACTGGCACAACCAGGCGTCATTAAAGGCGGCAATTGGTTGGCAACCGAATGATTGGTTTGCATTGAACCTGTATGCGAAAACATCTGTGTATGACAGTGCCGATGATAAAAAATTGGATTACTATGTATTTGGCGCCGAAACAGAAACACCGGGTGTTTATGCAGACAGCTGGGTAAAACATGGTGTCGCAGATGTCAGCAGTTACAGTGAAACGACTGTGGGCGTCCAGGCGACATTCCAATTTTAATATATAATTGTGTTGTTGGTCGCGTGGGTGCGCGCGGCCACAATTTTGCGTGAACATATGGGGGCGGATTATGCGCAAATTAATATCAGGGGCATTTATTGTTTTATCAATGTTTGGCGCGGCGCGTGCAAATGATGTTTTGGCGCGTGATACGGCCGACCCGTTGTATATGTTATCACGCGAAGAAATATTGTCGCAATCCACAGTGACGTATTGGGACGATATATTACGCGCCGGGCAATCGTTGTCATATGGTGTTAATGATCGTCTGTCGCTGGGGGCGAATATACATTATCAATTGGACTTTGATGGCGACGAAGATGGTTTTTCCAGTATTGACCTGGGCGGGGTGTATCGTGCCGGGATGTCCGGGAATATAATTTCAGATATTTTATTTGGATTTAAGTTCGGTGGTTCGTCGCATGTGCGCACACCAAACTTTGCGGATTCAACATATTATGCCGGGTTGCGTTTCGGTCGCCAGTGGGCGGGTGTAACGTTGGCGGGTACGGTGAAATCCAGCTGGGTATTTGATGATACGCGCGGAATGTCATTTATTGACATGACGCCAGAGGTGTACTTTCGCCTGGATAATGATATGCGCATCGGTATGAATTTCACATGGCGCAAGGCAACCAATCCAGATTATGACCAGGAATGGGTCGGTGCGAAATTTGTTCGCCAATATGGTCGCACCCAGTATATCGGTCACATTGACTATGAATACGAAAGTGATGATATCCAGGTCGGCGCCCAGGTGAACATTTTGTTCTGATAATTATTTTTTCGCGTTCAGTTTTTCGCGCAGTGCGTCCCAGTATTCCAAGCGCTTTTTAATTTCGCGTTCAAATCCGCGTTCAACCGGGGTATAGAATTTTTGCCGTGGCATTGATTCTGGGAAACAATTTTGACCCGAAAACCCGGATGCGGTATCTGGTTCATAAATGTATCCGGCGCCATATCCCATGTCTTTCATCATTTTTGTTGGCGCGTTCAGGATATTTTTTGGTGGCATCAGACTGCCTGTTGCGCGGGCGGCGGCGTATGCCGCATTTTGTGCGCGATAATTTCCGGTGCTTTTTGGTGCCGTCCCCAGGTATATTACCAGTTCGGTCAGTGCCAAGTCGCCCTCTGGACTGCCCATGCGTTCGTACAGTTGCCACGCGGACAGGGCGATTTGCATTGCGTTTGGATCGGCCAGGCCGACATCTTCCATTGCAAAGCGTGCCAGACGCCGAAACAGATACATCGGATCCTGGCCAGATGTCATCATTCGTGCCGTCCAATACAGTGCCGCATCGGTGTCTGATGCGCGCAATGATTTATGCACCGCCGAAATCAGGTTATAGTGTTCGTCGCCTGATTTATCAGATAATGGTGCACGTTTTTGAATCGCCGCATCCAGACCATCTGGGTCCAGTTCAGATGAAAAATTCGCATTAATTAAATATTCAATTGTATTCAGCAAAAATCGCGCATCGCCATCGGCAATTTCGGCCAGGTGTGTGCGCGCACCCTCATTTAATGGTAATTTTTTGCCGGTAAATTTTTCGGCACGATTAATCAGTTCCATTAAATCATCACGTGATAATCCCGACAGCACGCCCACATGGCATCGTGACAATAACGCGTTGTTTAAATTAAAACTGGGGTTTTCGGTGGTTGCACCCATGAATACCACAGTGCCATCTTCCAGATATGGTAACAGGGTATCCTGTTGTGTTTTATTAAAACGGTGGATTTCGTCAATGAACAGTAATGTATTGCGCCCCAGGTTGCGATTCAAACGCGCGGTTTCCATCGCCTTTTTAATATCGGCCGTTCCAGAAAATACCGCCGACATTGGCACAAAATCCATATCCACAGAATTTGCCAACGCGCGTGCGATTGTGGTTTTTCCACATCCGGGTGGCCCCCACAAAATCAGGTTTGATAATTTATGATTGTCAACCATGCGGCGCACCAGGCCGTTTTCACCCAGCAGCTGGCGCTGGCCGATAACGTCGTCAATCGTCTGGGGACGCATTAAGTCCGCAAGTGGTCTGGTTTCGTTTGGCATGTTGTTCTGTGTTTTACTTTGATTTTATTTATTGTTTATTTTGTGATATAATAACTGTATTAAAATTTCGGGGGATTATCAATTGGTAAATAACAATAAAGATTCTGAATTTACGTTGGCGGTTGCGAACCTGGCGGCGGCGGCAATTGCGGCGAATCCGGGACTGTCCATGGCGGATGCGGTGACGTCGGCGCGCGAAACATTGCGTGGGTCGGTGCGCGCCCCCGAACAAATTGGGGCATCGGTTCAGCCCGACAGGATTCAATGTTTGAATGATGGAACATGGCATGTGATGTTACGTCGGTATATTCGTCGGAAATATAATCTGACGCCGGCGGCATATCGCGCAAAGTGGGGGTTGCCGGATGATTATCCAATGGTTGCACCAAACTATTCGGCGCGTCGTGCGCGCATTGCCAAGAAAAACGGTTTGGGTAAGATAAAACGGGGAAAATAAAATGTCTGAAAAATTTAGAAAGGTTGTCCGGGCACCAGAACAGTTGGCGGGTACGCTGCGTAAAAAAATAGAAGGGACGCACCCGATTGATTATATCCAGGGCCGTGCCAAGGATGGTAAATTAAATGCCGGGGACGTTGCGGCGATTGTTGCATTGGGTGGTGTGCGCGCAACCGGATGGTTGGCGGCGGGTGGCAGCCAGTTTTTGTTGTGGTTGGTGCGCGCTGGGTTGTTGGACAATGCCACAATGCGTTTTATGGAAAAAAAACTTGGCAAACAGAAAGTAAAAAAGAATGACGCGCAGCCCAGTAAATTTGCCCAGTTTACACGTGCGAATCCGAACCTGACGTCGCATGTATTGTACTATTTTATGTTGGCATCATTGATATCGGGCGGTGCGCTGGCGGCGTATCTGAACCGTGACAAGTTGCAAGAGGCCAAAAAAGCGGTTACAGAAAAATTAACCCCGCGCAGCAAAGGTCATACATCACAATCAGAAAAAGTAACGATAAACTATGGGGCATTGGCGGAATTGGATGGGGGTGCACACGAAGTGGTTGAACGTTATTGGCCATATTTGGCGGTTGCCGTGACGGAATTTGAAACGTATCGCGACGCCCCAAAGACGCAAAGTGGCGAGAGCCGCGCAACACGCGGCCCCGGCCTGACATACCATTATTATGAGAGTGAAAAAACTGGGAAACTGGCGCGAGAAAATCTGACAGAGAAACATGATGTATTGGACAGGAATGCTAACTATATGCAGTGCAAGTGGCATATGGAATACGAAACAATTCCCAAGATTATTACAAATAAGGGGAAGACTAACCTGACCGTTGAACAGGTGTTGGGATTGGCAATATCCGGATACCAGCGTCCGGCCGATACATACGGGATTATACAGCGATTGAAAACCGCGAAAAACGGCAAAGGCGTTGTTGCAGCGTTTGCAGATGTCAGTAACGTGCCTAAAAATTTCAGAAACGGAACACGAAAACGGCGGTGGTGGTGTGCGGCAATTGCATGTGGGGCAATCACGATGGACCAAATACTGGATATGGACCGTGACGCATTTTCACGTATTGGGTTAAGCGCAATATGCCACAAGGATGGAACGTTTAAAATGGATGCGGCGACCGTGAATTATGCGCTGGAACATGCGAAAAATGCAAAGAAGGGTACATGCCGTGCATTCTTGGGATCGTTTGATGAAGGACGCAATGTATTGAAAAACTTTGGACAGGTGCCGTCCCCACTGGCCCAGACCGTGGATATAACATTACAGACAGATGTGAGCGCATCAGAATCTGAATCCGTGCAATTATTAACCCAGGCCGAGGCCGCATATCGCCAGGGCAAATATAATGATGCAGTTACCCAATACCAACAGGCTATAAAAAAGGATGCCACCAATTTAGAGGCATACAGTGGTCTGGCACTGACGTATAAAAAATTGGGTGACAACAGCAGGAAAGCAAAACAAAATGACCAGGCACTGGTGTATTATGCCAAAGCATGCCAAGAGGTCAGAAACTGTAACACCCAGATGAACCGTGATGACGAAATACTGTATGATATCAAGGCGGCATCATACTTTAACGCCGCCGTTTCGCGCGAGGCGATGGGTGACATATACCAGGCCCAGGGTGACAACGCAAAGGCCATCCGAAATTATGACCTGGCTGTGAAGAATCTGGTAACAGCAATTAAAAACGCCACAGAGGCAAATAAGTATTCTAATGAATATCCAAATCGTGTGGGCACGTATACCGAAAAGAAGGGGGAGGTTACCCAGAAAATGTCAAGCCTGCAGCCAAAGCAGAAATCCGTGACCAAAAGTAAAGTTAAGGCGAAATCAGGCAAGAAAACATCAGGCAAGAAAGTGAACAAAAAACGCACTGCGTTTAATATGGGCATGCGCAATATTGAACAAAGTCAGCGCACGGCGGACCTGTTGATTTATGGGACAGAACACAAGGGTAACATGGCATGAGAGTTTATGTAAACTGTAACGACGCACGTTGGAAAAAATATAAAATTGATTTTGAAAAAATTGTGCAGATGGCGGCTGGGCCTGCATACAAGGATTCAGAGGTATCAATCACACTGACCGATGATGCAGAAATTCACACATTGAATCGCCAGTATCGCGGGATTGATAAACCAACAAATGTACTGTCATTTGAATTGGGGGATCCGGTGTTGTTGGGTGATATTTATATATCGCTGGACACGGTTGCGCGCCAGGCGCGTGATGCCGGAATTTCGGTGGCGGAACATACGGCGCATATGGTTGTGCATGGCACATTGCACCTGATGGGATATGATCATATCACAGATGCCCAGGCGGCAATCATGGAACCGCTGGAAATAAAAATCATGGAAAAGCTGGGGTACAAAAATCCGTATGCTGACGAAGAAGACGCTATGGTTTGCACAAATGAAAAATGTTGTCCTGGTGGGCGTCTGATTTCATTTTTACGCCGATTGACATTTCGTCCAAATGGTGTGGTGCAATATATTTTGATGGCGGTTTTGGGGGCAATTGCGGCACTGGGGTTTGCGCCATTTAATATGTGGTGGATAACCGTGTTGGCGATTGGTGCGGCGTATGGTATTATGGTGCGCGGCGGTGATGCGACCGCGGGGCGCCTGTGGTTGCGTGCGATTCCGTTTGGCGCGGCATACAGTGTTGCAATGTTCTGGTGGACGTTGCATTCAATATATGTTGTCCCAGAATTACAATCGCAATTTGCAATTTGGACATTGCCGGCATTGTTAGGGTTGGCGATGTTTGGGGCGGTTGTTTTTGTGTGGCCATTTGTTTGTGCAATGCGTGCGCGTGGCGCAACCGCGGCGCGACCATTTGTGTTCGCGGGATTGTGGACGGTTGTGCTGTGGTTGCGTGAATGGGTGTTTACCGGGTTTCCGTGGAATCCGATTGCAAATATTATGTTGGGCGCGCCGGTGGTTGCGAATGCAATGTCACTGTGGGGGGCGTTGGGTGTGACGTTTGTTATTATCGGAATGATTGCATCAATTGTTGAATTTCTGCGTAATCGCAAAAACTTTTTACCGATGCTGATTTTCGTTGTGTTGGCGGTATGTGGCGGTTTGTACGGCATGCACAATATTCGTGTGTCACGCAATGGTGCGGACAATGGAAACGCCGTAATGTTGCGAATTGTTCAACCGGCCCAGTCGCAATCAACCAAGATATCGTATTCATCCCGCGCGGACCGTATTGCGGCGGCGCGACGGAATGTTCAAAATTTAATTACATTGGCGGGTGACGATGGGTTGCCTGATGTGGTTGTTTTTCCAGAAACAACATATCCGTTTGCGGTTGTTGATAATGATGATATACCAATGGCGAATGTGCTATCGCGCCCAGTTATAATCGGCGCAACGTATGTGTCGTCTGGCAATATATATAATTCAATGGTCGTTACAGACGCGTCGGGTGATATTTATGATGTGTACAGCAAATCGCACCTGGTGCCGTTTGGTGAATACAGCCCATTTGGCATTATGCCGTCGCCAGCGAACCTGGCCGCGGGTGGGGGCAGGACCACGATTACGGTGAACACATCACATGGTGATTTCAGTTTTGTTCCAGCAATCTGTTATGAAATTGTTTTTTCTGACGCGTTGGTACCGCGCGACAGTGTGCCAGACGCAATTGTAAATATTACCAATGATAATTGGTTTGGGGCGACGCCCGGTACGTACCAGCATTTGGATATGGTGCGGCGTTATGCGATTGAAAGCGGACTGCCGGTTGTGCGTGCAAACTATTCTGGTATCAGTGCGTTTGTTGGTGCCGATGGTGAAATTATTTCGTCATTGGATATTGGCACGGCGGGCGCGTTGGATGGATTTGTATGGGGTGCGCACATGACGCCGTATCGTGCGGTTGGTCGTGATGGATGGATGATAATAATATTATCATTCGCATGCGTAATGGCAATTTTGTTTAATAAAAAACACCGGTAAATACCGGTGTTTTTTTATTTGTAATTTTTTAAAATCCACACACGAATTGTAGATGATAGATTCTGGTCACCACGGGTGCGGTCAATCTGGTTTATAATTGCGCTGGGGCTGGTGCGACGTGCGGCGGCGATTTCATCCAGCGCGGTAATAAATTCTGGTTCCAACGAAATGCTGGTATGATGTCCCGATAAAGATACAGATATTTTTTTCATGATTAAATTTTTCCGGCAATTAAACAATCGGCCATTGCGCGATACGCATCGTCATATTTGCGTAGCACGGCCAGGTTCAAATTATCCAACATTGCGCATGTGCCAAAACTGTCAAATGCAAACCAGAACAGGTCATTACGTCCAAACAGTGTCAGTCCACGCATACGCCGTATGCCGGTCAGTGCACGATTGACGCTGATGATATCTGGGATTGGATATTTTGTTCCGCGGGCGATTTCTGTGACACCGAATATGTATCCAGAACCCATGTTCATTGCACCGGTCATTGCGTATAAATCAATCATAAATTTTGGCAACATTGCCGCGCGCATATTTTGCAACGCCGTGTTTGCCAGAACCACCGCAGCGTGCGCGGCCGGTGGCGATACGATTGCGCCACGTGATTTCATTGTGGATAAAAATTCATCACATGTCATTTTTATTCCATCCCATATGATTGTGCCGCCATTTGCGCCGCCAATTGCGACATGCGATCTTCGGTTGCGTTACCGCCATCACCACCACCGGCGGTATGTGCCGGAACATATATTTTCTTGGCTGGATTTGGTAACCAGATTAAATCGTTTCCGTTTTGTTCAATTATGAACATGTCCATATTGTGTGCATGGGGAAATGTCTGGCACATAAATATATTGTTTATATCCAGTGTGCCCCCCCATACCAATGGCACCCGGAATCGCAGTGACAGATTTTCAGGAACACGCGTCCCCATAATTATACCCATAAATTCATCCTGGGTCAGATTCAGGAACGCCAATGTATCCACCGAATCCGCCAATGATTTTAAGAAATCGTGGGATAATTTTTTGTATTGAACAAACCAGTCTGGGGCAACATTTGTAACAATTGGCCGTTGCTGAACCAACGGAATGTCATTCATGTTTAATTCCGCCATGCGTTTCTGTGCTGTATCCAGTGACCAATGCATTAAACCTGACCTGTGTATTTTATAACGGTATCAATGTATTCAGAATATGCGTCAAAACCTTCTTGGTCATCATCTGACAATGGTGGATTCGGATGTGCCATGATGTATTCACGCAATTCATCATTATTTTCAAATGTCAGTATATCATCATTTTCAGTCGCTGTCGTCGGCGCAACAATAAATCCATTTACATTTATGACGATATCGTCCAGTGTATCGGTAAACACGGTCGTCAGGCGGTCAATCACGCGCTGTAAATCAGCCGGGGCGACGCCCGTTGCGCCAACCCAGAATGTTTCGTCCGCGCCAATTGCAACCAGACCGACGCGCACACCACTGATGCGCGATACCTGTTTTGTTGTGTACCCGGCGTCCGTAAATATCTGCTGTAATTCATCGCTGTAATCCGGTTGTGGGGGCGTGGGCGCAATTGGTGTCACGTGTGGCGCGGGGGCATTTTGTGCGCTAATCGTTATCGCACTGGCACCCAGGCGCGGTGGGCGTACCAATGCGTTCGGTGTTGGATTTGCCACCACCTGGGAGGCGGGTACATTTGGCATTTCAGATTTATCGGGCGCCGGCGCGGTTGATTCAGGCTGATTCTGGGCGGGACGCGAAATATGTATATTGCGGCGCCGTGGGCGCATAATTATGTATAACCCCCACAGAATCAAAAACACGGCGATTACAATAGATATATAAAATGCGGGCTTTACCGGGGATTGCGTTGCCTGCATATATGCCAGGTATTGCCAATGTGCAGCAGAAAAAATATTAAAGCCAAACATTGTGCTGAACCAAAAACATGTCGCCAGCGACGATGCCAGCAACCACAGCAAACCCAGTAACATTGAATCAATTCTGTGTTTCATTTCGTTTCAATTATATCATATTTGTGATAAAGTAAAAAGCGTAATGATAGATAACAATGATATTTTGAATGAATTGGGGACGGCGGCGGCACTGTGGTGTGGGGCGGATTGTGATGCGACAGAATTGGCGGCAATGTCTGAATTGGCGGTGTCGCATGGAATCACAGATATTTCCGTTGCGGCACCGGTGGTTGGTACGGTGTGGCCATGGTTGGAACGTTCTGGGGTGCGGATATCGGCACGATTTTATGTGTCGGGCGCCATGTCTGATATGTCGGCAATTGCCACAGATATTAATGCCGCGTTCAAAAATGGGGCGCGGGCGGTCCAGGTGTTTATGCGTTGGGTGGATGTCGGGACATTTGTAAAAAACATGCATCCGGTGCGTGATGATTTGTTCTTTAATCGTGATTTGTCAATTGGCCTGGATATTTTCGGGATTGAGCCAGATGCCTGGTTCGGCCTGCGTGACGCATTGCGTGAAATTGGGGCGACATCTGTGCTGTTTGCATTGCCGCGTGATGCGGGTGATAAATCTGATTTTGTCGGGCGTCTGTATGGTGTGCTGGATACAATCGGGGCGGATATGCCATGTGCAGTGCATTTCCGTTTTCCTGAAAATTTCATGATGCGTTGTGAACAGACCGCGCGACTGGTCGCGAAAATGTGCCCGAATTTGTCCCAGGGATTAAGGTTCTTTATCGGGTAATTATCAGGTATTTTGGCGCGTCTGTTTCCGCCATATTTTTGTTCTGGTACCGGGTTTGAATTGTTGCAATGTCCGGCACAGTTGTGTTCAGGTCAGTTTTTGCGACCTGGTCAATAATCCAGTCATAGTATCCCCAATGGTCGGTTCCAATAATGATTTCGCCATTGTCATCCAGGTGCGCCGCCAACATTTTTATGAAATCGGATTGTAACAGGCGGCGTTTTTCATGCTTTGCCTTGGGCCATGGGTCGGGGTGCAGAATCCAAATCTGGTGAAATTTCATGCCGCCCGCGCGCAGGAAATCGCGTACATCGTCCGGATAAATGCGGATGTTTTGGTATCCTGGCAAAATTTCGTTTGTTTTTTCATCCGTCATCGCGCCCAGCAGTGCCGCAACGCCATTAACAAATGGTTCGGCGCCAATGATGGTGGCGTCTGGGTTTTCGTGCGCCAATGTGCGTACGTGTTCGCCGGCCCCAAATCCGATTTCTAGAATATTTAATTTTCCGGCATTTTCGTCATTTTTTGCGGTAATTTCCGGTAAAATATTCGCCAACAGATACTGCTTGCGTGCAGATAATTTTTTCCCGTGCCGGCGACCAAAAGTTCTTATTTCTTGTTTTTCCATATATTTAGTATAGAATCCCATATTATATAAAACAAGGTAAATTAATGGCAGAGTTTCCACGGGTCATATCGGCCAGTGATTTTCAGTTGGAAAAAATTGCGCCAACGTTTGAAAACGCGCGCGCTGTTTTTGCATTGATTGATGGGCAACGTGAATATTTGCACCAGTGGTTAAACTGGGTTAAATTCGTTAAAAGTCCCGAAGATGAATATCCCGCATTGGTCAAGGGTTTTGATACCAAAACAGGATCGTATTTTATCACGCAAAATGGTGTAATCCGTGGGTGCGCCGGCTTTGTTGATTTGAACGAGGGGGACAAACGCGGCGAAATCGGATACTGGTTATCCCGCGATGCGACGGGGCGGGGCATTATGACACGCGCGGTTGGTGTGCTGGAACTCTATGGCTTTGACGCACTGGGGTTAAACAGAATTGAAATTCATGTGGATACTGAAAATCAGCCATCCCAGGCGGTGGCCATGCGCGCGGGATACACACGCGAGGGTGTGCTGCGTAAATTTATGCTGTTGCATGGCGTGCCACGTGATATAGTTGTATTTTCAAAAATAAAATAATAATTGGGTAAAGGAAAATAAAGATGCGTAATGGTTTATCATCAGAATTAATTGCACGTGTGTTGGGCGCGGCACCAAAATATACGCTGGACGAATTAGAACAAAAATTTCCACCGCGCAATTTGCCAGATGGCGCGTTTGTGACGCGTTTCGCGCCCAGTCCCACGGGATTTATGCATTTGGGCGGGTTGTATGGTGCGCTGGTTGATTGCAAATTGGCACGTGACACGGGCGGTGTGTTTATGTTGCGCATAGAAGATACTGACACCAAGCGCGAGGTTGCGTCCGCCGTTGATATCATCGTTGATTCAATGCATCGTTTTGGTTTGGAATATAATGATATGCCAGAATATGGCCCATATTACCAGTCCCAGCGTCGTGATATTTACCACAGTGTGGCGGCAGATTTACTGGCACGTGGGTTGGCATATCCGTGCTTTTTAACCGCGGATGATATGGAACAAATCCGTGCCAATCAAAAGGCGGCGGGTTTTGCCACCGGTATTTATGGTGAATTTGCACGTGACCGTGATTTGACAGATGACGAAATCATTGCGCATCTGGACAATGGCGACATGCCAACGATTCGTTTGTATTCAACCGGTGATCCGACAAAGCGTATTTTTTGCAAGGATGCGGTGCGCGGTTCAATCGGATTTCCAGAAAATAACGAAGACATCGTTCTGATTAAATCAAACGACAGATTGCCGACATATCATTTTGCGCATTTGGTTGATGACCATTTTATGCGTACGACGCATGTCGTTCGTGGCGAAGAATGGTTGCCGTCATTCCCATTGCATGCCCAATTATTCCGCATGATGGGATGGACGCCGCCAATGTATATTCATACATCAACCATTGATAAAATTGATGATGAGACCGGCAAACAGCGTAAATTATCCAAGCGCAAGGATCCAGAGGCGAACGTTGCATTCTTTCTGCAAGACGGTTGGCCCACGGCAGCGGTATTGGAATATTTGGGCAATATTGCGGCGTCCGGCTATGAAGAGGCAAAATCCAAGGGCCAGGTTTCATCCATATGGCAATATCCGCTGCGCGTGAAAAAGATTCCAATTTCGGGCGCGCTGTTTGATATGAAAAAACTGGAATGGTGGGCGCGTGAATATATCGCAACATTGTCGGTTCCGGACTTGGTTCGTTCTGTCACAGATTGGGCGAATGAATACGGTGACGATAATCACAAAATGCAGGTTTCAGATACCAATTATTTGTCTGCGGTTTTGGGAATTGAACGTGATAATCCAAAACGCATTCGCAAGGATTTTATCACGTGGCGCCAGACCTTGGGCGAGGTTGCATATTTCTGGGCCGCGATGTACCATAAAAATACGGAATACGAATTCAACCGTGATTTGTTATCTGCATTTTTGGCAACGTATGATGCAACCGATGACAAGGACACATGGTGGAATAAAATTGTCGCAATTGCGACAGCCGCCGGGGTTAAAAATGGCGATGTTGCAATGAACCTGCGCGTGGCGGTGACCGGGCGTACAAATACGCCAGACCTGTATTCGGTCATGCACGTGATGGGTGGCGATATGGTTAAACACAGAATAGAGGAGGTTGTAAATGGTTAAAACGAAAAAGCATTCACGTACCCGGGTGCGCCAGGTTAAGCAAGACGCGCGTGGGGGGCGCTTGCTGCGCATATTGCGCGCAACGGGATTGTTCCGTTGGGAACGCCCCAGTACAAAGTGTGAAGAGGCAATGAACATCCTGACCCATGGAATTGGTATTGGACTGGCAATTGCGGGACTGACATTATTGGTTGTATATGCGGCATTGGCGGGCAATGCGTGGGCAATTGTGTCATGCGCGATTTTTGGTCTGACCATGTTCACGCTGTATTTTGGTTCAACAATGTGTCATGCAACAATTGGTAAACCCGGCGAATGTTTTTTTGAGGTATGGGACAGCGTTGCCATATACGCATTGATTGCCGGTACATACACACCATTTATGTTGGTGAATTTGCGTGGGCCAATTGGATGGACGGTGTTTGGTATCCTGTGGGCGATTGTGATATTTGGTGCGGTTATGAAAATCCGTAATCCAAAGCAGCAGCCAAAATGGATGGTATTATTGTATCTGGTGATGGGGTGGACATTACTGTTCATTTTGCCGGCAATGATACGGTATATTCCGGCGCGTGGCATGTGGTTTATTTTGGCGGGTGGCCTGTCATATTCGGTTGGTGTGATATTCTATCTGTGGCGCCGGTTAAAGTTTTCACATGCGATATGGCACCTGTTCGTAATCGGGGGCAGTGTGTGCTTCTTTTTCGCGGTGTTGTTTGGATGCATCATTGATTATTAAAAAGTGCCGGCTTGCCGGCATTTTTTATTGATTTTTGCATAATATCGTCATAGAATATGTGGGACATGAATAAATATATGATTATCTTTACAATTACAACAACTACTACAACCCCCGCGGGGGTGTAATTTCTATTTGCGGTTTTTACCGCGCAATGCAATAATCAGATTAAACAAAACAACCAAAAACCAAAGTAAGAAAGGTTTATAATTATGTCATATCCAATAGAAACGATTCGTCATTCGCTGGCGCATGTTATGGCGGCGGCGGTTCAGAAACTGTACCCAGATGTCAAATTCGCAGGTGGCCCGGCAATTGAAAACGGGTTTTACTATGACTTTGATACGGAACACAGATTTTCCGAAGAAGACTTTGAAAAAATTGAACACGAAATGCATGCGCTGATTAAATCCAACGGCCGTTTTGAACAACGCAACGTCAGCCTGGATGAAGCAAAACAGTTGTTTGCCGACCAGCCATATAAAATGGAATGGTTGAACGAATATGATGCCGCGGGCGAGGCACTGTCCATCTATACTTTCCGTGATTTTACCGACCTGTGCCGTGGGCCACACGTTGAATCATCAAAAGATTTGCCACGTGATGCATTCAAGATTCGTAATGTTGCGGGCGCATACTGGAAGGGGGACGCGAAAAACAAAATGTTGCAACGTATCTATGTTGATGCATTTGCAACAAAAGAAGAATTGGAACAACACCTGAAAAATGTGGCCGAGGCCGCTGCGCGCGATAACCGCAAACTGGGCAAAGATATGGATTTGTTCCACTTTGAACCAGATTACGCACCGGGTGCGGTGTTCTGGCACGACAAGGGGTACAAGATTTATCGCAAATTGATTGAATATATCCGTGGTCGCCAAGAACGGGCAGGTTACCTGGAAATTTCCACCCCGTCTGTTATGGACCGCAGTTTGTGGGAACGCAGTGGTCACTGGGCGAAGTATGGCGAACACAACTATTCTGGTAAAACCCAAGATGGTAAAACATTCTGTGTAAAGCCGATGTCATGCCCGGGTGGTATGCTGGTGTTTGGTCAGGGGATTAAATCGTACAAAGATTTGCCAATGTATCTGGCAGAATTCGGCAAGGTAAATCGTTATGAGGCGGCGGGCGGTTTGTCCGGCCTGATGCGTGTTCGTGAATTTACCCAAGACGATGCGCATATTTTCTGCACCGAAGAACAGTTGGAAACAGAGGTTGTAAAAATCTTGCGCTTTATCAAGGATATTTATGGCAAGTTTGGCTTTGACAAGATTTCAATGAAACTGGCAACCCGTAAAGAATCAGAATTCCGTATAGGGTCAGATGAAATTTGGGACAAAGCCGAAGCGGCACTGAAACGCGCGCTGGATGACAATGGTATTGAATACGAAATTGCCGAAGGTGACGCGGCGTTCTATGGGCCAAAAATTGATAACTATCTGAAAGATTCAATGGGCCGAATCTGGCAATGTGGCACAATTCAGCTGGATATGAATTTGCCAGAACGTTTTGATTTGTCCTATGTTGGTGAAGATGGCGAAAAACATCGTCCGATTATGTTGCATCGTGCGATGTTGGGTTCTATTGAACGCTTTATGGGAATCTTGCTGGAATCAACAGGTGGCAATTTACCATTGTGGCTGTCCCCAGAACCAGTTGTTGTTGCACCAATTTCAGGCAAGGTGTCTGAATACGCAACAATGGTTGCCGATGAATTGCGCAATGCGGGCGTGTGGGCACGTGCCGATTTGCGTGATGAAAAGGTAAATTACAAGATTCGTGAATTGTCGGTGGCAAAAACACCGATTATCGCCGTGGTTGGTGAAAAAGAGGCCGCAGAAAAAACGGTAACCCTGCGTCGTTTGGGTGTGGACAAACAGGAAACAATGCCACTGTCTGAATTTATTGCCCAGATGGTGGATGCGGTGAAAATGCCACGTTAATTCCGGGATAAAAAACATATGGCGCGCATTGCGCGCCATATTCAATATATATAATATGTACAAAGGTAAGGACAAGAAATGAAAAAACTGATTCTATTATTGGTGGTTGCGGTTTTGCCGTGTGCGCTGTCGGCGTGTGTGCGCCAGTGTGAAACAGAACCAATCGTTACCGAAAATCATAAATTGATTGTGCCACCACATTTTGGCCAGATGCCAAAATAATTTCGTTATATATTCTTTGTGAATTGGCTTTTTTTATGATATAATTGTCACAAAGAACTTATGGGGGGATTCCTGATGAACGAAGAGAACAACAATTTGGATTTATTGGATTTGGATGACGAAGGTGGTGTTGATACATTACCAGATGCCACACCGTTTGCCACGCCACGCCCGAAAAAGCCATGGTTGCTGATGGCGGTGGGTGTTATCGTTATTATCCTGGCGACATATATAATTGTTCGTACGGTTGGTGGGAACTCTTCTTCGTCCATAGAGGTTGACCTGGATGCACCAGCGGTGATTGTTGATGGTGATGCGCCAATTGTTCCGGGGCCACGTCCGGTGGATGCGCAACCCGCACCCCAGCCTGTGGCACAGCCAACACCGGTGCCGGCACCGAAACCTGTGGCGGCGCCCGTTCAGGAAACGGTTGGCACCCCGGTTCGTGTCATAGAAGACAGAAAGGCGGTTACATTTAATCCGGACAAGCCGGTCGTAACAACAAAGCCAGCGGCAAAGCCGGCACCAAAGGCAACACAAAAGCCAGCGGTAAAATCAGCACCGAAAAAGACAACAAAATCAACCGTTGCCGCGGCGCATGGTGGTTGGTATGTTCAGTTTGGTTCATACAGCACACGCGCATTGGCGGAATCGGCCCAGCGTAAAATTCAGTCTGGTCATGCGGGGTTGTTTGCAGGAAAACAGTTTGTAATATTGGCGGCGCAATTGCCAAATGGTTCCACAACGTACAGATTGCGTGTCGCGTTCGCCACGGCGGCCGATGCAAATGGATTCTGCCGTAATGCAAAATCCGATGGTCTGGATTGCTATGTCGCAAAATAAAAGGGGATAGATATGTTTGGAAGACTTGGTTGGGCTGAAATTCTGGTTATTGTCGTATTGGTCGTTATTTTGTTCGGCAGTGCGAAAATCCCCGGTATGATGAAGAATCTGGCCGATGGTGTAAATGTTTTTAAAAAAGAAATGAAGGTCAAAGATGCGCCGACGGCAAAACCGGTCGCGGTGAAAAAGCCGGCTGTGAAAAAGGTTGCGGCGAAAAAGTCAGTAAAAAAATCACCGGCGAAAAAGCCAGTTAAGAGAGTTGTAAAAAAATAAAAACGCGGGTTTAACCCGCGTTTTTTATCTGCGTTGTTCGTATTCTTCTTGTTCTTCAATCGTCATGGTGGCCAATGGACGCGCCATCATACGACTCAGTCCGATTTCATCGCCGGATACAACGCTGTACCCGTATGTGCCGTTTTCAATGCGGTCCAACGCCGCGTCTATTTTGCGTAACAAATTATTGTCACGTTCAGACATACGCAGGTTCATCGTGATGTCCTGTTCGTATGTTGCGTTATCCGAATCGTCACCAACACCGGCGGCCTCGGTCTTTTCGGCCAGGCGAACCGCGCTTAATACGGAATCACTCTCGTGAACAATCTCTTCTTTCTGGGCCATTAATATGCGATAAAAGTATGCCAGTTGTTCCGGGCACATATATGGTTCAGATTTTTTTGGTGTATATTTTGGCGGTAATTCCAATTTTTTATAATTTACCTTGGTTGCCATCTCTTTAACCCTTTAATTCTTCAATCCATTTTGTCAGTGTATCTTCGTCCATCAGACCGGTTCTGGCCTCTACCAATTCGCCATTTTTAAATGCCAAAACGCTGGGGATGCTGCGAATACCGTATTTTGCAGGGGTTCGGCGGTTTGCCTCGTCAATTTCAAATTTCACGAATTTTACGTCCGTAATTTCATCAGACACGGTTTCAAAAATCGGGCCAAACATGCGGCATGGGCCACACCAAGATGCCCAGAAATCAACCAATGTGATGCCGCCACCCACCATTGAATCAAAGTTTGTGTCGTTTGCGTGTTCCAAAGCCATCTTTTTCTCCTTCTGCTGTTGATATTTTGGGCAAGTGTATTATAATCAATAAAAAATGCAAGAGAAAACGTATAAAATGAATAAAATCATATACTTAGATGCAGCGGCATCTGCGCTGAAACCTGAATCAGTAATTGTCGCCCAGGACAAATTCCTGCGCGATGCCTATGCAAATGCGGGACGCGGGGTGTGCAGTCGGGCAACCGCGGTGGATGCAATGGTTGCAGATGCGCGCCGTGCGGTTGCGGATTTTATGGGGGCCACGCCGCGCCAGATTGTTTTTACGTCCGGTGCGACGGATGGTCTGAATCGCATTCCGCGAATCGTTGGTGATGTGCGTGGGGTGCGCGTTGGGGTATCCGCGCTGGATCATCACAGTGCGCGCATGCCGTGGATGGCGGCCGGTGCCACGATTGTTCTGTGTCCGCTGGATGCAAATTTTGATATTGATGTTGCCGGTGTTCCAAATGTTGATGTTTTGGTTTTGACCGCAATGTCAAATGTGATGGGTCGCGCCCAGGATGTGCCGGCAATTGTGCGTGCGGCGCGCGCAAAAAATCCAAATGTAATTGTTGTTGTGGATGCCGCCCAGTATGTTGTGCATGACAAAATTGATGTCGCGCATTGGGATGCGGATTTTGTATGTTGGTCGGCACATAAAATTGGTGCGGATACCGGCCTGGGGATTATGTACATTAAAAATCCAGATGCATGGGCACCGGATAAATTTGGTGGTGGCATGGTTAACCGCATTCTGCCGGATGGCACATTTACATTACAGCCCAGTCCCGATTGTTGGGAGGCTGGAACCCTGCCGCTGACGCAAATTGCAGGGCTGGGCGCGGCCATTGCAAATATATCGCAGAATCGTCCAGATACAGAATTGATTAAGTATATGTATGATGAACTGGGGAAAAATCCACGTATAAAGATATTAACACGGCGCGATGCAGCAATTCTGACGTTTGTGATTGATGGTATGCATGTGCTGGATTTTGGTGTGTTGGTTGGTGCGCATAATCTGTGCCTGCGCGTTGGAAATATGTGTGCAACATGGATTCACAATGCGTTGGGTATTGATGGTTCGGCGCGTATTTCGGTCGGCCCATGGAATACGATGGATGATGCCCGCGCGGCAATCAGCATAATAAACAGTGTGGTGAAATAAAATGGCATTTACGCGTGACGATATTATCGGTGCATTAAAGACGGTGTTTGATCCAGAAATTCCAGTGAATATCTGGGATATGGGGTTAGTATATGATATCGCGATAAATCCCGATTCGGTTGTAATTCAAATGACGTTTACCAGTCCGACGTGTCCCATGATGGAAGAATTGCTGGACCAGGTGCGTGTGGCGGTGGGGGCGGTTGTTGACGACCGTCCGGTGCGTGTTGATTTGGTCTGGGAACCCGCGTGGGATTTATCACGTATGTCTGATGCGGCGCGTTTGGAACTGGATTTAACAGAGCAGGGATGGTGAACCATGACATATGATGAAATACAAAATGCATTATCAATGGTGGACGGACCGGCCGAAAAACTGGAAATGTTGATGGACATTGGCGCGCATGCGCCGGCGGTCCCGGATGCCGCGGTATGCAATGATATTGTTGGATGTGCATCGCACGCCGAAATCTGTCGCATGGGCAATCATTTTTACGGTCGTGCGGATTCGGCAATTGTGCGCGGGATTGTTACGGTTATCACTGCGATGGTTGATGGAAAATCACCATCAGAAATAAAACAAATGGATATTGCAGGCGAATTTGCGGCCCTGGGGTTGCAATTGGGGGCGGGGCGATTGAACGGCGTGAATTCTATGATTAGTTTTTTGCAAAATTTATGATACACTGTGTGTGATAAAAATCCGGGGGCAAATAATGAACGATGACGAGAAAATGTTTCATATCGGCATATGGTTGCTGGGGGCGGTTTTCTTGTTGACCGTTGGGTTACAGGTATGTTATCGCACCCAGAACAAGGCACGCAATCGTGTCCGCCGTGATATTGTGCATACCCAACAGGTTATTGCCGCGCGCCAGGCGAATTTTGCATCATATGTCCGGCCAGAGGTTTTACGCAGTCTGGTTGACGCGGTCAGTCCGCGCGTAGAAGTTATCAGTTTTCACAAGAGTGTATCTGTGGATGATTTGCCATTGCGCCCGGGGGATGATAAGTAATTATGTTTGAGGTCGGTCATGATATCTTGAAACATGGGTTTGCCGTACAATCCGGCAACCGCGTGTCGCGTATTCGGTTAAGCATAATTTACTACTTCTTTATTTTGGCGTTCGTTTTGTTTGGATTGCGCACATTGTCGTTGGGAATCCAGGGGACCGATCGTGCCCGCAGCAGTGCCGCCGACGGTGTATGGCAGGTCACGCGTGCAGATATCGTTGACAGAAACGGTGACATATTGGCGAAAAATATTATGTCGGGTCATGTTACATTGCGCCCACGTGATGTGCGTCCACGTGATGTTGATGCGGTTGCCAACCTGATACACCAGGCATTTCCATATGAATACAGTGTATCTGATGCGTTGGAAATGTTGCATTCTGACCGCAGGTTTATGTATCTGAAAAAATATGCCAGCGATAATCAACGCAATATGATTACGTCGGCGCGCCTGCGTGGGTTGGGTGTGGAACCAATCCAGATACGCAAGTATCCAAAGCGTCGCCTGTTTTCACATGCCGTTGGTCTGGTTAACAAAGAAGGCCAGGGCATAGAAGGGGCAGAACGTATTTATGACGGATATCTGCGTGAAAATACGGCACCGTTGCAATTGTCGTTGGATTCGCGTATTCAGTCGGTTATATATGAACAATTATCAATTGCAATGCAGAAATACCAGGCCAAGGCCGCGATGGGAATGCTGATGAATTCACGTACTGGCGAAATGTTGGCCATGGTATCGTTGCCTGATTTTGATCCGGAAAATGTCGGATTGGACCCGGTGTCACATCGTACGTTCAAGCCGTTGCGTGATGCGTACGAAATGGGGTCTATATTTAAAATATTTAACACGGCAATGGCAATGGAAAATGGCATAAACAAAGAATATTATGTCAAAGAGCCATTTAAGATATACGATAAACGTGGTAATGTGGCAAAGCGAATTCATGATGTGCGCACATTTAAACCACCACGTCCATATCTGACCGTGGAAGAAATTATGTTGCATTCATGCAATGTGGGCAGTGCACAAATCGCGCTGGATTTGCCAGATGGTACGCAGCAAGAATTCTTTCACCGTCTGCATTTTGATGAACCATTAAACCTGGAATTTGGACGTACATCACGCACACTGTTGCCCCAACGTTGGTGGCCGGTTGAACGTGCAACAATGTCATATGGACATGGTATTTCTGTGACGCCAATGCATGTCTTGCTGGCGGTGAATGCGATGACCAACGGTGGAATTTATATTTACCCGACATTGCAAAAGCGTGGTGTTGGTGCGGTCCAGGGGGCGCGCATAATATCTGATGATATTTCGTCACGGTTGCGCGGGATAATGTTGCGCGTTGCCGAAGAAACCAGTGGTCGTAAATCGCGCGTTGCCGGTATTCAGATTGGGGGCAAGACCGCTACGGCGGAAAAGTACACTAATGGTCGTCCCGACAGTAAACGAAATCTGACGGCGTATGCGGCGATATTCCCGGCATCGGCGCCCCAGTATGTAATGCTGATTATATTGGACGAACCACATGGAACGTCTGAATCATGGGGATTGCGTACCGCGGCATGGAATGTTGTGCCGACAACGGGAAAAATTCTGGACAGCATCCTGCCGTTGCTATTTGAATAAATTTAAATTATAATACTCTTGATAATAAAAAAAGAGTATAGCGTGAGAAAGGTAGTTGATAAATCCATGCTGGGGCGGGCATGGATGGTGGCGACATCAAATGATGGTGCCGCCGGGTTGGATAATTTAATAGAAAAAATCTTAACCAGTCGCGGGGTTATTGGTGCGTCCGCCCAGGAAAAATTCCTGAACCCCAGTATCAAGGAATATATGCCGGACCCATCAGTACTGATGGATATGGATAACGCCGCGCGCGTTATTGCAGACAGTATTTTGCGTGGTGATAAAATTGCGGTATATGGTGATTATGACGTTGATGGCATTACATCAACAGCGATTTGTATAAAAACGTTGCGTGCGCTGGGGGTGGATTGTATATGGCACCTGCCGACACGTGAAGGTGAAGGGTATGGTCTGAATATCCATGCAATTGATGAAATTGCGGCGGCGGGCGCAAAATTATTAATCACGGTTGATTGTGGAATATCTGGGGTTGCCGATGTTGCGCATGCGCGTGAACTGGGTATGCGTGTGGTGGTGACGGATCATCATTCGCCGGATGCAACGCTGCCAGATGCCGATGCGGTGGTTAATCCAAAACGCGTGGATGATACGTCTGGTCTGTCATATCTGGCGGGGGTTGGTGTTGCGTTTATGACGATGGTTGCGGTGCGTCGCGAATTAAAATCACGTGCATTATCGCCGGATATGCGCGCGCGCGTCCAGAATCTGGATTTAATGAATTATTTGGATTTGGTGGCATTGGGTACAATATGTGACACCATGCCCCTGGTCGGATTAAATCGTGCGTTTGTGGCCACGGGACTGAAAGTATTGGGGTTGCAACAAAATTTAGGATTGCGTACATTGATGCACGTTGCGTCAATTAAACGACCGTCGGTGTATGCGGCGGGATTTGCATTGGGACCGCGCTTGAATGCGGCGGGGCGCCTGGATTCGGCGGCGCCGGCGTTGGAATTATTATTGACAGATAATCCATTGATTGCAGGTGATTTGGCCAATAAACTGCATCATATGAACCAGGAACGCATTGATATCCAGAATGCGATTATGGTTTCGGCAACCGATGCCGCCGAACGTTTGTGCCACGATGGCCGGTGCAGTCTGTTTATCTGTGGCGACAATTGGCATGGTGGTGTTATGGGGATTATTGCCGGTCGGCTGAAAGATAAATATAATTTGCCATCATGTGTTGCGACGCGTTGTGATGGCGTGATAAACGGGTCAGGGCGTTCGGTGCATGGTGTTGATTTGGGTAAAATTATACATGATGCATTGGCGGCCGGAATTATCAGCGAAGGTGGCGGTCACGCTGCTGCGGCGGGTTTTTCACTGGACGCGTCACACGAAGATGAATTTCGTGAATTCCTGGAACAGGCCGTCAGTGCCCAATTAAATGGTCAGATGCCGACATGTGAAATGGTGGCAGATGCAGAATTGGATGCGGGCGGGGCAACATTAAAATTGATTTCTGAACTGGATGCGCTGGAACCGTTTGGCCAGGGTAACCCCGAACCGATGTTAATCTTGCACGGGGCGACATTGCGTTTTGCAACCGTGATGGGGGGCGGGGCGCACCTGCGCGGGTCGGTCGCAACCAGTGGTGGGCAATTGGCGTTTGTTGGTTTTAACCTGGTCGGGACGCCGGTTGGTGATTTTTTGCTGGACGATGCAAACACAAACACTACAATAACAATGCTGGGGCGGCTGAAAGAAAACGAATATAATGGTCGTAAAAGTGCCCAGTTCTTTGTAGAAGATATCGCATTACAGGCATAGGCGTTTATATGAATGAACAACTGAAAATTTTTGATGAGAAAATTCGTCGCGCGCGCAGTATCGCAATCTTTGCACATAAAAATCCAGATGGGGATGCGTTGTGCAGCGTGCTGGCGTTGGCGCGTTTGATTGAATTGAATTATGGGCGGCGGCCACTGTGCATATACGATGGCAATATCCCAGATGCATTGGATAATGTCCCCGACAGACATCGGATTCAGTACTACAATCGTATTGATCTGGCGCGGCCATTTGATGTTGCAATCGTGCTGGATTACGGTACGGCGCGCAATATTGGTGGCGCGATGCCTGTGTTGGAAAATGCAAAATATACCATAGAAATTGATCACCATATAAATGATGAACATGTGGCGACGTTGTGTATTGATGATGATACCGCGGCGGCGGCCGGTGAAATTGTTTTTAACATTATGGATGCGTTGTCGTGGCGCGCCGATGCCGATGCGTTAAATCTGTTGGCGGTGGCAATCTTGACGGATACCGGATTCTTTAAATTTACACGTGCCGGTCGTGGGGACGCGCTGCGTGTGATGGCGCGCCTGGTTGATGCGGGGGTAAATATTGCCGAATTGGCCGATGGGATGAATAACAAGGCGCGACGCACGGTCCAGACCGAGGCAGCAATTGTTGCATCGGCAGAATTTTTATACCATGGACATCTGGCAGTGGCCACCGTGATGAAAAAGGATTACAAGTATTTGGATGGACGTGGTGAACTGATATTGAACATGCTGGGGCAAATAAAGGGCGTGGAATGTATCGCATTGTTAAAGCAGCAAAAGGAAAATCAGATTGGGGTTTCGCTGCGGGGACGTATGCATCCGGTCAATCACATCGCAACCGAACTTGGGGGGGGGGGACATACATATGCCGCGGGTGCGGTTGTAAATGACACACTGGAAAATGTCCATGCGCGCGTTCTGGAATTGTTCAAGGGAGAGAAGTTATGATAAAAAAAATATTCATCGCAATTTGCGCTATGTGCACGTTTTCGGCGTATGCGGCGGTTGATATGAATTTGGTTGATTCGGCCCAACGGTATCTGAATTCAATTACGGGCCTGGCGGGTAATTTTACCCAGACCGCGGGGGGCAAACAGCAACGTGGCACATTTGCAATGTTGCGTCCGGGGCGTGTACGGTTGGATTATGATGATATGCCGGTGCAACTGATTGCCGATGGTCGCGATTTATATTTCTTTGACCGGTCGCTGGACCAGATTACAACTGTGCCATTGACCAGCACGCCTGCCGGAATTTTAATTCGTAAAAATATTAATTTAAAAACCGCGGATATAAACGTTGTGGAAACATCAACCGGCGAAAAAACATTTTCACTGAAAATGAATTTGCGTGGCCAAGAAGGCCTGGGGAACATGACGGTTGTCTTTGACAAGAAACCAGTAAAGCTGAATTCATGGAGTGTCGTTGACGCGACCGGTGCCACCACAGATGTTGTGTTTTCGGGACTGAAGACCAAAACAGATTTCGGTAAAAATTATTTTCAGATTTCACGCCATAAAACAGTTGGTACCAGTGGCGATGATTTCTATGATTAAACGGGGGCAGGTGTGTTCGGAATCAGTGGCGCAGAACTGGTTGTAATTATTTTGGTCGCGATTGTCGTGCTGCCGGCATGCATGTGGCCAGATGTTGCGCGATTCATCGCGCGTGTGGTGAAATTTGTTCGTGCGATTGTGTGGCGCATAACAGATGCGTCTGAACAAATCAAGGACACCATTGAACTGCAACAGCCAATTGATGATTTAATTCGTACAACCACAGATGACGTTTTGGCGGAAATATCATCGCCAATAAAACAGGTGCGTGCGCGTCGCGCCCGGGGTGCTAAGAAATGCAAAAAATGACGCTGATGCAACATTTTTCAGAACTGCGTCGTCGCATAATGTGGACATTTGCGGTATTTGCGTGGGCCACAATTATGGGGTGGTACGTGGCGCCATATGTCCAAGAATTTTTAACCGTGCCACTGTTGCGTGTGTGGCCGGATGGGGCGCTGCTGTACAGTGGGGTGTCCGATGGACTGATGATACGTTTTTCGTTGGCGGTGGTGGTGGGTCTGGTATGTGTGATACCATGTGCGCTGTATAACGTGTGGCGTTTTGTCGTACCGGGATTGCATAAAAACGAACGTGGTTTTATTTGGCCGATTTTTGTTATGTCACCGATATTATTTATCATGGGGGCGGCGTTTGCATTCTGGGTAATGTTCCCGTTTGTGTTCGGGTTCTTTATGGAATTGAATATGTCGGCCCCGGTGCCAACCGTGCTGATGCCGGCGGCGCGTGATTACCTGGGGTTCGCAATTGGAATGTTGCGCGTGTTTGGCGTCGCGTTCCAGTTGCCATTGGTGTTGGTTATGCTGAACCGTTTGGGAATATTATCGCGGTCACGTGTGGTGCGCGCCCGCCGGTATGCAATTGTGCTGATTGTAATTGCGGCGGCGATATTAACACCACCTGATGTTGTGTCCCAGATTGCGTTGGCAATACCGATGTGGTTACTGTTTGAATCCAGTATCTGGTTTATGCGCGATGCGGAATCTGATTAAGATTACTTTTTATTTATTGCGCAATTTGTGATATAATCTGCGTGTGAAAAAAATCATTTGTGCATTTTTATGTGGGGTTTTGCCGATAATTGTCGGATGTGATTTGCAGCCGAAAATTACAGCGTTACCCGATACCGTTGGTGAATTTATTACAACGCGTTACCCGGCATTGTTGGCCGATCCGAATTCACAGCCAGAAATTTATAATTCTGCGGCAGCCGACTATGGTGTGTATGCATCGCCCCAATTGTATGGGACGGCACCCGCGGGTGATTATGTGACATATGCATCTGTAAATGACTATATCGTGCCACCAACGGTTGCGGATGAAAACGTAGCGGCGTTGTATGGTGAGCCAATTGCCCAGTCGGACGCACCCGGGACAGATAAAACATTGGTGCCTGAACAGACAACGGTTGCGACATCGGACGATGCGCCATCTGACGATTTCCTGACGGTGCCGGAATATCATCGTGCGAACAGTGTCACAGAAAAACGGTCAGACATCGCACCAGCGGTTGCAACGACAACGCGTGTTCAATTACAGGATATAACGGTCGCACCGGGTGATACGCTGTATTCGTTGTCACGTCGGTATTCTGTGCCGGTAAATGACCTGGCGGTGATGAATAATATTTCGGCGCCATTTACGCTGTCTGTTGGCCAGCGGTTGCGTGTGCCAAACCTGGCGTCGGCGCCGGTGCGCGCGTCTGTCGCCACCACCACGCCAAAGGTAACACCGGTTGCGGCGACAACGACCAAGGCTGCATCTGTTGCCGTAACAACAACCGCCACGAGGGTTACCACGACGCCATCGGCAACAAAAACATCGCCAAAGCAGGTTGCCACGGTCACAAAAGCAAAACAGAAAATATCGTCTGACCCAAATAAAAAGTTACCAACAATTGCAGCGCGGTCATCATCCAAATTCTCGTGGCCGGTGCGTGGAAAGATTTTGTCGCACTATGGCGCAAAATCGGGCGGACTGTTTAACGATGGTATAAACATCAGTGCCGCGCGGGGCAGTGCGGTGCGCGCCGCCGAAAATGGTGTGGTTGCATACGCCGGGAACGAGGTCAAGGGTATGGGCAACCTGGTGATAATCCAGCATTCTGGTGGTTGGATGACGGTGTATGCCCATATGGATACGATGGCGGTGCGTCGTGGGGCGCGTGTTTCGGTCGGCCAGAAAATTGGTACGGTTGGCGCCACAGGCAAGGTGGACAAGCCCCAGTTGCACTTTGAAATTCGCAAGGGGACCAAGGCGTATAATCCGTCGTCATACCTGCGTTCGTGAATAAATACTTGCAAAGGCGACAAAAAGATATATAATCAGCACAGTTTAACAGTTTTGGATGCGTAGCTCAGTTGGTAGAGCAACTGACTCTTAATCAGTGGGTCCAGGGTTCGAGTCCCTGCGCGTCCACCAAAATTTGTATATGAAAACAAGCGTAGCGCAGTTTGAATAAGTACAAATTTGCGCACAGGTGTGCAAAGCACACCGAGCGAAATACACACCACCCAACGGTGGTTTTTTATTTTTGTCGCGCGGGGACGAAGAACCCGGAGAAAGTTTGCGACAATTTATAGGGATTTCTTGTTGACAATGGGATTTTGTTATGTTAAAAAGTGAACAAGTGTTCACTAAAAGGGTGTGTTATGAAAAATTCACGTGATGATATTTTATTGACGGCACTGCAAATGTTCGCAACGTATGGTTTTGATTCCGTATCGTTGGAACAGATTACAGATAAACTGGGGATGGTAAAAAGTTCCATTTATAAACATTTTAAAAACAAGCAGGATATGTTTGACTGTGTTATAAAATATATGGAAATGCGTGATGCAGAATTTACAGCGCGTTTTGCAATGCCCAGTGCGCCCATGGGTGGGGCGGCATCGTTGAATTCTGTATGTGAATTTGCGCATGCAATGTTTGATTTCTGGACCCGGGATAAAATGGCGGTCGCATTTCGTCATATGTTAACCATTGAACAATATAAATCATTGCGCATGCGTCGTATGTATCATCAATATTTTGGGGCGGGGCCCGTTGAATATATCGCGGGAATATTTGGGGTCGCGCTTGACAATGCATGCATGGACGCCCGCGCAATTGCATTTTTTGGAATTATGCGTATGGGATACGATTTGTATGACAATGCAAAAGATAAATCCAAAATTGCATCACACATTCATAACCTGATAGACGAATTTATAAAGGAAGTAAAAAATGAAATACACCAAAAGTGAAAAATATAATACGCCAGAAATTGTCGGAAAAATAATGGGGCCCAACCCAATTAAATTAACCGAAGAATTACTGGACGGAAATTTAATTGCACCACATTCCCGTGTCTGTGATTTAGGCAGTGGTATGGGGGTGACCAGCCTGTTTATTGCGCGTGAATATGGTTTTCATGTATATGCGGCTGATTTATGGAGTGTGCCAGATGAAAATCAGGCATTTTTTTCCGCACATGGATTGTCCCCAGACCAGATAACGGCGGTACGTGCAGATGCAACAGATTTGCCGTTTGAACAGAACTTTTTTGATGCGGTGGTTTCTGTGGATTCATATAACTATTTCGGGCGTGATGCTGCATACCTGGATGAAAAGCTGTTGCCATATGTAAAATCGGGTGGGTATATTTATGTTGCAATTCCTGGATTAAAACATGATTTCCCCGATGAAAAATATCCGCCAGAAATGCTGCTGTCGTGGACGCCGGAACAATTGGCATACATGCGCGATATAAAGTATTGGCGTGCAATTGTGTCTGCATCACATGGGGCGCGTTTGCTGGAAATATCAGAGATGAAAAGTAACGAAAATGTGTGGGCGGATTGGTTGGCCCAGGATAATGAATATGCGGTGCACGACCGGTTGTCCATGAATGCAGGTGCGGGAAAATATTTTAATTTTATAAAAATAGTATTGCAGAAAAAATAAAGAAATCCGCTGTATAGCGGGTTTTTTCTTGTGGAATCCATACCTATGCAAAGTTGATTGCGGCTCTGCTAGAATCACAGTGTTGACATGAAACTGTTTTAACAACCATAAATATAAAAAGGAGAAAACATGAAAAAAATAGTTATATCAACACTGGCTGTGCTGATGGCGTGCCCGGCATTTGCAGGCGCGCAAAAGGGTGGCAGTGATTGGCAAATGTTTGGATTGGATCCATACATCGCGTTGCGTGGTGGTTTGGGTTACACCAATCTGAATTACAGCTATAACAATAACAAAGAATCTATGGGCGATATGGAATTCCAGGGCCGCGCAGCATTGGGCTTGGAAATTTGCGACACCGTCCGCAGTGAAGTTGAATGGTCGTTGTTCAGCAAGGTCAAAGATAACGATACATTCGGCACAACAGAAAAAGTTGACATTGATGCAAAATTGCAGACATTGTTAGTTAACACATACTGGGAATTTGGTGGATATCACGTCGTACGTCCATTCTTTGGTTTGGGTGTCGGTGCGGCATTCTCTGAAGTTACACGTAAAGTCCCAGCAACCCCAGATCATCACCAAGACCGTGGCAGTGTCGCCGCAATGGGAACATTGGGTATGACATTTGAAATGGAACACTTTGCGGTTGATTTGGCGGCGCGTTATACATACGCAGACGTCAATTCAGGCCTGCATAATTTTGGTGGTGATGTTGGTATTCGCATCATGTTCTAGTGCAAAAATTGCTGTCATAAAACGCCGCCTGTTTGGGCGGTGTTTTTTTTGTGCTATGTGCATGAAATCCGGGATTTATTGTGCATAGTGTCCTATTGGGACGATTGTGCGAAATTGGTATCATTTACATGAATTTAACCAAGGGAGATTGTAATGGCACGTTCGGGCAAAAGTTCAATAAAGCGTAATCCAGAAAAAGTAAATGTTTATATGATTGGTGCGGGTATCGGTGCATTGGCGGCGGCGGTATATCTGATTCGTGATGCACATGTTCCGGGTAAAAATATACATATATTTGAGGCATTACCCGTCGCCGGTGGCAGCCTGGATGGCAGTGGTGACGCCCGTCGTGGTTTTATGATTCGTGGTGGACGTATGTTGAACATTCCAACATATGAATGTTTCCAGGATATGATTTCGGCGGTTCCGTCCATAGAATTTGATGGTATGGATATGGAACGCGAATTTTTGAATTTTAATGAAGAATTTAAGACGCATTCGCGGGCACGTCTGGTCAATGCCGACGGGGGCAAGGTTGATGTAACCAAGATGGGATTTTCACGTCGTGATCGGGTTGAAATGGAAAAACTGATTTTGATAGAGAATGAAAAATCATTGGGGGCAAAACGCATAGACGAAGTTTTTGGCAAGCATTTCTTTAAAACAAATTTCTGGCTGATGTGGCAAACAACGTTCGCGTTTCAGCCATGGTCCAGCGCGGCGGAATTGCGTCGGTATATGTTGCGCTTTATGCATGAATTCCCACGTATACACACGTTGGCGGGTGTCGCGCGTACGGCATATAATCAATATGATTCGGTTGTGCGGCCAATCCAGAAATGGTTGGTGTCACGTGGTGTCCAAATTATGTTCGGCGCAACGGTCACAGATGTGCATTTTACAACCGATGATGCAGGGCGCAATATTGCCGATCGGATAACGTACATGACGCGGGATAAATCGCGTTCTGTATCTGTTAAACCAACCGACATTGTGTTGTTCACCAATGGGTGCATGACCGATAATTCCAGCGAAGGCGCAACCGATTCGGTTGCAAAATATAATCGTGATGATGATGCACCGTCGTTTGCGCTGTGGCGGCATATTGCACATGGACGCCCAGAATTTGGTGATGCGGATGTGTTCTGTGGGCGCGTGGACGAAAGTATGTGGATGTCATTTACCACAACGGTAAATGATAACCCGGATGTATTGCGTTATATCCAGGAATTTACAACAAATCATCCAGGCGGCGGGGCGTTGGTGACATTCCGCGAATCGGCATGGCGATTGTCTATCGTTGTCGCACGGCAACCGCATTTTAAAAACCAGCCGGCCAATACACAAATATTCTGGGGGTATTCACTGAACATGTTTGCCGATGGCGATTATGTGAAAAAGCCGATGTATAAATGCACCGGGCGTGAGATTATGACAGAACTGATGGGGCATTTACATGTTCCGAAAAATCGCCAGGCGGCGTTCATGCGTGGTGTAATATGCCGTACGTGCATCATGCCGTACATTAATTCCCAGTTCCAGCCGCGCAATATTGGTGACCGCCCAGATGTTAATCCGGCCGGATATGAAAACTTTGCATTCGTCAGCCAGTTTGCCGAACAGCCTGATGATGTGGTATTCACGATGGAATATTCCGTGCGGGCCGCCCAGCGGGCGATATATTATCTGATGGGGGTTGATAAAGATTTGACCCCGGTCAGCAAGCATCAATATTCACCACGTGTTTTGTTAAAATCGTTTTTGAAATTACACAGTTAAAGGAACTTGACGGCAGATAAATTTGTATTTATAATGCCGAACGCAAAATTTCAGAAACAATAACAACGCGCAGTGTCAGCAACACATAAGTCCAGTTGCTGGCACTGTTTTTTATGGGAAAACACGAGGTGATATTATGGTCAGACCAGAAACAAAAACGGAATCGGTTATATTTTGCCTGGCAAACAGTTTAATTATGGTTATTGGTATGATGGGATTGAATCTGTGGATTCACGGTGTGTTAAGCGCGTCAACGTTCTGTCGCGGATTCTTGCCAATATATGCGTTTGCGGTTATGTTGAACTTTTTTATTGTTGTGCCGCTGGTGCACCGTGTGGCGATGCGATTCGGTTTAGTGCGATATATACCATTTATTATGACGGCATGCATGGCCGGGACAATGACATTTGTTGCACCGATTATTGAAACGGGATATGCGATAAATTTATTGCAATATTTAATCGCGTTTCCGCGTAATTATATTGCGGCGTTTTTATTGCAAAACGTGGTTGCGATGCCATTTGCCGTACATGTATTATTGCGTATAAAACGTGTGATGTAAAAACGCGCTATGTGCATGAATTCCTGGGATTATTAGGGATTCAAACCTGGCGCAAAATGCAACGGATTACGATAAAATGTTTTGCGTATAACCAAGGGAGAAACCATATGCAAAACATAGTAAAAAAAGTATTTGTCGCATCGTCTGTTGTTGCGATGGCGGCATTGTTGTCCGGATGCACATTGTGCAGCGGTCCTAAGAAGGCCAAACATCATCCGGTCCAGAAACCAGCTGCCGAAGCGGTGGTGTTCTATCAGACGTATGAAGATGCGGATGTGAATGCGGTCGTGGCAAAAATGTATACCCGCAGTGTTCGCGGTGGCGAATCCAAAATGGGCCATGTAAAGTTTACAGAAGTTGATGCCGGCCTGAAGATGGAGGTTGATCTGATTGACCTGCGTCCGGGTGTTACGTACACAATGCGTATCCATCCATGCAGCGCATGCGCCAGTGGTATGTGTTGCAGCAACACGGCGATGCCGATGACAATGCCCACGCTGCGCATTGACAAGGCTGGACGCCTGCAGGAATCGTTCATTATTCGTGGTCTGACCGCGGAAAAATTGAACCATGCGAAGCTGTACCTGGAACGTGATGGTGGTTACAAGGCCGCATGGGGCACAATTGGTATGTAATTAATCTGATGCCCAAAATTAATATCCTGTGATTTTTCACAGGATATTTTTCTTGTGAAATATTCCCTGTGTGCTAGTCTGGGTGCCATGACAATATCCAGGTTTATTTTCACAATTGTATTAATGATGACAACCGTGGTGGCGCACGCCGGTTTTGATACTGCGGGTACTGGGCACTTGGTTGTTTCATCTGATAAAATTATCGCGCCGGGCGAAACGATAAGTACAGATATAGACGTCAGGGGCAGCATATTCATAAAAAATAATGGCTCTGTTTCAGGAAATATCAGTGTATGTGATAATTGTACGCTGACCATCCTAAATCGCGGAACATTTAACTCTGGATTTACATTGGGCGCTGGGGCAACGTTACAACAACTGATTTTGTCGCATGATGATGTTGTGGGTATTGGTGCAGATGTTGATTATACAGTGCTGGTTCGCAGTGATGATATTTTGTCTTTGTCGGATATATTAAGTGCGGCTGGTCGGGGACATGTCGTTTTGGACAATACATCTGTGATATTAAATCAGATTGGTGCGTCAGATTTGGAATTGCGTGGTGATGTTACGTTTATTGTGTCGTCTGATTTGATTGGTGGTGAACCGTTGCTGACCGGATTATATGGTGATGGTTCGGCCACAATCAGTACTGATATTGAAAATCCATTGATGACATTGCGCACGTACACAAATGGTGGAAATTTGTATGCTGAATTTGTGCGTGAAACAGATTATCAGAAAATTTTAAATAACAATGTTGGTGATTTCCTGAACATGGTGCGACAAACAAACCCGAATAACAAAATGTTGCGTGCGTTGGATGGGGCGACAGATATGGATGAATTGAATAATATCATGCGTGCGTCGGCCCAGTTGCACCCGGTGCAATTGATGACATCTGTTCGTATGGTTCATAAATTTGATATGTTGAATATGTCCGCGCCAGATGGTATCGGCGCCCGTGGTGAATACATTATAAATAATGATTTTCGTATTGGTGGGGCGCATGGGTATATTGGACATGCGGTGACGGAAAATCTGAAACTGGGCGTCATAATGCGGGCAGGGCACACACAGCATAATGATGACATAAATGAATTTGATGGAAATTATATTGGTGGTGGGTTGCGTATAAATTATGACAATCAAACAATGTTTATGCGTGGCGCAATGGGTGTGACATTTGCGCGATTTGATTCTGATATTGTTATGTCAGATGACGGTATTGATGATGCGCCACGTGGCGTATCCCTGTATGGTGCGGCGGATGTTGGATTGCATATGAATTCGGTGTTTGCACCATTTGTTGGTATTGCCACAGATTATGCAACCGTATCCGGTGACAGCGATTCGTTTACAAATGCGAATATCGGTTTGGATATCAGCACACATGGCGGCAGTGCGGCATTACCATATAACTGGGGCGGGCGTATTCGTGTTAATACATCTGGGGATGTTGCCGCGGCGTTGCGGTTGTCTGTGACATCTGTGTCTGATAATGCCGGTGGTGATTTTGAAATTGCCGCAATCAATAATGATTACGGCGTGTCGTATAAAATCGCAATCGGCGTGCGATGTGGTTTCTGAGTTTTAGTTTACAATTTCCCCGCGCAGTGATGCCTTGTTTGCGGCGGTGATTTTTATATTGGCCAATATTGGCGCATCACCGTCTGGGGCGTCCACAATGCATTGCTGCATATATGGAGTGCGATATACCATGTGGTGGCCGGTTTTGTCCGCACCTTCGCACAGGCATATCATTGTTTTGCCGATGCAACTTTCATTAAACGCGCGTTGAATTTCGTTCAGGTACCCATCCAGTTTCGCCAGGCGTGCAGCCTTTATCTGTTCGGGAATCTGGTCGCGCATAATCGCGGCGGCGGTATGCGGACGTGGCGAATATTTAAATGAATAAGAGTTTATGTATTTTATCCGTTCGGCGATGTCCATTGTTTGTGCAAAATCGTCATCGGTTTCGCCGGGAAATCCAACAATGAAATCACTGGATATCTGAATATCCGGGCGTGCCGCACGCAATTTGTCAACAATATCTATATATAGATTTAGCGAATACGGGCGGTTCATTCTTGTCAATACATTGGACGACCCACTTTGTATAGGCATGTTTAAAAAGGGCAACAGTTTTGGTTCACTGGCAAACATCGCAATCAGGTCATCGGTCATTTCTGTTGGATAACTGGATGTAAAGCGGATACGTTTTACGTTATCCAATTTTGCCGTTTCGCGAATTAAATCAGACAGGCGCCAAACTTTGCCGGCCACATCTGTGTATTTATATCCGTTTACATTCTGCCCCAGAAAGCATATTTCAATTGCACCGGTATTGGCGGCGTGCACGGTATCGCGCATAACGTCATCAAATGGGCGTGATATTTCGCGGCCACGTGTGTATGGCACGATGCAGTACGTACAGCAATGATTGCAACCTTCTTGAATTGGAATATACGCAACCACGGGCGATGTGGTCATTTGCGGTAATTCATCAAATTTTTCCAGGCCACCCAGGTCAATATTTAACAGACGTGTGTCCGGGTCATTTAATATTTCTGGTAATTTATGATAACTCTGGGGCCCCAGAACAAAGTTCAGGTCGGGAATACGCCGAAACGCATCGGCGCCACTTTCGCGCGCAACGCACCCGACGATACCGAACAGGGCATCCGGCTTTTTTTCTTTGCGAATGCGCCCCAATGCGGAATATACTTTGTTGGTCGCCTTTTCGCGGACAGAACATGTATTTAAAATAATAATATCGGCATCAGTTATATCGTCCGTTTGCGCCAGCCCATGATGGGTTAACATGGCCGCAATACGCTGGCCATCATAAACATTCATTTGACAGCCGAATGTCTGGATAAAAAATTTTTTCATATTACGTTATTTCTTTTTTGTGTGTTCATGGCGCACTTTCTGTACCTGGGCAGATTTGATGCGTTGTGCACGTTCATATGCGCGGGCCGCGTCGCGTTTTAATGTTATGGATGTTGCATCCACAGTGCCATAGCGAACGCCGGTGATAACATCATTTTCAACGATTGTGATGACCTTCATTTTTCATCCTTTTGGTTGTGGTTATGATAATTTCCGCAGCAAGATTTCATTTACCACGGCCGGGTTTGCCTTGCCATGTGTGGCACGCATTACGCCACCAACAAAGAATCCCAACAAACCAGTCTTGCCGGCCTTGTATTGTTCAACCTGGGGGGCGGACGCGGCGATAACGGCATCAACGGCGGCCTCTATGGCGGATGTATCGGTGATTTGCTTCATCCCAAATTTGTCAGCAATTTCGCGTGGTGTTCCCGATTCGCCATCCAGCATTTTGATAAAGATATCTTTGGCCTGTTTACCATTGATTTCAGATGCGGCAATCATATCAACCAATTCTGCCAAATTTTCTGGGGTGATAATCCGCGGCATGCCGCTGTCAGCTGTATCCACAGCGTTTTTTACATCCCAATTTTCAGGGTGTGCAAACAGTTCAGAAATCATCCAGTTTGCAATCGGTTTTGCACGTGCAGCGTTGCCAGCAACCGCGGTGTCAAACCATTTGGAAATATCGGTTGTTTCGGTCAAACGCGCCGCATCATATTCGGCCAGACCATATTCATTGATATACCGTGCACGTGTTGCCGCCGGTAATTCAGGCATTGTTTTTCTGATGCGTTCAATCTGGTCGTCTGTGATTTCCAATGGCAACAAATCAGGATCTGGGAAATAACGATAATCCAGTGCATCTTCTTTGCTGCGCATCACGGATGTTGTGCCGTCGCCCTGGTTATAGCGCATTGTATCCTGGGATACCGTGCCACCGTTTTCATAGATTTCTATTTGACGACGAGCCTCATATTCAATGGCGGATTTAATAAATTTAAACGACACCATGTTTTTGGTTTCGGTGCGGGTGCGGAATTTTGTATCGCCAACCGGACGGACAGATACATTCACGTCTGCACGCATGGAACCTTCTTCCATGTTTGCCTTGGACACACCCAGGGCGCGTGCAATTTCACGAATTTCACGCAGATAGCGTTCCGCTTCATCTGGGGATGAAATATATGAATTGTTTTCTGGATTTTTCGTATCCAGGAATGTCACGATTTCCAACAAAGCAACGCCTGTACGATTATAATCGGCAAATGATTTTGTCGGATGAACATCGTGTTTCAATTTACCGGCGTCTTGTTCCAGGTGCGCGCGTTCAATGAAAATCTTTTTCGGATTTCCATCGTCGCCCATGATTTCAACCCAACCGCGTCCAACGACTGGTGGTTCTTCGGCGGGTTGTGAAATTTGGTAACCCTGGGGCAGGTCAGGGTAAAAATACTGTTTACGGGCAAATTTACTGTGGCGGGAAATTTCAGCATTAATCCCCAGGCCGAATTTAATCGCCTGTTCAACACAGTACTGGTTCAATACCGGCAACATGCCAGGCATTGCAACGTCAACCATTGAAACCTGGGTGTTTGGGGCGATTGTCGGATTATAATTTGCCGATGCGCCACTGAATAATTTGGAATTAGACAACACTTCTATGTGTGTCTCCAGTCCAATAACCAGTTCCCAATCTGTTGTTTTGCCTTTTATCGTGAACATTTTTTCTTTTTCCTTGCTTTTTTTCTTTTCGTATCTTATTATGTATCCCGCGTTGGCTAGGTAGCTCAGTTGGTAGAGCAAGGGACTGAAAATCCCTGTGTCAGCGGTTCGATTCCGTTCCTAGCCACCATTTTTATTTCGGCGTGCGTATTGTGCGCTTTTTTTATTCCCCCATAATTACGGTTGGACGATTGTCAACACCACCAAATTCTTGGATATGCTTTGCCAATTGCAATACACGCATATCGTCAAAGCGGCGACCAACAACCTGCAGCCCCAGTGGCAGGCCATTTTCAGCCAGACCGGCCGGTGTGCTGCATGCCGGAACGCCCGCCAGGTTCATTGCAACCGTGAACAAATCCAGTGCATAATATTCCAATGGTGATAAATCAGAATCCAATGGCATCGCCGTGCCGGCGCCCGCCGGACAAACGATTAAATCACACTGGTTAAATGCGGCGGCGAAACTGTCCGCAATCATACGGCGAACGCGTGCGGCCTGCATAAAGTATACTTCATACGATTCACTGGACAACACGGCTGTGCCGATAATCATACGACGCTGAACCTCTGTCCCGAAACCGGCGGCACGGGTTTTCTTGTATGTATCAATCAAATCAGAACCTTCAACCCGCAGACCATAACGCATGCCGTCATATCGCGCCAGGTTTGATGATGCCTCGGCCGGGGCAATGATATAGTATGCCGCCAATGCATCCAGGATATTCGGAATTGATACTTCTATGATTTCGGCACCTGCGGATTTTAAATCAGCAATACGCGCATCAAACAGACGTTTCATATCGGGCGAGATTTGCACATCTGCAAATTCTTTGATAACACCGACGCGTAATTTTTTTCCATCGCCAATAATTGGTTGCAATTCGCCAGAAAAAGCGAACCCGTTTTCAGCACTGGTGGAATCCTTGGGGTCATGACCCGCCATCACGGCCAGCATTAATGCCGCGTCATCGGCGGTGCGGGCGATTGGGCCCGGGGTGTCCAGACTGGATGCAAATGCGACGCATCCCCAACGGCTGCATAAACCGTATGTTGGTTTCATCCCGACCAGTCCCGTAATTGATGCTGGAAAACGAATAGAACCACCGGTGTCTGTACCGGTTGCGCCCATGGCCAGCCCACCAGCAACCGCACTGGTTGAACCGCCCGACGAACCGCCCGCGGTCAGGTTACGTGAAATTTGCCATGGATTGACCGGTGCACCAAAGAAACTGGTCTTGCTGAACGTTCCCATCGCAAATTCATCCAGGTTGGTTTTGCCCAACATCACAGAACCCGCATCAATAAATTTCTGGGATACGGTGGATTCGTATTCTGGGACAAAATTTTCCAGCATGCGTGACGCCGCGGTTGTGCGAATACCACGTGTCGCAAATAAATCCTTCATACCGATTGGAATACCATCTAATGCCCCCGCCGTACCATCGGCATAGCGTGCATCGGCCGCCGCCGCATCCGCCAATGCGCGTTCGGGCGTTTCGGTGATATAGCAATTCAGGCGTGCACCAAATTTCGCGATTCGGTCCAGATATGCGCGGGTTAATTCGGTCGCACTGATGGCGCGTGATTTTAATTTTTGTAATGCCTGGGTAATCGTTAAATCAATCATTTTATTCACCATCCATAACTTTTGGTACTGCGAAATAACCACGTGATACGCCCGCCCGGTCTGGGTCATTTGCCATGACCGCGTCGCGGATGTTACCATCAGTCACAACATCGTCGCGCATGGGTAATTTATGCTGGGCCGGGTTTAACATTGGTTCCACACCGCGGGTATCAATTTTCTGTAATTTATCCAGCCAATCAATCACCGAATCAATATTCATTTGTTCCAGTTTTTCATCAGAAATTTCAATTCTTATCAGATTGGCAAATTTCTGTAATTGTTGCTTGCTAAACGCCATTTCAAATCCTATTATTTAACTAAAGGGAATTATACAATGATTCTGCCAGATTTCAAGGCTTTTCCGCGCACTGGGCGCATTGTTGGAATTGATTGGGGCGCGACACGCACAGGCGTTGCGGTGGCGGATGCGTCACGCGAATTTGTGTTCACGCGTCCGGTGATTGTTGCGTCACGTGCCGGGGCGGATTTGCCACGCGTGGTTGTCGAATTGGCGCGCGCCGAAAATGCGGTGGGAATTGTTGTTGGATTGCCCCTGTATGCAGATGGCACAGAATCAGATACGACTGCGCGTGTGCGCAATTTTATAAATGCATTGGCAAACCAGACTGATTTGCCAATTTGCACGATTGATGAAAGTTATTCCAGTATATCGGCCCAGGACGATATGGGGCGCATACGTCGCGATGATATTAAGCAAAAATTGGATTCTGAATCGGCGCGTGTGATATTGGAAAATGCAATTGCATTAATTCGGCGTGCATAAAAAAACGCCAGATTTCATGTATCCAGCGCGTTTTTTTTATTTTATTTATTCATCACGTTTATCCGGGATTTTACCATCCGCAGATAACAGAACCGCAATCCAACGTGTTGAATCAAATTGTGCGGTGATGATAAACGTTGCAACCAATAATGGCACACTGAAAAACATTCCAGCAACACCCCAAATCATGCCCCAGAATACCAGGTTGATTAATATTGCCAACGTGGACATGTTCAGCGTTTTTCCGGTCAGTTTCGGTTCAATTATATTACCCAATAATATCTGCAGACCAATCAGTCCCGCCGCCACCAATATCGGCATATGCAGTGTCGGGCTGGTTGCCAGGCTGTATAATATTGGCAATCCACATGCGATGATTGCACCAATTGTTGGAACATAATTTGCAATAAATACGATAAACGCCCACACACCGGCAAATTCCAACCCCAGCGCGTGTAACCATACATAGGATAACAATCCGGTCACGGCAGATATTAATGTCTTCATGAATAAATATTTTTTCATGTTTGTATCAATGCTGCCGATTATATAACGCATCTTTTTAAACTGCGCCTTGTTTGGAAACAGGGCAGAAAACTTTTTATCAAATGTTGTTTGTTCAATGAACATAAACAGCAGGTAAATAAATATCATACCAACAGATGTTGCAATCCCCGCCAGGGATGCACCGACACTGCTGGCAATTCTTGTTACATTCGGTAACAGTGATGCGTCAAAACGTACCCCGATTGCATCGGACAGCACGATACCAAAATCAACCAGTTTATGTTGAATCGCGGGCAGGGCAACCAGTAATTCCGAAAACATCGGTCGTACCTGGGTTGCGAACAGATACAATAATCCCGCCAATGCCGCCACAGATATTATATTTGCAACCCAATCAAATACACGTGCAATAAAATGATTGCCAACGCGTTGAATACTGGAATGCAATGGCAAAATCATACGGCAATATGTTGCAATTGCATTTATCAGGTACCACAAGAATGTTGCCACCAACAGCGGGATTAGAATTGACCGTCCCAGCCACAGTAAAAACATTCCGCCAATAAATAAAACTAATCCGTTCATATTGTCCTTCTATGTTCTGTATGCCAGTAAATAGTGCACATAGCGCGTTTTTTTAGTTGTTCTGGGTTATCATGGTATCTGATATGTTTATCTGCATATTTTCTGGGACAGAAATTGGTGCGCGTGCAATCATCCACCCCAGTGTCACAATAAGTACGATATTAATCAACACCGCAAATGTTGAATACAGACCACCAATGTTGTTGCGGAATTTGGTCATCCCGGCCAGGTATGCCCACATGATAAACACCAACAGCGCAATTCCAGACATCAGCATCGTCTGGGTGCCGAACATAAATCCAGAAAACAATGTTATTATAACAAATGCCAATACGGTGTATGACACACGTGATGCAATCCAACGTGTCAGGTTTTCGTACCATTCGGCATGTATTGGAATTACCGGTGTTGTACGTTTGGCGTCTGGCATTATATATCCAGGAATCCATACCAGGTTAAAACCGAACGGAATACTGCAAATAATTTTCCATGTTGGGATATTCATTGCGCGTGCACGCCGGAATTTTGCATACACATTTGCCAAACTTAATCCAATTAAATACATATAAAATACAAACAGTACCGCCGCCAGTGCGACAAATATTACGTTACCCGCGGTTCCCATCATGGCCAATGTAAACAGAAAACGTTGGGCCTGCATCCCGGCAAATGCCGCCACAAATACCGCCATGGCCAGGACAAAAGCCTGGGCATTTTCCAGGGCGATAAAACTGTGTTGGTCCAAATTTGCACATGGCAGACGGCGAAACAGAAAATACAACGAATACGCAATTGCCGCCACAGACAACACACCCAATGTCCACTGTGCCGCCACAGGCCCCAATGTCAGAATACAAATTTCATATGGTATCATAACCGCGAATCCCAGGCACAGCAGTATCAACGCAAATTTTAATGGTTGCCATAAAATCCAAGACAACAGACATTGTGATTTGTTTTCTGACATATGTAATCCTTTCGTTATTTGATTTCTATTTTACCACAATTTCACCGTTTGACAAAGTTGTTATCGCGCTTGGGCCAACCATATCTGTAAAATTCGTTTGGTGGCTGATAAACAAGAATGTTGTGTTTGGCATATTGTGAATTGTATCAGAAATCTGCCGTTGTGTATCGGCGTCGGCCCCGGAATCAGGTTCGTCCAATATTGCAAATGCGGGTTCAGTCATCAGTAATCGCAACAGCATCAATCGTTTACGTTCACCGCCAGAAAAACCGACGTTCACACTGCGGTTCAGCCATTCTTTTGGTATGTTCAATTCTGTGCGCACGTGTTCCAATTTCTGCAAAAATTCACCCATTGATAAATCGCGACCCGTTTTGAAATGCGTGTGTGCGGCGGCGGAATGTTTCAGAAATGACAACACGGTCAGACCGGGAATTTCTGGGACATTTTGTGCCCCCAGGAATATGCCCAACAATGCGCGTGTGGTTGGGTTTTCGTTTGTTATATCGCGCCCATCAAAAATAATTTCGCCCGCATCCACATGGTACATCGGGTTGCCGGCAATAACCTGGGCCAGGGTTGATTTCCCAGAACCATTATGACCCGCCAGCAATTGACGTGCCCCGCGCGCAACCGTCATATTAATGTTGTGCAATAATTCTTTGCCGTCCAGTGATACAGATAATTTTTTTATTTCCAGCATGTTTTATTCCTGTGATTTTGCCAATGCCATTTGAATCAGCTGTTTTGATTCAACCAAGAATTCCATCGGCAGACGTGATAATATTGGTGTGGCCGATGCGCCAATAATCAGTGCGGTTGCCTGGTCTTCGGCGATTCCCGATTGGGTCAAGAACAATAATTGGTTTGCGTCAATGGCACCGGTCGTGGCCTCGTGACTCTGGATATTATCGGCGTTTGTGTGAATGATTGTTGGTAATGTGTTTGCAATGGCGTGATCGCCAATTATGCGTGTGTCGCACTTTGACGCATTTTTTCCGCCGTGACCAGAAAACGATACCAGGCTGCGAAATGTTTGGTTGGATTGTTCGGTTGCGACCCCGTATGAAACAATGTTGGAAACAGTGTTATTTCCAATATGAATCATTTTTGTTCCGGTGTCGGCCATTTGCGCCCCACGCGTGATGGTCAGCGAATAAAAATCACTGTGTGCGCCATCGCCCGCCAGTATGGTTGACGGGTATTTCCATGTCATCGCAGAACCGATTTCCACCTGGGTCCAGTCAATGGTTGCGTTTGTTTCGGCGCGACCACGTTTGGTAACAAAATTTAAAATCCCGCCAACGTTTTTGCCATCACGTATGTCGCCTGCGTACCAATTCTGAACCGTGGCATATTTTACATGTGCGCCGTCCAGTGCAACAATTTCAACAACGCCACTGTGCAATTGGTGATTGGGGCGACGGGGGGCACTGCATCCTTCCATATACGATAATTCTGCGCCATGGTCCGCGATAATCAGTGTGCGTTCAAATTGACCGATTTTCGCCGTTTCTATTCTGAAATAACTGGCCAGGTCAATTGGGCATTTAACATGTGGCGGGATATAAACGAATGTACCATCTGAAAATACTGCGGCATTCAATGCGGCAAAGAAATTATCGGTTGCCGGCACCACAGATCCCAGGTATTTTTTTACCAATTCTGGGTATTGAACAACCGCGTCTGAAAATGGCAAAAATATTATCCCACGTTTGCGCAATTCATCAGAATATGACGTATGCACAGAACGACTGTCAATGACGGTATCGGTTGCCATTCCCAGTAATGCGCGTTGTTCTGATTCCGGCAGTCCCATTTTATCATATGTTGCCTTTAAATCAGAATTATCAATCGGGCGCGCAACGTTGTAATAATTCAGTGCGTCATAATCAATTGGTGCGTATTCAAATTCGGACCAATGTGGTTCTTGCATTTTTGTCCATGCATGAAACGCCGCCACGCGCCAATCGGTCAGCCACGCTGGCTCGCCACGGCGTGCGGATATATCGCGTACAAGATTTTCTGTCAGTTTTGGCATTTAATCATTACTCTGGGCCGCCAGGGCACGCGCCTGGGCAAAGAATGTCAGTGATTGTCCCAGCAAACCGTCGGTAAATGTTGCAGTTAAAATTCCATCAGGATCGGTCGCCGTCAGGTGCTGTAACAATGCGTCGGCGCGGTTCATGTAATTATCCGTATTGCGTGAAACATCCGGATTTAATTTGATACAGCGACGTAATTTTTCCAACACAAATGGGTTCTTGGCATATTCATCCATAATCCCGCCCAGGGCGCGCCACAACGGGTGCTCTGACGTCTGGCGGGGCATAACATCAATTGCCGCCATAATTGGAATCAGATTTTGCAACAGGTCTTGGTATACAACCTCTGCATTTTCAACGACGGCGTTTGTTGCAGATTTGTTTTTCAGTACGGACTGGATTTTTACAATCAGGTTGTATTGGTATGTCAATGTTTTTGCCATATCGCGCATGCGGCGATTAATAAAAAACATTGCGCCCGCCATCCCCAGTGTGGCAACCATTACGATGGAAATACCGATTAAAATCAATGTGCTGTACATATTTTACCCCTGAATTGTTTTTGTGTTGCATCCAGTATAACATCTTTTACCGATTCGTGCGATTTTATCTTTGGCAAAAGTTAAATTACATGTGTGCGATTTGGTCTTGCACAGATTCGGTCAAATTGTTATAATAAGACAATAAATAACAAGGAAAGGAAGTTTTTATGTTCCGCAAGATATTCATTGTCGCAATGTTTGCAACGGCGGCGGGCTATTGCTTTGCCGCGGAATCGTTGCCCCAGGTGGTAACGAGTGAGGTTTTCTATACCCAGGATGCAACGGTTTATGATGACCAGGATGTCCAGACAACGGATGTGTTGGATACAACGCAAACGGTGGTTCCGGTGTGGCCGATTGCAGGTTCTGATGCGGATGTAGAGATTGCATGCGAAGATGGTGCATGTGCCAAAACGGCGGACACGGACAGTATTCGCATCGTGTCCAAAATCGGAACAGATTTGGTTGTTGAAAATAATTTTAATTTGGGTGCAAATGGCGGTTATGGTGATTGGTCTGGTGGTGCAAACATGTTGCACGGGACCCAGATTCCGGTCGGCTTTGATGATGAATGCGCCAATGGTTCTGAAATGCCATTGTTACACCGTGAAATGCTAGAAGATGATGGTGGTTCTGTTCTGGCAGTGTCGCGCAGTGGGCGCAAGAATTGCAATAAATATTCTGATGCGTATGCGGCATTCGCAGCCAAGACCGGTATGAACACAATCGCAACAGATACCGCGGCCACAGATGACACGGAAATGTCTGTTAATGCATCGGCGGACGCAGAACCTGCACAAAAATTAACGGACCAGGTCCGTTCGTGGGTTGTTGCCAGTGGTCAAACATTGCGCGAGGTTTTACAGAATTGGTGCGACAAGGAAGGTTGGGACCTGGTATGGGGAACATCACGTGAATATCCAATAGAGGCCAGCGCGGTATTCAAGGGACGCTTTGTTGACGTTTCGTCTGCGTTGGTGCGTAATTTCGGACGCGCAACCCCCGTTCCATATGCAAAGTTTTACAAGGGTAACCGCGTATTGGTGATTACAACATCAGAAGAATAATATAGCACGGGGCAGAATAAACCTGGGAACATCGGGAGAAGAACAATATGACAAAGACAATAAGAATGTTAATGTTGGCCGCGGCGACGGTTGCACTGGCGGGATGTACGGTGCGCGAATCTGCCAAGGTGGCCGCGTCGGTGGACCAGGATTTTATTAATGCATATGATGCGTTTGAAATGGCGAAAAATCCACGCGCCAAGGTTGCCAGTGGCGATACCGTTTCTATGTCAGAAGGGGTTTGGTTGGGGAACAAGTCAACCGTGTTGGAACATCGTAATAACTTGCCATCTGAATTTGAAACGGATACTGGGGTTACAATTTTATTAAATGAACCGGTTACGTTACAGGTATTGGCAAACGATATTCATTCTATTACCGGCATCCCGGTCAAGATTGACAGCCAGGTTAATTCTGAGAAATTGAAAAAGACGATTAATGTCGCGTATACTGGTAAATTGTCTGGCCTGTTGTCCCAGGTCGCAACGGATTTGGATTTGTTGTGGTACTATGACAAAACATCCATTGTGTTTTACGAAACAGAAACACGTACATTTACATTATATGCGTTGGGAACCGATGTTTCATACCAGACCGCGGTTCAGACAGATGATGGAAACCAGGTCGCATTGGAATCCACATTAAAAGAATGGGATGAAATTGAAAAGGCGATTTCAGGGATTATCGGCAAATCAGATAATTCTGATTTCACTGTATCACGCAGCTTGGGCACAATTACTGTGACGGCGCCACCATCGGTTTTGGCACGTGTTGGTGATTATATTACGCGCCAGAACAAACGTCTGTCCCAGTTGGTGACAATTGATGTCAAGGTTTTGCAGGTATCTATATCAAATGATTCGGCGTTTGGATTGAATCTGGCAGCGGCGATTAACAGTGCGTCGGGTTTGAACATTGTTGCGAATCCAAAGAATAATTTGGCCACGACCGAGGCCAGTTCTATGAACATCGCAGTTCTGTCAAATTCTGTGTCGGCATTGACCGGTGCCACACATACAGAAGGTTCGTCAACGGTTGCCGGTGCATATACCCCAGACCAGATAAAGAATGGTTCGTTGGCCCGCGCCGCAGGCAGTGCCGCATTGATAGAGGCGTTGGCAAAGCAGGGCAAGGTATCATTGGTTACAAACGTTGGGGTGACCACACGCAGCAACCGTGTTGCACCTGTTAATAACACCAAGACCACTGGATATATCAAACGTTTTGAATCACGTAATTTCACAACGGTTGAATCCAGCACGGTTGACCAGGACGATTTGGAAACAGGTTTCTCTATGCAGCTGTTGCCGAATGTTTTGGAAAATGGCAAGATTTTGTTGCTGTTCCGTATGTCTGTGCGTGAATTGCTGAAAATGTCAACCCAGACAATTGGCGAGGTTACATTACAGTTGCCAGAGGTTGAAGAACGCAGTTTCATGCAGGAAGTTATTATGGAATCTGGCCAGATGTTGGTTGTATCTGGGTTTGAAAAACAGACCAATAATGATACGCGCTATGGCTTGGGTGATCCAGACTTTATGGCGCTGTCGGGATCGCGTGAAACATCGGCAACGCGTGATACATTGGTTGTTATCCTGACGCCCCAGGTATTGGTCAGCCCAATGGATGCAGAACGCAGTATCCAACAGCATTGGGGCGCACCACTGAATTAAAAAACAAAACCGGCATTTGCCGGTTTTATTTTTAGGCTATAAATTGGGTAATCTGTTCCCGCTAATACCCATTAAAAAAAAACGCCCATTGGGTGTTTTTTATACAGCAAAAGGCGCACAAAAATGTGCGCCAATAGATATCACCAAACGGGATTATGCCATTTTGGAAACTTTTTTCGCCAGACGTGAAATCTTGCGGGCGGCACGCTGTTTTGGCATAACCTTGCCGGCGGATTTCATAATCTTGCTTTCTGCGGCACGGGCAGCAGCGGTCGCCGCAACCTTGTCCCCAGATTCAATTGCAACCAACGCCTTCTTTGTCGCTGTCTTAACAGCACTGCGGCGTGCGGTGTTCACGGTGTTTTTCTTTGCCGTGACCAAAATTCTTTTTTCAGATGACTTATGATTTGCCACTTTATTTTCCTTTTATTTAGTCAAGTTTCCTGATATTCTATAAAAAACAAACATAAAATCAAGGAAAAATAAATGGTATATGTATTCACAATTATTATTTCGTATTTATTGGGTTCAATCCCAATGGGTTTAATCTTTACACGTATGATGGGGCGGGGTGACCTGCGCCAGGTTGGCAGTGGTAACATCGGCGCAACCAATGTGATGCGCGTTGGCGGTCTGCGTATGGCGGGTGCGGTATGGTTGCTGGATATGGCCAAGGCGATTGCCGCGGTTTTAATTGGACGCGCGGTCGCAGGTGATGCGTTTGGTGCATGGTGCGGGTTTGTGGCGATTGTGGGTCACTGCTATCCCGTATGGTTGCGCTTTCATGGGGGCAAGGGGATTTCATCGTTGTTTGGGGTCATCCTGGCGGTCAGTCCGTTGGCGTTTGTTATATGCGGCATTGAATGGTTGATTGTCGCATTATCGTTCGGGTATTCATCGCTGGGGGCGGTTGTCGTATTCAGCCTGATGCCTGTGTTGGGATTTTGTATGGGAACATGGATTGGTTTTGCATTTCTGGCGATGGGAATTTTGTGTATGTGGCGGCATCGTGAAAACATTAGTCGTCTGATTCATGGAACCGAATCAAAGATAACGTGGAAATGGAAAAAATAAATTAACCGGGCCGCACATTTATCAGCGGCCTGATTTTTTATTTATCCTTTATTTTTGGTCCGTTTTGTGGTATAATATGCGCGATAGTTCATAGAGAGAGGAATTCAGAAATGAATAAATTTTTATCCGTATTTTTGTGCGGTTTGATTGCGTTACCGGCGATTGCCGCCACACCGGCAACCCAGGCGCGTCGTTCTATGCAGACCCAGATGGTGACCAGTGCGCCACGTCGTGCAACGTTATCCACCGGCCAGATTTCGGCGGTATCATCAATGGCGACCGCACGTGTTGACCTGGGGCAATCGGATAATTCAAATGATAATGGTAATAATGCCGGCAATGATACGGATAACAACAAACCATCGGTTGATGATCGTGAAAAGGAAAAGAACGCGTGCATAAATAATAATGTTGGTATTGGTAACACGTTTGTTTGGGCATCACGGTACAGCAACCTGAACAATTATGCCGCCATGGTTGAAGATGTTGAAAATCCGGAAAACAACACGTGTTTTGTTTTGGTTGGTGTTAAATCCAATGATTCACGTATAAATGTTTCGGATGTCCCAACAAAATATTTTGAATGGGGCCAGACAATAACCTGTGGTGAATGGGCCGATGCGGATAAACTGGAACAGCGTATTCTGGATGCCAAGAAGACCGCGCGCACATGGGCAACGGTTGGCGGTTCTGTTGGTGGCGCGGGCGTTGGCGTCGGTATAATGGAATTGTTTGGTAATAAACTGATTGGTGGCGATGTCCAGGGACAAAAGACCTTTGCAAATGATAAAACAAAATTATTAAAGAGTCAGCTGGCCGTATTGCAAGAACAAAATCCGAAAACATATGCGGAATTCCAGGACAAGTTAAAAGAAATAAAAAAGTTGTGTAATGATGAGAGTCTGTGGCCGGCCGGTACGGAAAAGCCGTCGGCATGCACAGAGTATGATTATGCCAGCCTGTTGGAAGTGATGAAATAACATGTTCCGGCATAAAGTATAATTAAATGCCCCCTGCGCGGGGCATTTTTTACTTTTAATATATGTGATATATTTCTTATAGTGCAGATATGAACGAATTATTTAATAAGTTATTAATATTGCGCAACCCGGGCATCGGTCCCGTACGGTATCGTGAATTGTTACGACGCACCGATGGTGATGTTGCGGCGGCCGCCGCAATGTTGAATGCGTCACAATCACATGTTGATAGTGTTCGGCGTGAAATGGCGCGTGCGGATGAATTAAATATACATTATATATGTGATGACGATGAATTGTATCCGGCGATGTTGCGCGATGTGCGTAATCGGCCACCCGTCATTACGGCACGTGGAAATCTGGAAACATTACGTCGCCCGGCAATCGGAATGGTGGGAACGCGCCACGCAACCGCCACAGGTATGAATTTTATCGCAGATTTGGCGACAAAGTTTGCAATGGCGGGGCGCGCGGTCGTGTCAGGAATGGCGATTGGCACGGATACGGCGGCGCATCGCGGGGCACTGCGCGCCGATGGCAATACCCAGACAATTGCGGTTCTGGCGGGTGGGGTGGATTATATATGGCCACTGGAAAACGAATCGTTGTATTGGGAAATTGTTGCGCGTGGCGTGATTATCAGTGAAATGCCGGTCGGTTTTGTGCCGGTTGCAACAAATTTTGTGCAGCGTAATCGCTGGGTTGCAGGAATCAGCGAGAAATTAATTCTGGGCGAAGCGGATATGAATTCTGGCAGTATGCGCACCGCCCGATTCGCAAATGAAATTGGTCGTAAAATATATGCAATCCCATCGCATCCCGCAGATTCCCGGGGGGCAGGTCCAAATTCATTAATAAAATCAGGCATCGCAGAATTGTGCACCGGGGTGAATGATTTCCCAGAACTGGAAAATAATTCCCAATCGTTGCAAAAAAAATCAAAAAAAGAAACGGGTGAAAATTCCTTGTTGGATAAATTGGGGGCGATTCCAGTGTCCGAATCTGTATTGGCAGAAATTGTCCAAAAAAGTATTTCGGAAATAAAGCGAGATTTGGTAGTGCTGGAATTACAGGGTTTGGTGCAAAAAGTAGACGGTGGATATATTCGTATGTGAATATTTTCTTGTCTATACAATGTATATACAACGGGCGGAAAACTGGCAAAAAAACGAATCGTTGTCAAAAAATAAATGTTCAAAAATTGTTTAACATTTTGTTGAAAATCAAATTTTATCTTATAACTTAACTGACGTATCCAAAACGATTGAGAACAAAAATCTCAGTCACAAAAGCGAGAGAGTTTAAAGTAGGGCTAACATAAACACTAAATTTTATAAGGCAGTAAAATTTAGCGTTTATGTGCAGGTGATTTTTATACTCTTGCGCTGGCAGGAAACTCTGAAAGGAAAGGAGAAACGGCATGCAGGCAGCGGCGACAAAAAAAATGACTGACTTGGAAACAATCAAGGGGGCCATTGCCGCAAAAATGGATTCTGCTGCGTTCGTGTCCTGGATTTCCCCATTACAGTTTGAAATTGAAAATGACACATTGGTACTGACCGCCCAGAATCAGTTTTCTGCTGATTTTATTTCTGGTGTGCACGGTGCGGTTTTGTCATCTGTGGCGGCGACATTTGGTTTGGTGGTGCGTATCGCGGTGCGTGGCGCGACAACGGTTGCGGCACCTGTGGCGAATGACAATGCGGTGCAATCCTTTGCACCGGTGGCCACAGAAAACACTGTTGCAAACTTTAACGAATTTGTTGCATCAGATGAAAACGCATTCGTATTGTCTGCATGCAAGAAACTGGCGGCGGGTGGGGCATCTTTCTCGCCGTTATTTATTTATGGACCGGCGGGTTGTGGTAAATCATTGTTGGTGCATTGTATTGATGGTGCCGCATCTGGTCGCACAATCGTCATGACGGGCGGAACATTTGTTTCCGAATTCACACGCGCATTGCATGACCGCACGGTATTTGCATTCAAAGATTATTGCCGCAACTGTGATACATTTATTATGGATGATGTCCAGATGTTGGCCGGCAAACGCGCAACATGCGAAGAATTTATGCAACTGATTGTTGATTTGCGTGCGGCGGGCAAAAACATTGTGCTGACGGCGAATGCGGCACCAAATAACCTGACCGGATTTGATCGTCGTGCCCAGTCGTTGTTGGCGTCTGGTCTGGTTGCAGATGTTGCGGCACCAAATGCAAATGTGCGTCGTGTTATGTTGATGCGTGCGGGCGTCGCATCAGATGTCGCGGGTGAATTGGCGGCACGTACAGCATCTGATGGACATTTGGTTGCGGGCATTGCAACAAAAATCAAAACATATTCAGAATTGATGGGTACGGCGGTTGATATGGATGTTGCATCACGTCTGTTGGCGGACACACTGCAGCGTGCCAAGACACCACTGGCCATGGTTCGCAATATGTGTGAAAAATTGTGTGTGTCGTACGATGCAATTTGTGGTCGTGGTCGTGCGCGCAGCCTGGTTATGGCGCGCCAGACAATGATGGCGGTTTTGAAATCTGCAACGAATTTGTCATTGGCAGAAATTGGTAAATATGTTGGTGATCGTGATCATGCCACGGTTGTGTATGCGATTGCCCAAATTGAAAAATTGAAACAGTCTGATTTGGTTCTGGCGGCGCAAATCAATCAATTGATTGCAGAATGCAAATAATAAATATTCTGAACAGATAAAAACACCCTGTACGGGGTGTTTTTTTGTCAACATATAGATGTTTTGTCGTGATTCGTGTCAATATTTTGTGTTTTTTTGCCTAAAAACGAATCGTTTTTATACAAATATGAAAAAAATCTTTGCACAAAAAAATATTTAGTATGCGGATAGACCGATTCATATCGCCCGCAATCCCCCAGAAAACCGCCATAAAAAAAAGTAAAGTAAAAAATAAAAAAAAATATGCTTTTCAATGTTGATGGAAAACCTATAAAACTATATATTGGTACTAAACAAGAAAAATAACCACTATATGTTGTATTTTATAAAGAATAGGGGTCATGAATGTCTGAAACATTGAACGAAACGAAAATACAGGTTATCCCAACACTGACCACAAAACTGGTGGCGGTTCAAAAACGCGGCGGTGAAACAGTTCCGTTTGATGCGAAAAAGATTTATGATGCGATTGCCAAGGCGGTTGCAGTTACACATGAAATCCAGGATTCCCAGATTGCAGTTGTTACACAAAATGTGCTGAATAAACTGGATGCGGAATATGCGGACAAGGTTCCATCGGTTGAACAAATCCAAGATGTTGTTATTCAAATGCTGATGGATGCCCATGCATACAAGACCGCCGAATCATATATTATTTATCGCCAGAAACGCAGTGAAATTCGCGATTCGTACGTTGATGCAGTAGAGGTCATAGAAGGCTATGTCGGTGGGTCAAATTGGCGTATCAAGGAAAATGCAAACATCGGATATTCAATTGGTGGCCTGATTTTGCGCACCAGTGAACGTGTGACCGCGGAATATTGGTTGAATCTGTATCCGCGTGAAATCGCAGAGGCACACAAGAACGCCGCAATTCATATTCATGATCTGGGGTGGCTGACGGGCTATTGTGCCGGATGGTCATTGCGCGAATTGCTGTACGAAGGATTCAATGGTGTCCCAGGATATCTGCAGTGCGAACCGGCCAAACATATGGCGACCGCGATTTCGCACATGGTGAATTTCTTGGGTACGTTACAGAATGAATTTGCGGGGGCCCAGGCGTTCTCGTCTGTGGATACGTATTTGGCACCATATGTCAGAATTGATAACCTGTCGTATGCGGATGTTAAAAACGCAATGCAGACATTGATATTTAACTGTGCGGTGCCATGCCGTTGGGGAACCCAGACGCCGTTTATCAATTTTACATTTGACTGGACATGTCCAAAGGATTTGCGTGACCAGCATCCATTTATTGGTAAAAAGCAGGTTGATTTTACGTATGGTGACCTGCAGGCAGAAATGGACACAATTAACAAGGCGTTTTTGGAGGTTATGACCGAAGGCGATGCCCAGGGACGTCCATTTACATTCCCAATCCCGACATACAACATCACGGATGATTTCCCATGGGAACACCCGAATGTAAAGCCATTGTTTGATTTGGCGGCAAAGTATGGTATTCCGAATTTCCAGAATTTCTTAAACTCTGACCTGAATCCGACGGATGTGCGTTCTATGTGTTGCCGTCTGCGTCTGGATGTACGTGAATTGTTAAAGCGTGGTGGTGGTCTGTTCGGCAGCGCGGAAAAAACAGGGTCAATCGGCGTGGTTACGATTAACCTGGCGCGTTTGGGGTATATGCACAAGGGTGACCGCGATGGTTTGTTCCGTGAACTGAAACGGTTGCTGGATTTGGGACGCGATTCGCTGGAAATTAAGCGTAAGATTATTTCCAAGAACATGGAACGTGGCCTGTACCCATTTACGCGTCGTTACCTGGGGAATTGGAACCACCATTTTTCAACCATTGGTGTGAATGGCGCAAATGAAATGGTACGTAATTTTACAGGGGACCGTGAAAATATCGCGACCCCAATGGGCAAGAAGTTGGTTCTGGATGTGATGGACTTTATTCGTGAAAATCTGGCTAATTTCCAGGAACAGACCGGCAACCTGTATAATCTGGAGGCGACACCAGCCGAGGGTTGCTCGTACCGTTTTGCCAAGACCGATGTCAAGAATTTCCCAGACATCATCACGGCAGGAACGCACGATGCGCCATATTATACAAATTCAACCCAATTGCCGGTGAATTTCACGGACGATCCGTTTGTCGCCCTGGAACACCAAGAAGAACTGCAGCGTAAATATACCGGTGGCACAATGTTGCACCTGTACATGGGGGAACCTGTGTCCAGTGGCGAGGCCGCCCAGAAAATTGTACGTACAATCTTTGAAAACTACAAGATTCCGTATATGACGCTGACCCCGACGTTTTCAATATGTCCGAAACACGGATATTTGCCGGGACGTCACGAATTCTGTCCGAAATGTGATGCGGAAATTGCCGCAAATCAAAATGGCACAGACGAACAATAAAATAACCATGCATTACAAAAAATAAACGAAAGGGAGGAAATAATTATGCAGGCAGCAACAAGAACACCATGTGAAGTATTCTCGCGTTCTATGGGATTTATCAGACCAGTGTCTGGTTTTAACATTGGCAAGTATTCTGAATTCTGTGAAAGAAAAACATTCACAGAGGCGAACAGCCTGACCACTGGGTTGCGTCACAGCGAATTGTTGAAAAAGGCTGCATAATAAAATGCCAGACGTTCAAATTGGGGGATTGGTCCCGTTCACAACAATTGATTATCCAGGGAAATTGGCGGCGGTGCTGTTCCTGCGCGGGTGTCCGTTGCGGTGCGTGTATTGTTCCAATCCCCATTTGTTGAATGTTGGCGATGGTGAATATGACCCGGGCAAAGTTCTGGATTGGTTGCGCGACCGCGTTGGAAAGTTAGAGGCGGTCGTCTTTTCCGGGGGCGAGGCGTTAATGCAGGGTGATGCCGCAATTGATTATATGCGGCGCGTACGTGAACTGGGGTTCAAAATCGGACTGCATACAAACGGATTTTATCCCGAAAATTTACAGCGTGCGGCGGATACGGTTGATTGGATTGGATTGGATTATAAAACAACGCGTGATAAATATGGTGCGCTGGCGGGGCAAAATATCGCACATGACCGCATGATACACAGTCTGGATATATGGCAGGCCACCGGCAAGGATTATGAGGTTCGTATTACATGCGACCCGCGATTTGTAACAAAACTGGATTTAATGGAAATAACGCGCGATTTAAATGCCCGTGGTGTGGCAAAAATTGCCATCCAGAAATACATTCCACATTTTGAGGATAATGAACATGGTACAACGCCCGCCCAGCGTGACCAGTTTTTTAATGATGACAATCTGCGCAATGCCATAAATGCAATGTTTGCGTCGGTTATTTGGCGCGCATAGCACCGCGTTCCAGTTTTAATAATTTTTCTTTTGTTTTTATTCCGCCGGCATATCCGGTCAGTTTGCCGTTTGCGCCAATTACGCGATGGCATGGGATTATAATTGAAATCGGGTTGTGGCCAATTGCCATACCAACCGCGCGCGCGGATTTGCAACCGATGCGGTGTGCGATATCGCCATATGTTACGGTTTGCCCGTGTGGAATCAGGCTTAATTCATGCCATACACGCCGCTGAAATACGGTCCCTGTGGGATTAATATTAAAATTGATTTCTGGGGCGCGGCCCGCAAAGTATTCATCCAGCCAATGCATGGCACGACGCAATGCGATGTTGTCCGTATCACGCGCCGCACCATCGGTTGTGCCATGATATTTCTGGCCACAAATCCACAGGCCGCATAATGCATCACGCGTTGCCGCCAATGTTAATACGCCAATCGGTGAATTATATTGTGCTGTATACATGTGAACCTGCGCTAATCCAATCGTTCTATGTTTATATTATGCTGGGTACAGAAATGTTCAAAGAATTTTTTAAACGCCACAATTTTTGGTGTATCGGCCAGCTTTGGATTACATACGACCACAATAACATGTTCGTATTCCACGTCTATGTTTGGTACGCGCACCAACAATGGTTCACGTGGCACAGACCATCCGGGCAACAGGCCCAACCCATCGCCATCATGTATCAGGCGGAATATCATACCAACCGAATCGGTGGTGGTGTTCAGTTTGCGTGCCCGTTTTGCCAGGAATGCAAATTCTGGTGTATTTAGATATGGCTGGTACATGCATATGTCAAAATTTTCCAGCATATCATCCAAATCGCGAGGCATGCCATGCGCATCCAGGTATTGTTGGGACGCAAAGAAGTGCGCCTTGACAAGCATTCTGTACAATATTTTACCCAGAATTGTATTATTAGAACGCGCATCCACGATTGCCAGTTCAACGTTGGATAAATTCTGTTGACGATTCGTTAATAAATCCAGGCGGATTTTCGGGTGGATGGCATAGAATTTTGACAGGTCGCGTAACAGGTAACTGCCAACCAATCCTTCGGCAACCATAATAGATATGTATCCGGTCAATTCTTCGTGTGGACTGGTAACGTCCAGTATCGCATCCAATGCCTTGGATATTGTTTCAATGTGTGAATATATTTCTGGTGTTGCATTTGTCGCCAAACACCCGGTGGGGGTGCGTTGTAACAATGTTGCGTTCATACGTGATTCCAAATCAGAAATCATTTTTGATAAATTAGAATGCTTTATTCCGTTATTATTTGCCGCAATTTGAATCTGTCCTGCATCAATAACTTCTTTCAGTGCCAGTAATTCTTTTAACAATGTTAATTTAGTTTTTATTGTGGACAAAATGCAACTCCTTTAGGAACAGATATAGAAAAAAATAAAACAAGCGACAATGTGTCTATGTTCTAATTATACTTGAATCTAATCTCAAAAAACAGTTAAAAAGAGAGATTTTTTTTAAAAAGCGTAAGAAATAAATCTCTGCTTTTTTGCAAAAATACCCATAAAACGCCCGGATTCCTGGGATTTTTGCCCGCCGGCCCCGATTTATAACCGGCCAGATATAAATTCAGTATAGCCGAATTTTTCCATCATTGGTTTATAGTGTGAATACAAACCAAGAAAACAAAAGGTGATAAAAATGACACATAATGATATTTGGTATGCAATTGATTGCTTTGCCAGTGAACATCATTTGTCTTGTTCTGGATTGGCGCGTCGCAGTGGTCTGGACCCGACCATTTTTAACAAGAGCAAGCGTTGGTCAAAATATGGCCAGCCACGTTGGCCGTCCACAGGCAGCATTGCCAAAATATTATCGGCGATGAACGAAAATATCACTGGTCTGACAAAATTCTTTTCGGGGGCACAAGGCAACTGACCATCTGTCCCCATGGCGGATAATTGGGGCAGGTCGGTCGCGGCCCACAAACCGCAAACAATGGGGGAAAATTATGCAAGAGTTGTCACATATTGTATCTGAACAATGTCGTATAAGACGTGATGCCGGTATTGTTATGTGTTATATCCTGGCCCAGACGTGTTGTATGATGTTTTAAAAAACACTTTTATAACGTTAATTGAATTTGTTTATAAAATTCATCCTTGATACTGGGGTTGTTACGAAAACATCCGCGAATTTCTGTGGTCAAAAATTCCATATTTGTATCTTGGATTCCGCGCGATGAACAACATTCATGCTTTGCGCGAATAACGACCGCCACCCCGCGTGGTTCCAAATTCTGGGAAATCCAGTTTGTAATTTGGGCGGTTAATTCTTCTTGGATTTGTGGGCGGCGCGCGAACCAATCAACAATGCGTGCATATTTGGACAGTCCCATTAATTTATTCCCGGGCAAAATACCAATCCAACAGCGGCCTGTGAAATCAACAAAGTGATGTGAACAAACAGATTTCACGTTTATGGGGCCGACCGTCATCAATTGATCAATGTTTTGAACATTTGGAAAAATTGTTATCTTTGGCGCGGGGACATAGCGGCCATTAAATTTTTCGCGTACCCACATTTTTGCGATACGGTGTGCGGTTTCACGTGTATTGTGATCGTGCGCGGTGTCAATCCCCAGGTCATTCAGTATCTGGGTCATGTGGCCTTCAATGCGCGCTTGCATTGCGTTCAATTCTGATTCAGGCATCACCATATTATCGTTTGCAAAGTTCATGAGTTTATTCCTGTTATGCGTGTTGTTTCGTGAATTTTTGGCAAACTGTATCAAAAAAAATTCCTATATCAACCCCAGATTTTTTCAGATGGCTTGCGTTAAAGTGTTTTTTAGGGTATTATTTCTTGTGAAACCATAGGGATGTGGCTTCGGGCTGTCGAAAGCCTTGTTAGTGTGGTGCGAAAGCACTGTAATCCGACGTTTCAGTGCTTCTGCACTGGGATGGTCGTCCCTGACGAACGGTCGGGGGGCTGTTGGTATATAAAACACGGGTAACCGAAAGACCAACAGAATCATCACTAACTGATTTTCGAACTCACCCGACCGCCTGTTTCCATATGGCGGTTATTTATTATGAATAAATGTGGGGGCGTCATAATGAGAAAGGTTTTCTTTGCAATAATCGTGACGGGGGTGATGATGTTTGGTGCGGCGTCTGCGGCCAGCCGTGTGTATTGCAGCCAGACGTGTGGCACGTACGAGAGTTCCAGTAGCAGCAGCTTTTGTGACACTGTGGCACGGTGGTGTGTTAAATCAACAGAAATTGGTACAGGCTCATATGTATATTGTATCCCAGATGGTGGATTGTACCTGGCCACAAATCAGGATTCAGAAAACATCCCCAGCAGTCGTTGGATTATATGTTTTAGCACACAATCGGATTGTAATTCTGTCCGGTCACAGTTATTGTCCTGGTCATCATCCAGTTCAAGCGGGGCGGTAAATCCGCCACGTGGATATTTTTTCAGTTGCGCCAGGGCGGGGGTTGGTGGATACAGCACGTCTGATGAATACCAGGATATATATGCGTGCGCCGCTGGATATTATCCAGCATCGCGCAATGTCCAGGCCATCAACAGTGACAGTGCATCTGGGCTGGGGTGCACAAAGTGTCGTGCGGGAACGGCGTCGGCGGGCGTTGCCATATCATGCACGACGTGCAGTGCGGGGACATATTCCGCGACAACCGGGGCGTCATCGTGTACAAAATGCCCCAGTGCCACGGGCGTTTATACCGATGTGGCCAAGACAACATTGGCAACCGGAACATCCAGTGCCGGCGCCACCGCCCAGAGCAGCTGCTATCTGCCGGCGGGAACGTATTACGATGCGCAGGGTACATTCCAGATAGAAACCAGCATGTGCACATATTGACCGAGTGTCCCCATGCATAAAATAGGTTGTGTTTCCTGGGAAAAAATGATTATAGTGGTTATAGGTCTGGGTAATGGTTACCCGGGTTAATTAACAAAGAGAGCATAATCATTATGATGAAAAATGTATATGAAATGCTGCGTGATGTGTGTTCCCAGAATAAAGACCGTATTTTCTTTGTCAGACAGAACGAAACATATGCAGATTTGTTAAAAAAGGTAAAACAGCGTGCTGTTTTATTGGCGAAAAAATTTGGTATTAAAAAGGGCGATACGGTCGCGATTCTGTCGGGTAACACCCCAGAATTTATCAAAACGTATTTTGCTATTTTGTCCCAGGGGGCGCGTGCGCTGATGCTGGATACCGGATTGTCCCAATCTGAACACCTGAATATGATGGCGCGTACAAATTGCAAATTGGCAATGGCGCAAACGTCACATTTTATTGATGGTGGACCGCAAATGTACGACATTGAATCAGTGGACGATACAGACGAAAAAGATTTTGTCGCCGCTGATGTTTCCCGCGAAGATATCGCGATGCTGTCGTTCACGTCGGGTTCAACCGGCAATCCCAAGGTTGTGGGTCTGACGCACAATAATCTGCTGTCGTTGGCAGATGGGGCATTGTTCTATACACCGGTGATTCATCCGGGATATACGTTCTATGGATTCTTGCCGCTGTATCACATATATGGTGTGGTCATTAATATCATCGCACCGATTATTTTGCGGGGCCAGTTGCTGTTGCAGCCGATTTTGAATCCGCGTGAATTCCTGAAAGATTTTAAGCAGTACCGACCAGAGGTTATCCCCGCCGTTCCCCGTATTTGGGAAGGTTTTTATAAAAAGATTGTGGACACTGCGCGGGAAAAGCATATGTACACGATTATGCGCATGGTAATGTCATCGCGTCGCGTGTTGCGCGCAATTGGTTTGGGGTGCATCGTGGACAAGGTTACCAAACCAGTCCATGAAATATTCGGCGGCAATACCAAGGTTCTGGTATCGGCGGGTGCAACCCTGAAGCCAACAATACGTAAATTCTTTGAGAGTTTGGATTTTGTGGTTGGTGATTGCTATGGTCTGACCGAAACAACAGGGCCGGCGAACTTTAACTTTGCATTTCGTCGTGCGGATGGTTCCATGTATTATGCGGGGCCATTGCCGGGCAATGAAATCCAGATTCACAACCCAGACCGTGATGGTGTGGGCGAAATCTGGATGCGTGGCAACATGGTTATGCCGGGTTACCTGGATAACGATGATGCCAATGCGGCTGCGTTTGAAAACGGATGGTTTAAAACGGGCGATTTGGGCAAATTGGATAAATATGGTCGCCTGATTGTCAAGGGTCGCCAGAAACAGGTGATTGTCCTGGACAGTGGTAAAAACGTGTACCCTGATGAACTGGAAGACCTGTATCTGCAAAATGAAGAAATCTTGGCGGCGGCGGTGTTTGAATATGTCATCGCAGGCAAGATTGTGCCATTTGCCGTATTCCAGGTTAAACCAGGTACCACAGTTGCGCGTGTGGCGTTGCTGTTAAAGGCGTCTAATCTGAAAATTGCACCGTACAAGTGGGTAAAACACTTTGCGATTACAGAGGAAGAATTACCGCAAACATCGGCGCGCAAGATAAAGCATTTCGCGGTGCGCGATATGCTGGACCACGGGGCATTCACCCGCGCAGAACAGTAGGTCACACACGGCGCTGTCCGCATTTACGTGCGGACAGTGTCTTTTGTTATCCTTATATTGACAAAATATAAATATGTATTATATTTATAGTGTGAAGATGGAGTTGCCCATATGTCAGGATTAACAGATAATCAGATAAAAATTATATTGCAGTACGATGTGGATCGTCCGTACTTTGGTATGTTGACCTCGCGCAAGTTGGGCCAGGCATACGGCCAGATAATGGTCAGTCGCAACCATGACCGGCCGATTACATCTGTTCCGTTATTGGTGGGACGGATTGATGGCGACGTGATTTGTGGGGCACTGTGGCGCGAAATGTCGTATAATCCGGGGCGCTTTGGAACCGTGTCGCCATTCGTGCACAATGGCAAGAATGACATTTACCATTTCTGCCGCACAGATGTGGCGAATTTCCAGGATGAAGTATTGGCCAGTGTTCACGGCACGCTGGTTGACTATATGTCGCTGAATGCGAACCCGATAAACAATGCATGGCGCGATGAATTGCCGGTATCTGCAAATGGATACGTCCGCATTGAACAGGAAAATGGGCATTCAAACAAAACGTATAAAAAATTGGCATGCCTGCGCGATGGAATCGCGGCGGTTGCGCGCCAAAATGTCAAGGATTTTGAACGCAAACGTGGTGGGCTGCGTGCATCTATTGCAGATGCGGTTGCAAAACGTCATCCGGACGGTGTGCGTCCATATTTGCCGATAACAGGGCGGGGCGCCGCAACACCGATTGTGCCAAGTTATGTTGTGGCGGAATCGCGGTCAATTGCCGCCGAACGTGAACGCATGGAAGATGCGCTGGACAGATTGCAGATTACGTTGGACAGCCGTGATTATATTGATTCAGATGTATATGACCAGGCCCAGGCAGAATACCAGGCAATACTGCAACATATGGCCGCGTTGGAACGCCGATAAAGATAGATAGTGCGCCAGCGGAGACGGCCGCACGCTCTTAAAAAAAATCACCGGCGGATGCCGGTGTTTTTTTATTTATTGCACATTTACTGGATTCCAACACGGAACTCGTCACCCCAACCGGCAACTGTTTGACCACCAACCGTGCATTGGATATCTTCAAAACCTTTCTTTATCTGGTTCTTTTTTACAACGTGACTGGTTACCAGACCACCTGTTGTCCCCAATACAACCGCCGCAATGGAATCTGATGCCAGACGTGCGGTATTAAATTTACCTTCCTCGTCACGCCATACCGTCACTTTTAACTGGTCCTGCATCCCACGCAGTTCACTGACCAATTGTGTTACGCGACCAGACGCCGTATTGGGACCAGTGCTGACACTGGTGTTTATCGTCGCCGTTGCCGTTTTAACATATTCCATTTGGTTATCGGCCTCGGCCTGGGTGGCGACCTGGTACACATCCCCACAATACACATTGTAATCAGACATAAAATACAGTGTGCGCCCATTGATTGCCTCTGACGTGGGGGTATTTCCAGAAACATACGGACACCGGGGCACAATCTTGGTATATTGCCATTTATAGCTGTCACTCTTTATCTTACTGTTGTTTGTGCATTCAAATACAAATTCACCCTTTTCGGCGACCGTCTGATTTCCAATCCCAGCACCCGAATTCAGTATAATTTTTGCGCCAACACCACATGCCGCACTGGGGGCATTGCTGCGCCCATTGCATTCATATACCTGGACCGCAGAACCAACCGGCCGCACACGTGACGATGCATAGAATTCCCACGTACCAGAATCCTGGTATAAATATTCATCCATGTCATAGTCAGATGTGTCGGTAAAACTACGTATCTGCAGACTGCACGCGGCCGCACCGCCATTCGCTTCTGTTTTGTTTTTAGTCGTTTTACTGTTATCCGAAACCCAACCGCTACTGGTACACAGATAGCGAACATCGTGATCAATTACTCGCCCATCGAATACATGGCCTGCACCTAATTTGACTGTGTTGCCCACCTTTATGTCGCCCCAGCCACATTCATATGCAGAATAAAATTCGGGCGAGTCATCCATGAAAGCTTGATATTGTATCTGGTCTGGGAACAGCACATGAAATTTACTGTATGGCATATGTTCGTGCTTGCTAATTCTTTGCATGCTAGCACGTGTAACATCGCTGTCCACACAAAATCCCGCCACCGGCATCAGTGCGATAAACAAAAACAGCCATAATTTATTCATGATGTATTTTCCCCTGCATTATTATATGTGATTTTATCATAAATTAGCGCGCCAACCAAATGCAAAAAGCAATTACACAAAAATAAATAACATTATTTCGGCGTTGTATGAACGACAAAATTATGATAGAATTACGATAATATAAATGGGCCCTTGTACCAAAGAACGAGAGAGACATTATGAAAAAATTATTATTTATACTGATGGTGTTTTTATCTGTTGGCAATGCCAATGCAAACAAATTCGGATGCATAGCAGTAAACGATAGTCAGTGTAATCAAAGTAATGACAAGGTATTGGCCGTGCCAGATGTTGGCTGTTACCTGTGTGCGGGGGAATATTGTCATAATCTTGACACTGTTGCGGTTATTGGTCCCGCACAAATTCGCAACGGTGGAGGATATTATTCCAACTATCTATATGAATGTCATCGCGGAAAATTTATGTATGACAACGAGTGGAAACCATCCAGAATCAAACAATGTACAGATGGTGGACAAATGGAGCTGGCGAATGACCCAAATGCACTGCAAGCAGTATACAATCCAGATTTTGTAGACTATGTTAGGACAAATGGTTCGTCATACACGATGGTTCCAGGCCGAACGGTTTGTTTGGGGTATGCATGCAAATCTGGTTACCAAAATATTGGTGGGAAATGTGTTTCTGAAACTGAATCTGCGGCCCGTCGCGCATGTTCCAACACGGGTGGCACCTGGGGCAATGGTGCGTGCGAATGTAATGGCGCCTTTATGCGGACATCCGGTGACGGAAAGACATGTGAATGCATCAGCGCTGACTATGAATGGGATCCCAGCATAAAACAATGCAAAAAAACGGCTGCCACTATTCAGGCAGAACAGGAGAGAGCCGCCACTGAACAAGAAAAAAGCAAAATATGTACACAATCGGGTGGCGAATGGAAAAACAATGCATGCGTATGCGATGCAAATAAAAACCTGACATTGGGGACCGATGGTACATGCGATTGCACCAACGGCAGTGAACGCGACGCCACCGGCAATTGTGTCAAGACCGAAACCACGCTGGCGTATGAACGCTGTGTGGCGGTTGGCGGCGATGTCGCATACTGGGTTGATAATCAGTGCCGTTGTCGGGACGTGGACATGGAATGGACGCATGACAGATGTGTCATAAAGGCAAACAAAGCCCCGTGCGAGGCCGCATCTGATGCACGATGGATAAGTGGCGAATGCATATGCAACGACCGGGACTATGAATTTGACGGTGGCAAATGCGTCAAAAAGGCCGCGACCATCCTGCGTGAAAATCAGACAACAACGTCCGGTCGCGTATCGCAATTGGTCAGTGAACTGCGCGGGATGCAAGACCAGTTAAAAGTAACGGTATGGCGTGACGAGGAAGGTAAATTTAATACCGCACGTCTGGCATCAGATTCCATTGCGGCGGTTGTATTGGGGACAACAGGTGGTCTGGTAACCAGTCACGTTGTAAAAAAGAACCAGATAAAGAAAGGATTTGAGGATATCCAATGCACGGTTGGTGGCCAGACCGTTGCCGGTTGGGGTGACGAGTTCAGTGTTGGAATCCAGTAAAAGTGCAATAAATAAAAAAGCACCGGCATTCGCCGGTGCTTTTTTTAGAGAGCAAAGAGTAGAGAGCAAAGAGTAGAGAGCAATGATTTTTATTCCGTCATACCGGCGCCCAGGTCTACAAAATAATATTGTAATCAGGAACCATCTACAAAAAACTCGTCACCCCGGCGCAGGCCGGGGGCCATTGCCCCCGCAGGGACAAATTTTGTGGGTGGTTCCATGGAGGGGAACTTGGTCCGCAACGGTAAAAAAAACGTGTCTGCGGGTGCAGACACGTTTCTTGCTTTATTCGTTGTGCAGGTTATTTCTGGCGGTCGCATAAAATTTGATTCATCATCTGTTCACGAATCTTTATCTGGTGCGCTAAATCGCGACGTGACGCGTGATTCAGGTGTGACATATAATCGTTTTCATAACCGTCGTGAACATATGCCGATGTCGGAAACAATGTCAGAACAGGGCGGTTGTTGGCCTTGTCCAGGTATTCAATAACTGTGGACGCAATTTTTTGGCCCATAACCGGCGCGATTGTTTTAAATTCGGATTGCATGCAGACCGCCCCAGGGTTAGGGAATTTTGTGGCGCCCATCCATATATTATGTGGTTTCTGAACATCTTTGCCATTCAGCACGGTCACCGGCAGTGGCGTATATTTGCACAACTCAAATACCGATGTGTCCGCCATCAGGTTGTTGACCTTGACGATATATGTGTTTTTCTTTTTGTGTGTTGGACCGAATGCCATTTTGTATCCTCTTTGGTTTTTGTTGTTTATAACATAGTACAAAAAATAAAATTGTCAAGTATGATTGTGTGTGAATGTGCGTTTATTGTAATCACAAAATCTGCGGTTTGTGCATAGTAATTTTTTCCGCATCGGGTAATGGTTGCGTGCCGAATGCGCGCCGCACCCACAGTGGGTGCAGTTGCGCATCAGACAAACAAATCTTTGACAAACTGGGCATGTTCGGTGATAAAGCGGAAACGAAATTCTGGCTTTTTACCCATTAATTCAGACACGATTGTGCGTGTTTTTTCCGTGTCTTCGGCGCCATCGTCCGTGCGCGGTGGCAATTCAACACGAATCAGACGCCGCGTCTTGGGTGACATGGTTGTTTCCTTTAATTGGTTCGGCATCATTTCGCCCAGACCCTTGAATCGGGAAATTTCCACCTTTTTATTCTTGTATTTGCCGTTTTGCAGGGCGTCCAGTTCTTCATCACTGTCCACATAAAATGATTCTGTGCCGCATGTGAATTTATACAGTGGTGGGCATGACAGGTACAAATGTCCACCGTAAATCAATTGTGGCATATGCTGATAGAAAAATGCCATCAGCAGTGATGCAATATGGCTGCCGTCAACGTCGGCATCGGTCATGACGATGATTTTCTCATAACGCAATTTGGAATCATCCCAATCCTTGGCCGTGCCGGCGCCGATAATGTCAATCAGTTCGTTTAATTCCTTGTTCGCGCCGAATCGTTCGTCGGAATTAGATATAACATTTAAAACCTTGCCACGCAGGGGCATAATCGCCTGGGTTGCACGGTCGCGTGCCTGTTTTGCGGTACCACCCGCCGATTCCCCCTCAACGATAAATAATTCTGTACCGTCAATCCCGTGTTTGGAACAGTCCGCCAATTTCGCCGGCATGCGTGCGCGCTTGGTTGGGGTTTTGCGCGCGATATCTTTGACCTGTTTGGTCTTGATACGGGCGTTTGCCAGGTTTACCACAAAATCCAACAATGCATTTGCAGTTTTCGGATCAGATGCCAGGAAAATTTCCCACGGGTCGCGCAGCGCATTTTCGGTGTAACGTGCAATTTCAGGGTTGGATAATTTCTCCTTGGTCTGGCCCAAAAATTGTGGGGTCTTGTAAAATACAGAAACAATCGCCGCCACAGAATCAAATACGTCATCGCCAATAATAGACGCCGCGGATTTGTTGTTTATTTTTTCCCCGTATGCCTTTATTCCCTTGGTAATTGCGGCCTTGAACCCGGTTTCGTGGGTGCCACCATCAATCGTTGCAATCGTGTTGCAATATGATGCAAAAAATCCATCGTCAGACGCCGCACCATTTTCGTCGGTCAGCACAGTCAGCGCCCATTCTACGCGGCCGGTATCGTCTGGGAAATCAACACTGCCACTGAAAATTTTTGGCAAAATGCGCGGCTTGTCACGGGTTTTTTCATCCAAGAAATCTGCCACGCCACCCGGGTAATAAAACGTCGTATCTGCCGGGATATTCATATCGTCGGTCAGTAATTCTGGATTGCAATGCCATTCAACACGAACACCGCGCGACAGGAACGATTTTGCGCGCGCCATGCGATAAATCTTGACCGGTTTAAACACGGCGTTTGCACCGAATATCTGGTCATCAATGGTAAAGCGAATCTTGGTGCCGTGATTTTTTGTCGCATCGCCACGGGTCATTGGTGTTGTTGGTTTGCCACGCGAAAAAGACTGGTGCCATTCGTATCCATCGCGCGAAATCGTTACAATCATTTCCCGCGACAGGGCGTTAACAACCGCACTGCCCACGCCATGCAGACCGCCACTGGTTTTGTAAACATTATTATTAAACTTGCCCCCCGAATGCAGGGTGGTCAAAATAACCTCCAGTGCGGACTTGCCTGGGTATTTCGGATGTTCATCCACCGGAATTCCGCGTCCATCATCGGTAATTTCAATTGTCGTGGCGTCAATCAGGTTAACGGTAATTTTCTTGGCAAAGCCGGCCACAGCCTCGTCAATAGAGTTATCCATGATTTCAATTGGCAGGTGGTGCCACGCCTTTTCATCTGTGCCGCCAATGTACATGCCGGGGCGCAGACGGACGGGTTCCAATCCTTCCAATACCTGAATATCTGATGCGTCATATGTGTGTGTATTATTTTCTGTCATAGCACCATATTATTAGCGCAAAATTTCATTTTTCGCAAGCGAAACAGTTTTCAGGGCTTGATTTTTTCTGTATTGTGCCTATATATTCAGCAACAAGAAAATACAGGCCTGAGATATGAATAAAAATCCTTATGAAGTTTTAGGGGTCGCACGCGATGCGACGGATGCTGATATTAAAAAGGCGTACCATAAACTGGTGATGCAATATCACCCGGATAAAAATCCGGGGGACAAGTCAGCCGAAGAGAAATTTAAAGAGGTAAATAACGCATTTGATATCTTGAAAGACCCGCAAAAACGTGCGGCGTATGACCGATTCGGTGATGCGGCGTTTGCCGGTGGTAATGGTGCGTCGGCGGGTGCGGGATTCGGGGGTGCAAATCCATTCGGTAATGGCGCATTCCATTTTGATATGGGTGGTGGTGCCGGTATGGATGATATTTTGCGCGAGGCAATGCGTGGTTTCGGATTTGGCGATTTTGGTGCATCGGCGGCGCGCGGTGCGCAAACAAATCGCGGGCGTGATTTATTGGACGAGGTTACGATTTCCCTGCGTGATGCATATTTCGGCACAACACACACGGTTAAATTTTCCAGTAATGTGACATGTGAAAAATGCCACGGTAATGGCACCGATGATGGTAAACCGGCACCGGTATGTCCAACGTGTGGTGGTTCGGGATATGTTCACACGCGCCAGGGATTTTTCGCAATGGAAACACCGTGCCCAGATTGTGGCGGCCTGGGGCGCAAAATTGATAAAAAATGCAGTGCATGTGACGGCACCGGTACGGTACGTAAATCCAGAACACTGGATGTAAAAATCCCGGCGGGGATTGATGATGGCGCGCGTCTGCGTCTGGCAGGCCAGGGCGAAGCCGCCCCGAACGGTGGTACACCGGGTGATTTCTATTTGGATATCCATGTTGCGCCCGATGCGCGTTTCCAGCGTGTTGGTGCGGATTTGATTGCACACACGGAAATCCCGTTCACAACATTGGCACTGGGGGGCGAGATAGAAATTGAAACCATTGACGATAAAAAATTATCGGTCAAGGTTCCGTCTGGTACCCAGGTTGGTGAAAAATTACGCGTACGCGGTCATGGAATGCCGGGACGTCGCGCCGGCAGCTTTGGTGATTTATACATTGATGTTGCCGTTGCGATTCCGACCAAGTTAACCGAAAAACAAAAGAAGATTTTGACAGAGTTTGCAGAAACAAAATCTGGTAAAAAAGGATGGTTCTAAAAATCGCGCTATGTGCATAAAATCGTGCACATAGCGCATTTTTTATGCAAAAAAATACCGGCGTATTTTGCCGGTATTTTTGTTATTTAATTTTCTTTAATTTTTCTGCGAATGTGCGGGTGTATTGTGTGGCACTGATTAATGATGCGCCCAACGAAATCCACAGGCCCCACAGACCAATTTGTGGCAACGTGTAAATCAAGAACATGATTGCGCGACTGGTTGTTTGTGGTGTAACCATTGTGCCAATTGCAAAGATTCCCAAGAATGCCGCGATGGTAATCATCTGGAATGTTGTTTTAATTTTGCCCATTGAAAAGCGATACTTTGGAACCGGCATTTCAATTTTCTGGGTGCCCAAGAATTCACGCAGACCACTGATGTATAATTCGCGGGCAATCATCAATATTACCGGCACAACAACAAACCACACCGGCATCATAACCGCCAGCATAATCAGCGTATTGCATACTAACAATTTGTCGCCGATATGGTCTAATACGCCGCCCAGTTTGCTGCATACATCATATTTGCGTGCCAGGTATCCATCAAACCAATCAGATGCCGCCGCCAGTACGTACAGCACGAATGTCGTTTTGTACATGCCGAACATGATGGTTGGAATTATCGCAAATGCCGCCGCAATGCGGAACGCTGATAAAAAGTTTACAAAAAATTTCATGGTTTTCTCCTTTATTTATAAATCATGAATACCCATATTATACCACCCCAGAATGGAAATATGCATAAATTTTTTCAGCGGCCCCACGTCCCAGGTCAGGCACGCGCAACAGGGCGGTCATATCGGCATCGGCGATTGCATGCACAGAACCAAAATGGGTCAGTAATGCATGTTTACGTTTTGGGCCGATGCCATCAATATCATCCAATACAGATGATGTCATCGCCTTGGCCCGGACGGTGCGGTGATATGTGATAACGAAACGGTGCGCTTCGTCACGGACGGCACGCAACAGCAAAAACAGACGTGAATCTTTTGGTACATCACGATTGATTGTACCGTCTGGCATAATAAAGTGTTCGTCGCCGTTTCGTACCTCGCCCTTTGTTACGCCCAGCACAGGAATGTTCGGTACGGTTTTATGCGCAATGCGCCATTGGGCCATGCCACCATCAACAATGATTAAATCCAGTTTCAGGTTTTGTTTATTTGCACGGTCAACAAATTCGGCCATCATCGCGATATCGTTTCCAGCGGCCGCCGCGTTACGTAATTTGAAATGACGATAGCCTGTTTTTATAAATCCATCATGCCCGAATGTTATCATTGCGCCAACAGGATTTCGCCCGAATAAATGAGAGTTATCAAATACCCCCGCCATTGTGATTTTTGTGTTGGTAAATTTTTCCAAATCATCGGTTGCACCGGTCCAATCAAAATCTGCGCTATGTGCACGTTTCCGCTGTATACCGCGATTTGATGTATGTGTTAATTCGGCAATTTTATCACGCACGGCGGCGGCAGATTCAAAATCCATTTCCGCCGAATATTTTTGCATTTGTTGTGTTAAATCTGCGATGATTGGTTCACTGTCCCCGGTCAGAATTTTTCGTGCCAGACCAACACGCGTGCCATAATCAGATTGTGGTAATACGCATGGTGCGCTGCAACGTCCAATTTGGTGTAACAGGCATGGTCGCACGCGGTTGTGCATAAATGTATCGGTGCATGTGCGAATCTGGCATACCTTTTGAATTGTTTTGATTGTTTCGTTCAGTGCGCCAACCGACGGATATGGACCATACACATCGCGTCGTTGGGAAATTTTACCGCGGAATTTTAACAGACGTGGATATTCAGAATTCGTCAGTGCCAACATGGGGTACATTTTCCCATCGGTCAGCATAATGTTATATTTCGGGCGCAGTGTTTTAATCAGTTCCTGTTCACGTATCAGGGCGTCCGATTCGGTCGGAACGATTTCCCAATCAACACGTGCAACCAGACTGCGCATGACCTGTTTGTGCAATTCCAGTTTTGACACATCCACGTATTGGCGCAGGCGGTTGGCCAGATTCTTGGCCTTGCCCACGTACAACAGATTGCCATCGGCATCATACATTTTATAGACGCCGGGGGCATTTGGACTGCTGGCGATTAAATCTGAAAATTGAATATTCATACTAAATATGATAGAATAAAAAAAACAAATAGCAAATGGGGGATATAAATATGAAACAAGAATCTGGACGTTCCATGATTGAAATGTTGGGTGTTCTGGCCATTATGGGTGTTATAACCGTTGGCGCGATTGGTATGATTTCAACCGCAATGCGAACCCAGAAACGTAATGCAATCAATGACGAAGTATTGCAGATGGTGACCCAGGTTCGTACGTTGTTGGGCGAATATGACGATTATTCCCATATTAACAACGCGACAATTTTTGGTGCGATTGGCATGACAAACAAGAATCCATATGGTGGAACCTATGCGCTGTCGGTTGATCCGTCAAATTCGCACCAATTCGTTGTGTCTATTTCCGGATTGTCCCAATCAGACTGTGAATATTTCACAACCAAGGCGTGGTCTGATTCGGTTGGGTACATTAATTCGGATGGTCGTGATGGTGGTGCATCGGGTAACTGTAATAACACCGGGGCAAATAACACGGTTGAAATAACATACGGCGATTAATCCCCATAAAATTTTCAGGCACAGTGCGATGGCAGAAATAATGACAATTCCAGAAACAGAAGATGGCGTACGTTTGTTGCGCTGGTTTCTGCGTAATTTTCCATCTATGCCACAACGTGAATTTTATCGGTTGTGCCGTGGTGGGCAAATTCGTGTAAATTCCCGCCGTGTTCATGGCCAGGAAATCCTGCGTGCTGGTGATGCGGTTCGCGTGCCCCCAACGGTTGCAGGCTATGCCGTGCGTGCCAAGAAAACCGAAAGTGGCGATAATTTTTCCCTGGCAGATTTAGAGGATTTACGTCGGTGTATAATTCACAATGACGATGATATTGTTGTGTTTAATAAACCGGCCGGTCTGGCGGTCCAGGGGGGCAGTGGTATTCGTAAATCTGTGGACAAGATGGCGGCGGCGTTATTCCCGTATGATAAAATATCGCTGGTTCATCGTTTGGATCGTGAAACATCTGGATTGTTGGTGGTGGCGAAAAATCTGCGGGCGGCACAGAACCTGGCCACGGCGTTCCAGGCCAAGACCGCGCACAAGGAATACCTGGCGTTGTTGAATGGCGATGTGCGTCCTGATCATGGATTGATTGATGATTATATGATAAAGGGCCAGGTGTTTGACACCCCGGCGCGCACAAACAATGGTACCGGCCAGCGTCCACAACGTGCCATCACAGAATATCGCGTATTATCGCATGCGGGTGAACATTTATCGTGGGTTATGTTTTCACCAAAAACGGGCCGCACGCACCAGTTGCGCGTGCACAGTGCGTATGTACTGAATGCGCCAATTGTTGGTGATGGGCTGTATGGTGGGGCATATGCGACGCCGGATGCATTGGTGCCGGTCGTTGCGACGAACAATTTGTTCCTGTTCGCATATCGGTTAACGTTCCAGCATCCGACAACTGGCCGTATAATGACGTTGCGTGCAACGCCGCCGGCATTTATGACATCGGTTATGGAATTGTTTGAATTTCAATTACCATAGGCAAGGGATGTATTTTGGCAAAACGTAAGAAAGGTTCTTTTTTGGCAATCGCGCGTATCGTCATGCTGTTTTGCATGGGGCTGGTTATTGCATTTGTAATTGCCATCAGCCAGGTTGACTTGGAATCATTGCGTGGAAATATTTTGTCTGTATTGCAAAATGCAACCGGGATGCCGGTTGAAATTGATGGTGCGGTATCGTGGAAATTATCGCTGCGCCCACGTATTGAACTAAACCAGGTTCGTGTTCCGAATGCAGATTGGGCGAAACATAAATATGCATTCAGTGCAGATAAAATTGATGTTACATTAAACTTACTGTCGTTGTTCCAGGCGCGCCCAACAATTCAAAATGTAAAAATTTATGATGCAACGGTTTGTTTTGAACAAAATTCAGATGGCGTTTATTCTGTTCTGTCGTCAAAGTTGTCCAAGAAAACAACCCCAGATGGTGCAACCAGCACCCCCGCACCCAAAAAGTATCCGTTTGATGATCCGGGCCTGGGCGGCATAGAGGTGCGAAATCTGACAGCGCACATTTTAGACGATACCTACCTGTTGTCGGGATTTTCATTGCGGTATATGCCAAATAATGATGCGCGTGAATATTCTGGGTGGATAAAAAATGGTGATGATATTTTCCCATTTATATTGACGTATTCGCCGTATAATTCAGAACGCAAAATATATCCTGTGCGTGTGGCATTTTCCACCGGCGGGAATGCACTGATTGCGAATATCGCACTGGAAGGAACCAGTCGCGCCCCGATTGATTTTATTGTAAAGGGTGACATCCCTGATATCGCGGCGGTGGGACGATTGATTAATATGGATTTGTCCCAGATGCCAACGGTTCAGGTAAATATTGCCGGTGGCATTGACAGAAATAAATTAACATTGCGCAAATCGTCCATTGCGGTGCGGGGCAATTCACTGGATGTGTCGGGTTCATTTGATTGGGGGCGTGCGCGTCCGACGATAAACCTGAAATTGTCATCCAATGGCGTAAATCTGGTTCAGGTTTTCCCAGAATGGTATTCTGGCGGGTGGGTGCGCCCAGATCGTGAATTAAATGTTTTTCGTGATACGCCACTGTATGGGCGTGAATTATCTGCATTTAATATTAATCTGACGGCCCAGGTTGGTAATCTGGTTGTGTACCGTGATTTGGCATTGCGCGACATAAATCTGAATGCGAAATTAAATGATAATGTCGCACGCGTTGATTTGTCGTTGTCCATGGCGGGGGGCCAGATTGTAATTGGTGCCGATGGCCAGATTGATGGCGAAGGACGCATATTCGCACGTGCCGGTGCGACCGGGCGCGATATTGCCATTGGACAGATTTTGAGTGAGGTTCGTGAAACAGACCTGATTTCTGGATTGCCAACAAATTTTGATTTGTACGTGGAAGGTAACGGCACAAACCTGTCTGAATTAATGTCAACAGTGACAGGCCCGGTCCAGATAAAATCGGCCGGTGGTGGTGTTGCGCATTCTGCGCTGGTGTCATATATGTATGGAACCGATTTCCTGACATCATTGCGGCATGCAATTCAGGATTCGTTGCGTTCTGAAAAGAAGTACAACAATATTTCATTAAAGTGCATCGCGTTAAATACGAAATTACGCAATGGTGTTGCCGAAACGCAACAGGGCGTGGCGGTGGAGACAAATGCGATAAATCTGCGTCTGGCGGGCAGCTTGAATTTAGGTGGTGAAACCATGAAAATGGCATTAACCACGGTGCCGGTACGTGGACTGAAATTATCCCTGACGGGAAATGTTGTAAATTCCATAGAAATCACTGGAAATTTGGCAGAACCTGATGTACAAATCAGCGGCGCCGCGGTGGCGGGTCGCGTTGCATCTGCAACAGGATTGGGGTTATTGTTGGCGCCATTTACGGGTGGAATTGGTCTGGTCGCGGGGGCGGGTGTTGGCCTGCTGGCGGGGGACTTGCTGGAAAATTGGTTGGCGGATGATCATCCGTGTGAAACCGCGATGCAACGCGGTGCGCCGGATTTGCGTGATGACCCAGAATGGATGTCACGACCAATTGATGAATTACAGGCAACCGTGATGAAAATTGAAACACAAAATACAAACGAAACAGAAAAGGAACAATAAAAAATGCTTAATTGGTTGGGGTTGATTCAGATTGTAATAATTGCAGTTGTTGTGTGGCTGTTTTATCGCAGCTTTATCAGAAATACATCATCAGAAAAATTAGTGCGTGGCTTGTTTGGACTGGCGGCGTTGTGGGTGGTCAGTTTTGCATTAACATGGATGCATCTGGATTTGTTGGGGGCGTTTTTGCATTGGGCGGCGTTGTTCCTGTCACTGGGGTTGATTGTTATATTTCAGCCGGAATTGCGCAAATTTATGGCATTGATGGGAAATATAGAAGGCTGGACCCGAATGTTTCATACGGGGGCGGTTGCCACGCGTGATACACGTAATCTGGACGCGATATGCAGTGCGGTTGAATATATGTCTGAAAAACATACGGGGGCATTGATTGTGTTTCCAACAACACTGGACGAAAGTGTGATAGAGAAAAAAGGCGTTCGCATTGATGCGGTTATTACCAGTGAATTATTGCTGACCATATTCTTTAATAAAACACCGTTGCATGATGGGGCGGTGATAATTGAACATGGGCGCATTGCGTATGCCGGGGCGATATTGCCACTGTCGCAAAATAATTTGAATTGGAAATACGGTACGCGTCATCGCGCGGCATTGGGTTTGTCAGAGGTTTCCCAGGCAACCGTGCTGGTCGTATCCGAAGAAAGCGGCGACATATCAATTGCCGAAAAGGGCAAGTTCACAAAATACGATGATATGAAAAAATTGCGTGCAAAATTGGACAAGGTTTTGGCAAAATAACCAAAATAATCGCCGCCCAAATGGGCGGTTTTTTGTCAACAAAATTCAACTGTATTTACCCTTGCACCGAATCGGCATTTTTTGGTAAAATCAGATAAAAGAATGTGGGAAACCATAAGATACCTAGGAGCAAAATAATGGAATTTTCGGTATTTCGTCAGGTTTTAATCCGTGCGCTGGGACATATGCAGTCCATTGTGGAAAAGCGTGCGACATTGCCGATATTGATGAATGTTAAATTAGAGGTTGCTGATGATTTGATTCTGTCGGCGACAAATGTTGATTTGGAATTGGTTGAACATGTGGCGGCCGATATCACATTGGGTGGGAAAACAACAGTCCCGGTCCAGATGTTGTACGATATTGTTCGTAAATTGCCGGATGATGCCGAAATCACATTTAAACAGGCGGGCGATCAACTGGTCGTATCCAGTGGTCGTGCGGTGTTCCGTTTGCCAACGTTGCCGGCGGAAAATTTCCCAGCCATGGCGGGCAGCAATCTGACCACAAAATTCCAGATGACCACAGGTGACCTGGCGCATCTGATTAACCAGACCAAGTTTGCAATTCCGACCGATGATGTTCGTTACCACCTGGGCGGTATCTATTTCCATATCGCAGACGAGGGCAAAGAAAAAATGTTGACCGCGGTTGCAACCGATGCCCAGCGTATGGCGCTGTGTGCGATGCCGGCCCCCGCGGGCAGTGCAGAAATGCCGGCGGTGATTTTGCCACGCCGTGTGATTGGCGAATTGTCCAAGTTATTGGAAGACGCGACTGTTGATGATGTGATGGTTGAATTGTCTGATACCAAGGCGCGCTTTACCGTTGGTGCCGCAATTTTGACCAGCAAATTGGTTGATGCCCAGTATCCAAACTATCGTGTTGTTATTCCAAAGGGTAATGACAAGATTGCCGTTCTGGACAGAAAGCAATTCTTGAATGCGGTTGACCTGGTGTCTGTTGCCAGTGTTGATAAAACCAAATCGGTTCAGTTGACGTATTCCATGAACAAATTGGTTGTTAATGCATCCAGTCCGGATGCCGGTACGGCGACCCAGGAATTGGATATTGAATACAATGGCGATGCATCGTTCACGGTTACATTTAATGTAAAGTTCCTGATGGATGTTGCCGGCCAGGTAGAAGGTGAAAAATTCCAGATGGAAATGCAGGATCCGTTATCGCCGACAATCATCAAATCCACAGACAAGGATACAGATGCGTTGTTCATTCTGATGCCAATGCGGATGTAGTTCTGTATGAAAAATGCGCCCCGTTGCGGGCGCTTTTTTTGTTGGCCGATTCGTTTGCATTGCAGATTTTTTCTGGTACCATTGCCAGCCCAAACAAAGGATAGCAGTATGACAATAGCAGAAATTGCGCCGGGGAAAATGCCCCCGAAAAAGATGAACGCAATTATAGAGGTTCCAGAAAATGGATTTGTAAAATACGAAATTGATAAAGAAACCGGACTGCCACGTGTGGACAGAATTTTGCATGCGCCAATGGCGTATCCGGCAAACTATGGATATTTCCCGGGAACATTGGGGGACGATGGCGACCCGTTGGATTGTGTGGTTGTGTGTAATGCGCCATTACGTCCCGGTGTGTTGATAGAGGTTCGCCCAATCGGCGCCCTGGTTATGGAAGATCAGGCGGGCGGTGACGAAAAAATCATCTGTGTGCCATTGGATCGGATTGACCCATTTTACACCAATACAGAATACATTGAACAGTTGCCGGAAATTCTGCGTTCAAAAATTGAATACTTTTTCCAGCACTACAAGGATTTGCAACCGAATTCATGGTCCAAGGTGTCCGGTTGGGCGGATCGTGATACGGCCGACAAACTGATTATGGACAGCATTGATCGGTACTGGGAACACAAGCGCACAGCGCAATAAAAACCTTGCATAGTGGCGGTTGCGTTTTTATAATTCAAACACAAAAATCAAAGAGGTAAAACAATGGCATCATATATTGCAAATGATATGCGCGTGGGTTGGGTGATTTCGCACAATGGCCGCCGTTATTCTGTTACATCTATTACAAAGGTTAAACCGGGCAAGGGCGGCGCGTTCGTCCAGGCGGACCTGCGTGATATTGATTCTGGCAACAAGGGTGGCGATCGCTGGCGCGCCGAAGACAAGGTTGAAAAACTGATGGTTGAAGATTTTGAATGCCAGTATTTGTATTCTGATGGCACTGACGCGTTCTTTATGAACCTGTCTGACTATGAGCAGTTTACGATGCCGGTTGATTCACTGGGCGAACAGATGAAATTCTTGGCCCCAGAAATGAATGTAAAGGCGAACTTTGTAGAAGGCAAACCAGTATCCATTTCATTGCCAAAAACAGTTATCGCCACGGTTGAAGAAACCGAACCAGCATTAAAGGGTCAGACCGCATCCAGCAGTGGTGGCAAACCGGCCGTTTTGGACAACGGTATTCGCGTCCAGGTTCCTTTGTTCGTTGAATCCGGTGAAAAAATCGTGGTCAATACCGAAACCCTGGAATACGTTGAACGCGCCAAATAAATTATAACGGCACATCTGGCGGGCGTGGCGGCGGCTCGTGTATGTTCAATACACTTCGCCTTCGTCACACCCACAATCTGCGCCGTTCTAATTCATTTTGAAATAAGAAACCACGCGCCTTTCGGCGCGTGGTTTGTTTTTATAACTTATTATCTGAACCCATGATGTTTTTGATTTCATCTATGCAGTTATCATAGATATTCTGACGCCCGGGTTTCAGAAAATCACGAGGGTTAAACATTTCTGGGTGGTGTGCCAACGTTTCACGGACGCCCGCGGTGAACGCCAGGCGGGAATCACTGTCCACATTTATTTTGCAAATGTTCATTTCGGTTGCTGCGCGCAACTGGTGTGGGTCAATTCCCAATGCGCCGGGTAATGCGCCACCAAATTCATTTATGGTTTTGACAAAGTGTTGCGGAATGCTGGATGCGCCATGCAATACCAATGGAAATTCAGGCAATTGTTGGGCAATTTTTTCCAATATATCCAGGCGCAATTTTTCATTTGCGTTTTTGCGTTTGTATGCGCCGTGGCTGGTGCCGATGGCGATGGCCAGTGAATCAATCCCGGTTGCGTTTACAAATTTTATTACGTCATCGGGGTTGGTATAGCTGGAATGGTCTGAAAAGGTATTTTCGTCTTCTATGCCTGATATGGTGCCCAGTTCAGCCTCGGTCGTGGCATCGTATTTGTGTGCCAATTCGGCAACCCGGCGCGACAGGTCCACGTTTTCGTCAAATGGCAATTTGCTGGCGTCAATCATGACGGATGAAAAACCTAATTCCAGTGCGGTTTGGCATGCCTGGAAACTGGCACCATGGTCCAGGTGCAATGCCACACGTTGTTCTGGCGTGATTTTTGCGCCACGTATCATCCCCATCAGCATGTCGCCACCCATGTATTTCAGGGCGGATTCAGACACGGCCAGGATTACCGGGCTGTGCATGTCGCGTGCGGCAGACAAAATTGCCTGCATGGTTTCCATATTGTAAAAGTTAAATGCCGGCACGGCATAGTGGCGATGAATTGCATCTGCGAACATGTCGCGGGTATTTGTCAGACCAAAATCAGAATACTTCATATCGTTCCATCCTTTTGCGGCAATTATATCATATTTATGGTGCATGTGCGATTGATGTTTTTTGTGTGCCTTGACAACAGGCGTTTTTGTGCAACAATAATATCCGAATCGGGGGCCGGATTGGGAATATTGAAACTCTGAACGGGGGATAACATGAAAAAGGTTTTGGTTTCTGTTTTTGCGCTGGCGGCCCTGGCGGCATGCGGTGGCAGCTATGATTATTACCAGGGGGGTATTCAGTACACCCAGGATGGCGAAGATTGCGTTTACACAATGGGTGAACGTGGCCGTCACTTTAACAACGATATTTACGATATGAACAATGGTAAAAAGATTGTTTATCGCAACACACGCTGCGCGGATTTGTATGCACGCGACAACCTGGGCCAGGCCCCACGTCATGATCGCCAGGCAATTGTCCCAGCGGCCAAGCCGGCACCATGTAATGCGTGCCAGGCACATGCGCCAAAATGTGGCGAACCGGTTTTGAAACGCCGTTATGTGATTGTTGCACAGTAAAAAAATGCGCCATCGGTGCGTTTCACAAATGATAGATATTACGCGCACTGTTTGGTGCGCGTAATTGTTTATAAAATGTATTTGAATGGGGGCGAAATTTATGATAAAATTACGGAAAAGGAAAGGGGTTTTGTATGAAAAAACTGATAAAAAAATTTAACTTTGCACTGATTGGTCTGATGGCGTCTGTGCCGGCATTTGCGGCACCGTCGGGACAAATGACCGGCATTAACGAGGAAGGGCTGTGCAAACTGTTGGATGAACTGGGTGGTTTATTCAGCACATTGCGTACATTGGCATTTGTTGGTGCGGCATTTATTATCGCCGGATGGGCGTGGGGTTATATCTCGTCTGGTAAAGTTGAATTGAAAGATGTTCAGGGCAAGGGTATTGGTATGCTGGTTGGCTTTGTTTTACTGTTCAGTATCGGTACCGTGCTGACATTGTTTATGAATGGCACAATTGGTGGATGCGCCGTTGATGCATTAAAGAGCTGGTAAAATCCACATATATAAATAAAAAAACGGATGATGTATGTCATCCGTTTTTTTTTATGTCTTTGCGCGTCCAGGTGGAATGCGGACGGTGTTATTTTGGTTCTTCTATATTCGCCAGGGAAAATAATACAGACGATATCAGGGATTGGTACGGGACGTGTTGCTGTTCAGCCAGTTGTTTAATCCGGTCCAGAATAGGGCGCGGAATTCGCATATTTATAACACAATCAGATTTATTAAACGTGCGGTACGCCGCATATTCACGCAGCAATGATTCAATGTTCATAATGAACAACTGTTGCATAACGTTTGGCATAGACAGACTCCTATACTAACTGCAATACCTGTGTCTTTACAAGTGACTATAACATTGTGTTGACGTTTGTCAATACAAATGTGATGGCGGCTGTAATTACGGGTGTAATCACGTGTGTAATGGCGGTTGTGTGTGCGTTTGTGCAGATAATAGATATTTGATTTTTTGAATTGATGAATATAGAATAACTGGCGTAATATTCATGGAAAGGAACGAACGGATGTTAAAGAAAATTTTGTCATTATTTATATTGTGCGCGTGGCTGGTAATTCCGGCGCATGCGGAATTAAAGGTTGATATTATCGCCGGCGCGACCGAGCCAATTTCTGTTGCAGTTGAAAAGTTTGAGGTTGCCGGTACCGCATCGCCCAAAGATGCCGCAATGATACGAGAAGTTGTTGAAAAAGATTTAAAATCCACGGGACTGTTCCGTATTGCAAATCATGATGCATTCCCAGAATATGTCAAGATGGGTGATATGCCGAAATTTAACCTGTGGTCGGCGATAAAGGCCCAGGTTCTGGTTCAGGCGAAATTATATGCCGAACCGGGAAACAAATATAAATTGGAATTTTACGTATGGGATGTTGCCGGCAAAGAACAGATAGAGGCGCAATCGTTGGTATCGTCCAAAAAATCAGTGCGCCGTTTGGCACATATTATGGCGGATGGAATTTACGAACGCCTGACGGGTGAAGTAGGATATTTTGATACACAAATTGTGTTTATTGCCGAAACCGGGCCGGTGAACAATCGTGTAAAACGTTTGGCCATTATGGATCAGGATGGTTTCGGGTTGCGGTACCTGTCAGATGATAAAACGTTTGTGATGTCGCCACATTTTTCGCCAAATATGCAGACGGTTGTGTTCCTGTCGTATCGCAACGATGACCCGATGGTGTGGACGTTGGATTTGGATACGGGTGAACAGCGTCGTCTGGGACAATTTGGTGGGATGAATTTTTCACCGCGTTTTTCGCCAGATGGTTCGCGGGTCGCATTGTCACTAGTAAAAAATGGCATTACGCATATATATGAATATGATATTGAATCCAAACAGTTGCGCCAATTAACATTTGGACATTCACTGAATACCAGTCCGTCATATTCCCCAGACGGCAAGAAAATGGTGTTCAATTCAGACCGCAGTGGTAATCAGCAAATCTGGATTATGGATTTGGATAAATTGGAACCATCGCGCCTGACGTACGGGGCGGGGCGCTATGCCACACCGGCGTGGTCGCCAGATGGGCAATTTATTGCATTTACGAAAATTGCAGACGATACGTTCTATATCGGCATTATGGACCCGCGTGGCCGTAATGAAAAAATCTTGGCCGGTGGCTGGTATATGGAGGCCCCATCCTGGGCCCCGGGGTCGCGCCGCCTGGTATATTATGAAACAGAAAAGGCGTTTGATGACATAGAACGTATCAGTCATATCCGCAGTGTGGATATCACCGGTCAAAATGTGTATGACATTGAATTGCCTGAAAATGTCAACGGTGTTGAACCGACGTGGTCGCCACGTTTGCCATAAAAAATGCGCCAAATGGCGCATTTTTTAGAGAATAGATAACAGATGCGGAAAATATTTTCATTTTTATTATTTTGTTTTGTGACCGGGGCGGCGCACGCCACGCCGGCGGTGGTGGATTATATTATTGATGGTGATACGTTCGCGGGGCGCGTTATGTTGGCGGATGAAACCCAGATTTCTGTGCGGGTGCGATTGATAAATGTGGATACGCCGGAAATACATGGTCAATGTGCAGATGAAATTGCCGCGGCAAATGCCGCGCGAAATCGGCTGGGGGAACTGGCGCCGGTTGGCACAATTGTTGATTTGCGTGAAATCAAGGATGATAAATACCTGGGGCGAATTGATGCGCGCGTATTTGATACAACAGGTCGCGACATTGGCGGGATTTTGATTTCTGAAAAACTGGGGCGGCCATACAGCGGTGGTCGCCGTGCCGGTTGGTGCAAATAATGTGCAAATTTATTCAAACCATATCAATACGCGCCCAGGAAAACACCCCCAGATACCCAGAAGTAAAAAAGCCCGCGTTTTGCGGGCGCGGGTTTGATTTATGCACTGTGGCGATTTATTGCCGCACTGATTTCATCCAGTGTTGCGTTGCACGGCAACATTGGTTCAATCCAGACGTTTGCGGTGCCACTGTGCATGCGACCGCGCTTTGGCCAATACAGACCGGCATCGGTACCAACCGGGATAATTGGTAATTTTAATTCGTGTGCCAAAAACAGCAGCCCACGTCGCAGCGCCGGACGGGCACCGGGTTTAACACGGGTGCCTTCTGGAAAAATAATCAGTGTTTGTCCGTCCATAATTTTTTTTGCAACCGCGTGCGATAATTTTTTCATATTAGTTGCGCCACGTGCACGGTTAACAGGCTGCAGCCCCATGCGCCAAAACGCCCAACCGTAAATCGGTAACCACATAATTTCACGCTTTACAATAAAAAATGAATTCGGAATATGCGTGGATAAAATCGCAATTTCCAATATGGACATATGTTTTGCTGCGATGATTGCCTTGCCATCGGTGCGGGCGTTTTCATCTGGGGCAAATGGGATACCGTTTTCTTCGGTTGGGGGAAAATGAATTTTGTATTTGATACCGGCAATCAACCGCGCCAGGACCAACACGCCACCGGCGCACGACAGCACCAGAAAATTATTTAATGGCTTATACACCAGGCCAATTAAAATAATTGGTGACCACACGATGTAATACAATGCCAAAATCAATTTAAATAACAGTGTTCGCAACATAGCGTTATCCTTCCTTTATCCCAATCAGTGTCACGATGTATTTAATGTATTCGGTCGCCCATCGTTCCAGGCGGCGTGGTGCCGGCATGCCCGACAGACGTGTTGGACATGCAACAATCTGGGTACTGGGTAATTCCCCACGCACCAGGTATTGTGCGCGATTCATATGATCTTCGGTTGTGACAATAACGATTCGATCCAGTCCGCGTTGGGTCACAATATCGCGAATTGCGCGCGCATTTTGATATGTTGATTTTGATTCAGATTCAATCGTCACGCGTCCGGTCATTTCATATGTGCCAACCGCGCCCGCACCAATGATATACAGGTCGGCATCGGGGTACGCGTGCATCATCCGCATGGCAAATGGAATCCGTCGCATATCACCAGTCAGAACAAATATACTGTCATCCGGTAATATTTCACCGCACTGGGTCGGTGCCATTGACTTAAATATCATGCCACCAATTAAAAACAGTGCCAGAAACAGCAAAGAGGGGGGTAATAATTTCATCAGTCGTTTTCAAGAATCTTTAACGTTGTGCGGCGTGTTACGCGTATTGCCAAAATAACAATCGCAACCGCCAGGCCGATCATCGCAAACCAGCCCGCACCAGATAATCCAATCATCGCCATCAGGCCGACACGTGCACTGTGCGCGGTGCCAATAATCATCATCAGTACAAATGACGCCGCCGCAAAACCGGTCAGTGCCGCCACGGCCGATATACGCGCGACAATGATTTGCATTTGACGTGCAACGAACGAATCGGATGCACCAATTTGATTCAGTATTTCCAATTCACGCCGGTGTAGCATTGCCGTGTTGCGTGCAATATATGACACGCACAATGTAATTGTCCCCAGTACCATAATCAACACCAATGTTGAAATCATTATCATGTACCATCCGGCGGTCGTACTGGTGCGCAGGGCGGTGCTGTGTGTTAAAAAACGCGCACGTGGTGAAATCAAATCGCCCACGGTTTTCAAATCATCGCGCGATTTAAATTTTATTTCATACATCTGGGGCAGATAGTTTTTCAGTGCCCCCGCATTTCCTGCCATCCATGGTCGCATTAATTCGGTCATTTCCGATTCGGAAATTTCGTTCACAGATGTCATCTTATCGCGGTTTTCATTTATGATTTTTTTGACCGCCGCGCCATTGTCAGAATTCATAACCTGAACCGTTGCGAACAGTTCCCATTGTGCGTTCCAGCGTGCCACGCCGGTTCCAATCGCCAGGCTGATTCCAAACGCCAACACGGCCAAGAACGTCAGCAATGACATAATCGCGGTCATAAATGCCGACTGGCTGTGAACCAATGAAAATACAACAGGTTTCTTTTTCATGCGTTTCCGATATCGTCAAATTGTTTTGATAATTCTGTAAAATAGTTTTGTGGTTTTGGACCCTTCCACACCTTGCGCGGTTCCGATTCGGTCGTGGTGGATTTTTTATCGCCGCCAACGAAACCCACACGGTGGTTTTCAACGCGAATAACCGGGAATTTATACGTGTCCATTAATTTCTGACTGTGTGTGGCCAGAATAATTGTTGTGCCAAACATCTTGTTCATCTGGATAAACAGTTCCATCAGTCGCGATGCATTTTCATCGTCCAGGTTTCCAGTCGGTTCGTCCGCCAATAATATCGCCGGCTGAACAATAATTGCACGCGCCACAGACACGCGCTGTTGCTGGCCCCCGGACAGCGCCAACGGATTTGCGTCGGCGTATTTTGCCAATCCGACCCATTCCAGAACCTTGTCCACCAGTTTTTTTATTTTATCTTCGGCAACACCACGCACGCGCAGTGGCAATGCGATATTATCAAACACAGTCAGGTGCGACAGCAGTGAATATTCCTGAAACACAATTGCCATTTTATGGCGCAAACGTGCAATATCATCGCGCGACATATCGTTTGTTGTGGCACCAAATAACTTAATCTGGCCACGCGATGGTTTATGTAATTGGTAAATCAGTCGCAGCAATGTTGTTTTACCCGCGCCCGATGCCCCCGACAGGAAATAGAATGCGCCCGCACTGATGTTAAAAGATACATCGGTTAAAACCTCGCGTCCGCCGTCATATGCGGCGCCAACATTTGCGAAAGATATTGCGGTCTTGTCTGTCATGATTTGGATATTAGTAAAAAAAGAAATCCCGGTCAAAAGAAAAGTTTTTTCTTATTGTGTGCCACAACAAGAAAGAGAGCAAAGAGCAGAGTGCAGAGAGCAATGAAGTGCGCCATTCGGCGCACTTGTTTCTTACTGTCGTGGACCAAGTTCCCCTCCGGTGGAGGGGTGGCACGGAGTGCCGGGGTGGTCTTGAGAGCCCGCAACGTTTTGTATTTGCACTCGTATTCGCTCGCAACATTTATATTACCTGGATTCCGTGGGTGGTGTCCTCGGGACCCGGGTGTCGGGGTGACGAGTTTTTTTGTAGTCTGTTTTCAAACGTGTCGCCTGCGGACTGCGTCCTTGCCGCATCCTGCGCTTCGCTTGGATTCATTCCTGCGCAGGCAGGAATAGGGTTTCTAAAAATACTCCCATTCGCTGTTGTACAATATTCAGCAAAAATGGCGTTCAATTACACAACATTCGTCACCCCGACGCAGGGCGGGGTGTCGGCATTGCTCTCTGCTCATTGTTCTCTAATAAAAAATGCGCCACTGGCGCATTTTTTATTTCTTTTCAACAACCTTGGTTGTGGCGTTTCTGTTTTTTGCCCATACTTCTTCGCCACTGCCGGGGTATTGCGGATTTTCTTTGCCGTATGAAATTGTCTTTATACGTTCGGATTCAATTCCGTTTTTCATCAGAACGTGTGCCGCATTACCCGCGCGCAACGCGCCCAATGCCAGATTGTATTCGGTTGACCCGCGTTCGTCACAGTGTCCTTCCATAACAACATTTTTGGTTGGATTTTTTTTCATATAGCGGGATTGTGCGCGCAATTCACGACGTGCCGCGTCCGATACATCCGCAGAATCAAATGCGTAATAAACCTGGTCATCATTGATATCGCGCGGTGTGCCACCACACGCGGCCAGTCCCAGAACAGTGAATGCAATCAGAATCTTTTTCATAACCTTTTTCCTCTTTACACATTTAATGTACGCAACAAATTTAGCAAATTTTATAAAAAGATGTCAATATTTTGTTTTTTAGCCTTTGGAAACCGCGTCAAAATATGATATACTGCTAAAAAAATTCGGGGGAGGGTAAAATACCATGAAAAAATTAGTGTCATTATTTGTTCTGGTGGGGCTGACATCCGCGGCATCTGCGGCACCCAGCTATGTTCAGCCGGACAAAAACGGTGGATATAACGTCACATATAATTACACAGACAAAGAAAAAACAGGCTGGTACATCGCCGGTCGTGCCGAAATGAATTTCCTGAATTGGAAAAACAAGTATTCGTCGGATTATCCTGGGACAGATGCGGATTTCAGTTCGGACAGTTATTCATTTGAACCGGTATTCGGGGCCAGTTTGTCTGCCGGTCGCCACTTTGGTTACTTCTGGCGGGGCGAGGTTGAAGCCGGCTATATCACGCAATTTTCAGACAGCGATAATGGATTTGATTTTAAGTTGTCTGTGCCGTATTTGATGGCGAATGCGTATTATGATTTCACCAATGGTCTGTATGTTGGTGGTGGCCTGGGCTTGGCGGCGCCGACGACAAAACTGGATTGGGAAAATTTTGTATCTGGTGATGGAACCAAGACATCTGTATCGCCGATGGCGGGTCTGATGGTTGGATTTACCCAGGAATTGGACGACAATTTGGTGTTGGATGTTCGCTATCGTTTGGCGGGTTTGAATGGCACAACGCACACGCGTCGGTTTGAATATGTTTCCACAGAACCGGGGCACGCGGGTACATTCACGGCATCGTTTGAAAATAAAATCGGCCTGATTCTGGATAATTCTATATCCGTTGGTATCAGATATGAATTTTAACACAGAAAGGTATTGACGCCGATTCGCAAAATATGATAAAATAAAAATCGTTCAGAGAGAGTTATGAAAAAAGACCTTAAAATTTCAACGGTTGCGATTGTGTGTGTGCTGTGTGCCGCGGTTTCTGGGGCATATGGCGCGTCCACTGTGCGTACGTTGGGTGGTGCCGGAACGTATTCATCTGCGGCATCTGCAACGGGTGGAAATGGTACGACAACGGCCGTTCGTGGTGGTTCTGTACGTGTGACACCGACGGCAACGCGAACAACCGGCACGACGACGGGCGCAACAACCACGACCGCGTCGGGAACGGTGCGTGCGGGCACAACGCCACGTTTATCAATTGGTAAGTATTTGGGTGGTGGCACAACGGGTGGTACAACAGCAATAAAGCCACAAAATCCTGGCACGTCTGGTGGTGGAAATTCAACATTGGTTCCATCGGTGGCGGCGGCGCTCCAGGCGGACGTTGATCAGCTGCGTCGTGATGTTGATGGCTTGAACGATCGTGGTGATGATTTGGCGGGCCAGTTGCAGAATAAACAAGATGCATTGTCACCCAAGAGTGACGGTTTCGTTCTGATTGATGATGTAACAAACGAAATTTCTGTTGATTTGGAAAATTTAAAGGATGCAATTGGTACGATTGCGGGTCGTGATGGGCGTGAAATTGAAATTGATGCCGACGACGAATATATCAATTGGCGCTATCGTGGTGAATCTGGTTGGACACCATTGATTGCGAAATCTGCGATTACTGGTGCGATTGGTCCGGTCGGACCCGAAGGACCGGTCGGGCCAGAGGGACCCCAGGGTGAACAGGGGCCGGTTGGTCCCCAAGGGCCCAAGGGTGATGGTGCGGATGTTGACCTGACACCATATGCAAAAACCGCCGATGTGGAAAGTGGATTGGCGTTAAAGGCGGATATCACCGCAATGAACAACGCGATTAACAACGCAATTAGTTTGGCGCTGGGTGAATATGAAAAAACCGTGGACGTTGATGCAAAATTGGCGACCAAGGCGGACAAGTCTGAATTGGCGGATTATGCCACGACCGCGGACGTTGATACGAAATTGGCGGCCAAGGCGGATACAACGACAACGGATGCGTTGGCGGGCGCCCTGGCGACCAAGGCGGATAAATCCGAACTGAATAATTATGCCACAACTACAGACGTTGATACAAAATTGGCGGCCAAGGCTGACGCCAGTGCACTGGGCGATTATTATACCAAGGAACAGACATATTCCCAGACAGAGGTTGATGATAAAATCGCCAATGTTGTTGCGGGTGATATGGAATCTGCATTGACCAACTATGCCAAGACCGAATACGTTAATGCACAATTGGACACCAAGGCTGATAAAACATCGCTGGACGATTATGCGTTAAAGACTGCATTGGATGCCAAGGCTGATACGACGACAACGGATGCCCTGGCGAATGCATTGACGACCAAGGCGGACAAGTCTGAATTAAATGATTACGCATTAAAGTCGTCGCTGGCGGATTATGCAACAACGGATGCCCTGACGACCAAGGCGGACAAGTCTGAATTAAATGATTACGCATTAAAATCGTCGCTGGCGGATTATGCGACAACGGATGCCCTGGCGACCAAGGCTGACGCCAGTGCATTGGGTAACTATTACCAGAAATCTGAAACATATTCACAAACGGTGATTGATGGCAAATTGGTTGCGCTGTCCACGGATATAACGACAAACCATACACTGGCGGAATCGGCCAAAACGGCGGCAGATACGGCGGCCCAGACGGCGGCAGATGCGGCAGATGCGGCGGCCGCGGCCCAGGAAACCGCGAACCGTGCCTTGGAAAACCAGGGCGTTGCGGCGCCAACATCTGGTGGTCTGTACGTATATGATGGCACCAGCAAAGCGTGGACCCAGATAGAGATAGTAGGTGAATAAAACAGTTTTGTGTCTAAATTCCCGCCATAACGGAGATTAGGACAAAAATAAAGAAAGGAACGAAAATGAAAGTAAAGAACATTGCATTCTCTGGATTTATGGCGGCGATTATGCTGTCCACTGGTTCGGCGATGGCGGCACCCCAGATTGCCAGCAAGGGGTACGTTGATAACAAAGCAAATGCTGTTGCGGAAACGGTGACTGCGTTGAAAACAGAAATTACCGACGCTGATTATGCCAGCAAAACCGAAGTAACCAACCAGATTACCAACGCAATTACATCTGATGATGGTGTGATTAAAACCGCATTGGACAAGAAGGCGAACAAGACGGAATTGGACAACCTGGCAACCAAAACAGAATTAGAATCCAAGGCCAATGCGGCGGATTTAACATCACTGACAACAACGGTTAATGACGCCCAGACCGGTTTGGCCGCGACCAAGACAATCGCAGATAAGGCTGCTGCTGCTGCTGCTGCTGCGGATACCAAGGCCGGCAATGCGCAAACGACCGCAAACGAAGCAAAAACAGCCGCATCAACAAACGCGGGTGAAATCACTGCATTGAAAACAGCGGTTGGTGGCAAACAGGATAAACTGGAATATACCGCTGAAGACGCTGCGAACAAGATTGCGGAATTGAACGCAACCGCCAGTGAAGCAGACAAAGCGCGTACATACCCGACCGCCGGTGCGGTAATGTCATACGTTGACACAGAATTGAACAAGGCGATTACCGAAGGTATTGAAATTAACACAGATAAAATCAAAGATGGCGCAATCACATCGGTCAAGATTCAAGATGGTGCGGTAACCGAAGCCAAACTGGATTCTGCATTGGCAAACAAGGTGAACGGTGCCCAGACATCCACAGATGTTACGGACGCGATTACCAAGGCATTGACCGAAGAGGGTGGTTCAGATGTATTGAACCAGCGTTTCAGCAAGGTTATCCCATATCCAAGCGTTGATTGCCAGACCGGCGTAAAGCAGTGTGTATTGGCTGTTCAGGGCGATGCAATGGTTTGGTTGGATGTAACCCAGAGCGATGGCACCACAACGGGTGAATAATTCAAGAAATAAAATAACAATTAAAAAAACGAAAGAAAGGAAAGAAAAATGAAAAAATTAACCGCAGGTATTTTAACCGTGATGCTGGGTGTTGTTGCTGCAAACTCTGCCAACGCCGCCATCCCATCAACCGCATATGTTGATGCCAAGGCAAAGACAAATGCAGACGCGATTGCATTAAAGGCAAATACCGCTGATGTTTATACACAGGCAGCCGCCAATGCAAAGTTTGAAACACAAGAGACCGCATCTGCGACCAAAACAGAATTGGAAGGCAAAATCAGCACGGTTGATGGTAAATTTGCAAACTATACAACCACCACTGACATGAATACTGAATTGGGTAAAAAACAGAACAAGCTGACAGCTGGTACAAACATTGAAATCAAAGAAGATGGTACAATCAGCACAGTGGGTATCGCCACGACCGAAGGATTGACTGATTTGACAGCAAAAGTTGGAAGTAACACCGCCGCCATTACAAAGTTGAACGGCACTGCCACAGAAGACGGTTCTGTTGCGAAATCCATTGCTGATGCAATTACCGAATTGAATTTGGGCAATACATATGAAGCCAAGGGCGCTGCGGATGCTGTAAAGACAGAATTGACAACAGAAATTGGAAAGAAAGCTGACAAGGCGACAACATTGGCGGGCTATGGCATCACGGATGCATATACCAAGACAGAAGTTGGTACTGAATTGGATAAAAAACAGAACAAGTTGACAGCTGAAAACTTGGTTGGTGGGGATAATGTTACGGTTTCTATTGCAGATGGCAAAATCACCATTGCGGCCGACAAGTACGATGAAACAGCCTTGAAAACAGCGGTTGAAAAGAACACATCTGACATCACGACAATCAATGACAGTGCGGTTATGAAATCTGGTATCACAGCAGACAAAGTAACGACCTATAACGGTTATGCTGCGACAATCCAGGCCAATACAGAGGCCGCCGCAGCTGCACAGAGCACAGCAAATGTTGCCAAAACAACAGCCGAAGCAGCCATCCCAGCACCGGCCGCTGACAAAATTGGCTCTAATGCAAAATATGTTCTGACGTGGGATTCAACAATTGGTTATCAGTGGGAAGATATTTCACGTACAGCAGAATAATAAAAAACTGTGGGGTGGGGCGCATCACGTCACATCCCCACAGGTCAGGCTTTATATACTGGGTTAAAATATAGAAAGGTTTTGGGAAATGAAAAGATTAACAAGCATTCTGGCGATTTCTGTAATCACAGTTATGACGGCATCTGCCGCCCGCGCCGATATCGCATCTGTATCATATGTTAATGATAAAGCTGATGCGATTACCGCCGCCGCCGAACAGAAAGCGAACAAGGTAACGGATAAGACAAATTTTTCTGCAGATGCAACTTCCACAGAAAAATATCCGTCAATGGCGGTTGCGAATGAAATGGCCAAGCAGGCAGCATCCCTGGTTGGGGCAGATATTAGTGACCTGGAAAGCAAAGTAGACGATATGGACACTGCGTACAAGGCCGCTGATACGACATTACAGGGCAACATTGACAAGAAACAAAATTTATTAAATTCTGGTACGGGTGGCAATGTTACGGTTTCTGGTACTGGTAATGTTGTTACTGGGATTACCGCTGACGGCAAAGGCAATGTCACAATTACCAAGGAAGCCACTGTTGCGACATCAGATGCAGTAAACGCATTGACAAATCGTGTCACAACTATTGAAGGCAGTGACGCATACAAATCTGGTATCAACAGTACCAAGGTAGCATCATACGATACCCACATTAAAAATGGGGATATCCATGTTACAGCTGAACAAAAGACGACATGGAATAACAAGCAGGCGGCGTTGGACACAAACCAGATGGCTGCAGTTAACTCTGGTGCGACGAAAGCCTTGGTTGATCAAATCACAACAAACAAGAACGATATTGCAACCAATAAATCGGGGATATCAACAAATGCAAGTGCCATTACAGCATTGCAAACCGCTGATACGACATTACAGGACAACATTGACAAGAAACAAAATTTATTAAATTCTGGTACGGGTGGCAATGTTACGGTTTCTGGTACTGGTAATGTTGTTACTGGGATTACCGCTGACGGCAAAGGCAATGTCACAATTACCAAGGAAGCCACTGTTGCGACATCAGATGCAGTAAACGCATTGACAAATCGTGTCACAACTATTGAAGGCAGTGACGCATACAAATCTGGTATCAACAGTACCAAGGTAGCATCATACGATACCCACATTAAAAATGGGGATATCCATGTTACAGCTGAACAAAAGACGACATGGAATAACAAGCAGGCGGCGTTGGACACAAACCAGATGGCTGCAGTTAACTCTGGTGTAACGAAAGACTTGGTTACGCAAATCACAACGAACAAGAACGATATTGCAACCAATAAAACTAGTATCGCTGGCAAGGTAAGTACGGCCCAGGGTGCGGACGCAGCGAACAAAGCCCTTATCACGAATGCTAGCGGCGGAGTTACCACTGGTCAGATTGCGACAGGTATGATTGCAAATGACGCAGTGATAACAGTAAAGATTCCTGATAAGAATGTTACTAAGGCAAAGTTGGCACCTGATGTTCAGACATCATTGGGCAAAGCAGATACAGCATTGCAGGCAGTCGATATTACAGATAAAATTACGGCCCCTGGTACAGCCAATGCCGATATCACCAGTGACGGTACATATACATTGACGATGAAAGTTGTTGATAACGTAAAAACATACGCATGGGAAAAAATCGGTCGTTAATGCATGACGAATATGGTATGGCGTAAAAAATTTGCGCCATACCGTAAAAGGTGCTTGCCCCGTTTGGGGAATTTCTGGTAATATTGTGTACAGCAGAATGTAGAGATATGAATTTTATTAAGAAGATCTTTATCGGTTCGTTTGTTGCATTGTTTGTGGCGGCGCCCGCATTCGCGGATATCGTGTCCAAAACGAACATTGTTGCGGGGTCCAACGTTGCGGTTACCACACCGACCAGCGGTACAAATGCGGGTAAGGTTGTTATTTCTGCCACGGATACAACGTATACAACCGGTACGCCAACGTATTCTGGAACGACCATGTTGTATGATACGGTTGGCACGAATACTGATGGTACGTATCAGCAAAAGGTTGCCGAAACAAATCTGAACAAGGTAACGGATAAGACAGGTTTTTCTGCAGATATAAATTCTACGGACAAGTATCCATCAATGGCGGTTGCGAATGAAATGGCCAAGCAGGCAGCATCCCTGGTTGGGGCAGATATTAGTGACCTGGAAAGCAAAGTAGACGATATGGACACTGCGTACAAGGCCGCTGATACGACATTACAGGGCAACATTGACAAGAAACAAAATTTATTAAATTCTGGTACGGGTGGCAATGTTACGGTTTCTGGTTCTGGTAACATGGTGACCAGTGTGACGGCCAATGCCGGCACGGTGACGGTTTCCAAGGCCAACGTCCAGGTTCCTGTGGGCAGTGCCACTGCAACGACATATGCCAGTATTTGGATTGAATAAAAAAATGCGCCATTGGCGCATTTTTTTATTAGAGGTGGCATCCCGTCTCCGCAATAAAGAGAGCAATGTTTGAGTCCGCCTTTGGCGGACGATTTTAATGACCTGGAACCCTGGGACACCACCCGCAAAATCGCATGATTTTGCGGGTGGAACTTATTACGTTCTTTATGCTATTTGACCGACCCCTGACACCGGGGGTACGGTGGGACATGGTGTGTTGTGGGGGAACTACAAATTTTCCAGCAATTTATCAATACGTGTGGCGCGGTCCAATGTGTCATCGTATTCAAAACGAATATCAGGGACATATTTCTGGTTCATGCGCGACGCCAATTCAAAACGCACCATGCGTGTAACATCATCCAGGCGTTTCTGGACCGCGGGGATATCGTCACTGCGTGAATAATAAAACAGGCGTACAAATTGCAATCCGCCGTGCGCAACCGACCCAACCAATGACACACCGCCCAGTAATTTATCATCACTGTAATCATCGCGCAGAATTTCTGCGACCAGTGTTTGGACCTTGGACGCGACGCGCCCGGCACGGTTAGAATTGTTACCTGTTTTTCTGTTTGGCATTAACTATACCCTTTGTATTCATATATTGATTGTAAATTAGTAAATATTCAATTACAATCAAGTAAATTTTTAAACAGTGGGGAAAAAATCCATGAAATTTGCTGAATACATACTGAAAAAATCCGAAAGTCCCATTTATTCCTGGATTGTGTTTTTGCTGACAATTTGTGAATCGGTGTTCCTGTTCGTCCCGCCAGAGGTTTTTATGACACCGCCGATTATCGCAAACAAAAATCGCGCCGTGCCAATCACAGTGGCGGCGGCGTTGGGTTCCATTGTTGGTGGCGCAATTGCGTATATGATTGGCGCATGGTTATATGATTCGGTTGGGGTGTGGCTGATAAATACATTTTCAAACCCGGAATTAATAGAAACCGCCATAAAACCAATGTTTTCAAAATACGGGATATTTATTATCGTGCTGACCGCGGTGACACCGATACCGTACAAATTGTTGGCGATATGGTTGGGGTTCATTGGGTATCCAATACTGCTGTTCTTGGGCGTGTCGGCGATATTCCGCACTGGACGGTTCGCAATTGTTGGGTATTTGCTGTGGCGATTCCAGAATCGCGCAAACGTAATTGTGAAAAAATATTTTTGGCCGCTGACGCTGGGGGCGATTATTGCCGCTGGGCTGGGAATATGCATGGTGTTGCTGTTTTAATCAGATTGAACGGTGCGCCAAATGGTGCACCGGTTTTTTGCAAAAAATACGGTTGAAAATCATCATATACTGGTGTATCATTGCCGCATGCATCAGAAAAATATCAGAAACTTTGCCATTGTTGCGCATATTGATCATGGTAAATCAACACTGTCTGACCGGTTGATTGAGTATACGGGCGGTCTGCAATCGCGCGAGATGAAGGCCCAGGTTCTGGATTCTATGGATATTGAACGTGAACGTGGTATCACGATAAAGGCCCAGACGGTGCGTCTGAATTATCATGCGCGTGATGGGCAGGTGTATCAGCTGAATTTGATGGATACGCCGGGACATGTGGATTTTTCGTACGAGGTATCGCGCAGCCTGGCCGCGTGCGAAGGCGCGTTGATTCTGGTTGACGCGACCCAGGGGGTCCAGGCCCAGACGCTGGCAAACGCGTATCTGGCGTTGGACAATGATTTGGAAATGCTGCCGGTGCTGAACAAGATTGATTTGCCATCCAGTGATGTTGCCGCAACGCGTGAACAGATTGCCGATGTTATCGGGCTGGACGCGGAAAATGCCATGTGTGTTTCGGGCAAGACCGGTGCCGGCGTCCCAGAATTACTGGAAGAAATTGTAAAAAAATTACCGTCCCCGCATGGAAATGAAAATGCGCCAACGCGCGCACTGTTGGTGGATTCGTGGTATGATTCATATCTGGGCGTGGTGGTGTTGGTGCGCGTGGTTGATGGGCGCCTGTCGCGTGGCCAGAAAATAAAATTCTTGGCAACAGGTGCCGAATACACGGTTGAAAAAATCGGATACTTTACCCCCAAAATGGTTGATACGGACGCATTGGATACGGGTGAAATCGGATTTATTATTACCGGGATGAAAACAATTCATGATTGCCGGGTTGGCGACACGATTGCCGATGCAAAATCGGCCGGTGCGTCTGAACCATTGCCGGGATTCAAGCCATCGGTGCCGGTGGTGTTTTCGTCGTTTTTCCCGGTATCCGCCGATGATTATCCAGACCTGCGCGACAGTGCGGAAAAACTGGCATTGAATGACGCGTCATTTATGTTTACAACGGAAAAGTCGTCTGCGCTGGGGTTTGGGTTGCGTTGCGGTTTCTTGGGATTGTTGCATATGGAAATTATCAGTGAACGCCTGGCGCGGGAATTCAATCTGTCACTGATAAATACGGTACCCAGTGTGTTGTACAAGGTGCATATGCGCGATGGCACGACCATTGATTTGGAAAATCCGGCGGATATGCCAGATGTGACGAAAATTCAATCTATTGAAGAACCATGGGTACGCGCAACGATTATGATGCCTGATAAATACATGGGCGGAATTATGTCGCTGTGTTCGGAACGCCGTGGGGTCCAGGAAAATGTGTCGTATGTTGGTAATCGCGCCGTATTGGTGTACCAGTTGCCATTGGCGGAAATTGTATTTGATTTCTATGATCGGGTGAAATCTATATCATCGGGGTACGCATCGTTTGACTATGTCGTCAATGGGTACCAGCCGTCTGATTTGGTCAAGGTTTCAATTCTGGTCAATGATGAAAATGTTGAACCGTTATCGTTTATGTGTCATCGCATGTTCGCCGAACGGCGTGGCCGTCAGATTGTGGAAAAATTAAAAGATTTAATTCCACGTCACCAGTTCAAGATTCCACTGCAGGCGGCAATCGGTGGCAAAATTATTGCGCGTGAAACAATCGCGGCATATCGCAAGGATGTAACCGCGAAATGTTATGGTGGGGATATCACCCGCAAGCGCAAACTGTTGGAGAAGCAGAAGGAGGGGAAAAAGCGTATGCGCACATTTGGGAATGTTGAAATCCCACAGAGTGCGTTTATCAATGCACTGAAAGTGTCGTAATAGATAAAGGAGTCTGCGATGCTGATTGATATGATACGGTACCGTATAGCAACTGATGCACAAACGCGCGTGGCCGATCGTTTGCGTTATCAAGAACTGAAACAGCAGGAACAGCAACTGGCGCGGGTGGCGTCTGATGCATACACTGAAATGAGAGAAGGCGCCTGTGTTCGCGTGACGTTTCACGAAGGCGAAAATCCTGCGGATGATTTTCCTTGCTTCTCGTATTACAATACAGATATTTGCCCGCATTTCAGGGGTGATTGTATGTGCAATGTAACCGGATGCAAATCGTATCCTGCACGGCACAAATATGACATCGCATATGAAAAATGGCGCGTGGCGCATGATATGGTAAAACATTTCTGGCGTGATGCCCGTATCGCGCATAAAAACAACAGCAAATAACGCCGGGGGTGCAAAATGATACTGGATAACATTGTGTATTTATTAAAGACTGATAAAAAAACACGTTTGGCTGATCGGGCGGAATACGGTGAATTATTTCGGCGATATTTTGATACGTACAGGGATGAAATGGATGCATATGAAAAAATGACCGTGCATGTCCCGTGCGGTGAATATACTGGGCGTGAAACAGCATGCCAGGTGTTTGTGGAAAATCCAAAGACAGGTCAGATTCAGGAACGCCATGATTGCCAGAATTTTCAGGCGAATAGATGTCGGGCAACATATACGTGTTGTCCAATGCAGTCGTATATTAATCAGTGGTGTCTGGCACGCCAGCAACGCGAAGTGTACGATAAAATGCTGGCAAATTTTTATGCAAATAAATTAAAGTCGCGTCGTGAAAAATAGGAAAAACAATGTTCTGTGAACGAGTAAAATATTTATTAAATACAGACCATAAAACACGTGCCATGCATCGGGCGGATTTTAAATACCTGGGGCAAAAATATGCAGATACATTGCGTGCAGAACGTGATGCATTCGCAAATATTGCGGCCCAGAATACATGTGTGTATTCATGCATGATGTTCTTGGACGATGATTATTGTCTGAATGCAAACGGGGCAGGTTGCCAGAATCATACATGTCCGATTTTCCCAGATGTACGTAATATTGTTCGTGCGCGTAAATATCGCACACTGTACGAATGGCATATGGGAATGTTTTGGAAAAATAAAATGCAGTCATGTATGGCAAAAGAAAAATAAGCAAAGGAGTGTATAAATGTTATTTGAAAAAATTAAATACTTCATAGGGGCACGGCGCCGTCGCCAGGATGATAACCAGGTAAAAATGCTGACAATTGGGTGCCAAATTGCGGCGACTAATCTGTCATTTGCACGTGATGCGGTGACAACAACGTTGTTTGTTGGGCCAGATACACCACGATTTGATTGTGAAAATTGTGTGAAACGTGTTCGCTATGACTCGTCAGAATATTGTCCAGACGCGGATCATTCGTTGGATATTTTTGTCCCAGAACATTGTTCGCATTTTTCAGAAAAACACGCGTGTGACCAGGTGGATTGCGAACACTATGCGGCAAACCAAAAACTGATTCAGGCAAAACAGGAGTATGATGCGGCATGTCGTGCGTATCGTAATTTTACCGGGAAAAAATGGCGTGGCACCCACGGCAAGTAAAGTAGTACAAAGAGGTTCTAGATATGTTGATTGATAAAATAATTTACTATATAAAAACGGACAAGAAAAAACGCGACGCAGATTTGGCAGAATTCAATGCGCTGAACAGAAAATTGGCCAATATGAAAAAACTGTGCAAACAACGCCAGGATGAATTGCAGGGTAATTCTGAATCTGGGGCGCCGGCATGTATTATGCGCATCCCGTATCGTATGGATGAATATTTACAGGATTCATTGAATGCATGTTTGCCGATAATCGTGCGTAATGATTATTGCCCATTTTTTGCACCGCAAAAGGCAAATGGTTTCTGTGGCCGGGTCAGTTGTGCGTGTCATGAAAAAAATCATGCATTCTTTTTGGCGCGTGGTCGTTTGCGTGAACTGATGCGTACGGTGGATAATTTTTGGGCGAAAAAATATTCGCGTGTCAGATAACGGGGGTACATATGTTAATACAAAAAATCAAATATCGTTTGAATACACCACGGGCACGACGCCTGGCGGATCATGCGGAATATATTGCGCTGGTTGGTAAATGTAATCGTGCATATTCTGAAATGGATTTGGCATACCAGGATATATGCTTGGATTTGTTGCCGGATGAAGATATGTTTTTTGCGCATGCCTGTGTCAAGGAACGGGTGGTGGATATCATCGGCTGCGATGCGTTTACGACCCAGTCAGAATGCAGTTGCTTTAAATGGGACAGTCCATGTCGTGAGAAAAACTGTTCTTTTTCGGCGGCGAATCACACATACATTGAAAAATTGCATGAATACCAGGATATGTGTCGCCAGGTAAAGGCATTTTGGCCCACAAAATATTCACAGGAACGATGATATGCTTGTTGAAAAAATCAGATATTATTTGAAAACCAGTGCCGATAAACGCGCGGCCGATCGTGCAGAATACAATGCGTTGGTTTCGCGGTGTGCACGTGCGCGTGTCGGTGCGGATATGGCGTTTGATGCGATAACGCACCGGTTGGAACGTTTGGAACAATCATATTCTGTCTGTGCGTGCATAAAGTACCAGAAAATAGATTCTGTGATTGATGCGCCGTTTTTTGGTTCCAGCCCGGCGCCAATCGTGTTGCGTGACCAGTGCTGGTTCTTTGAACCGGAACGTACGTGTTGCCAGATGCGCTGTGCCAACCATGCAAATAACAGAATGTATTTTGTAAAACAACGTCGGTACGAAGAACTGGAAAATGCAAAAAAATATTTCTGGTCGCGAAAATATGCAAATGTGAAATAAACATAAAAAACGAAAGAGGCCGCCATGGCACATCAATTCTTTTTTAATCCGTTTATTTTGGATAATCTGCCGGCCCCTGGTGCGGGTTTTGATGTTGTCCAAGACTTGTCAGAACCACGTCTGCGCATGTATATAACCAGTCGTGGGGTCAAAACATTTTTTGTGCGCCATCGCGTGCGTGGGCGTGACCGTCGCATTATCATCGGTAATTATCCAGATATGGACATAGAAGATGCGCGCAGCGCGGTATCTGATGCGCTGGCGCGTGCCGATGCACCGATTGCGGTTCGCCGGCGTAAAATTACATTTCGTAAATTCATAGACATGTATATGACGGCGCGGGTTCGTCGCACGCCAGCGTCGCGTGACAAATTGATGCGGGCGATTAATATGCATTTGTCGGAATTGTTCGCAAAAAATATTTCAGATATTACGCGTGATGACTGTGTGCACGTGATTGAAAAAATATCTGGGCCGGCAATTCGTGGTCGTATGCAGGAATTATTACAGAGTATGTTTTCATACGCGCGTGATGTTGGCTATGTTTCGTCTGGGCCAATTGACGATTTGCCAGAGGTTCCCCAGAACCGCCGCGTGCGTCCGATGAATAAATCAGTGTTTTATCGTCTGGTTCGTGAAATCAAACATATGAAAAACCAGAATCTGCGTGCGGCGTTTTTTATGCTGATTTATGGATTTGCACCAAAATCCCAGGTGTTTGCAATGCGCTGGGCTGATTTGGATTTTAATCATGATACGTGGTGTGATCGGCCGTTATCAGATGCGGCGGTGGTGTTATTGCAGGATTTGCCACAAAATGGTCGCTGGGTTTTCCCGGGGCGTGGGCGCGGTCATTTGACCGATCCGCGTCATGCGTGGCGCGCGGTGGCCGCATCGGCGGGCGCACCAAATGTCACAATGGATGATGTAAACAAATTCCTGATGCGACAATTGGTTTGGGCGTCTGATCGCGAAGATTTGCGTGCAAATATGAACACATTATTATCAGATGTAATGGCGTAATCACCGAAATGTGTTTTTGTCAAGTGTTGTTATCGTTTGTTATAATTTCTTGACACCCGTCCTGTAAAATGATAGTTTTAAGTAATGACGCCCCTGGGTGGGCCACAAATTTAACCGAAACAAAGGATAAAAAATGACAACTTTTGAAAAAGTAAAAAAAATCGTAGCTGAAAAATTGAATGTAAAGGAAGATACGATTACAGAAACTTCTACATTCGTTAACGATTTGGGTGCTGATTCTTTGGATGTTGTAGAATTCGTTATGGAAGTAGAAAAAGAATTTGATATCACAATTCCAGATGAAGAAGCTGCGAAATTGAATACAGTTGGTGATGCTGTGAAATATATTGAAGCGCACCAGAAATAATCCTGTGTTTCTGTAAATATATCCGCCGGGCAAATTTGTCGGCGGATTTTTTTTGCTGTATTTTATTGCATAAACGGTCTATGATATTGGCATATGGTTAAACTCTGACAAAGGAAAAGGTATGAGAAGAGTAGTTATCACAGGTATGGGGATTGTATCGCCGGTTGGTACGGGGATTGAATATGCGTGGCAGAATGTTGTCGCGGGTAAGTCTGGGATTCGTAAAATTGATACGTTTGACGCGTCTGCGCTGGCGACCCAGATTGCCGGTATGCCGATTCATGGGACCGAACCGGGCCAATATAATCCGGAATCTGTGTTGAATCCAAAAGAATTACGTAAAATGGACAAATCAATCGCGTATGGTGTTGTCGCCGCAGACGAGGCGTTGCGTGATGCTGGATTGATTGATTATGATGGCGACAAAGAACGCTTTGGCGTATCTGTTGGTGCCGGTATCGGTGGTTTGACATCTATTTACGAAAATTGTGTTGAACTGTATACTGGTGGCCCACGCCGTATCAGTCCGTTCTTTATTCCGAAATCAATTATCAACATGACGGCGGGACACATTTCCATAAAGTATGGATTAAAGGGACCGAATTTGGCTGTTGTGACCGCATGTGCGACCGGGGCGCATTCTATTGGCGAAGCGGCCCGTCTGATTGAACATGGGGATGCCGATATTATGGTCGCCGGTGGAACCGAAGGCGCAATTGATGTAATTGGTATTGCCGGTTTTAATGCAATGAAGGCATTGTCCACACGCAATGATAATCCAACCGCGGCATCGCGTCCGTGGGACAAGGATCGTGATGGTTTCGTCATGTCAGAGGGTGCGGGAATTTTAATCCTGGAAGAATACGAACACGCCGTTGCGCGTGGTGCCAAGATTTATGCCGAGGTTGCCGGATACGGTCTGTCGGGTGATGCGTATCATATCACCGCCCCAGCCGAAGGTGGCGAGGGTGGCCTGCGTGCGATGCGCGCGGCATTGCGTGATGCCGGTTTGCAGCCGTCAGATGTTGATTACGTCAATGCACATGGTACATCAACCGGTCTGGGGGATATTGGTGAATTGGCGGCGGTGAAAACATTGTTTGGTGATGCACCGGTTTCAATGTCGTCAACGAAATCTGTGACGGGACACTTGCTGGGGGCCGCCGGCGCCGTAGAGGCGATATTCTGCACATTGGCCATCCGCGATGGCATTGTGCCACCAACAATCAACCTTGAAAACCCAGAAGATGCCGTTGGTGATTTTGACCTGGTGCCGAATGTCGCCAAGAAGCGCAAGGTTGATGTCGCCATCAGCAACAGTTTCGGATTCGGTGGAACAAACGCCAGTTTGGTTCTGAAACGTGTTGAACAGTAAGGCATCACACATGACAAGAAAGACAAAAATTATTTGTTTAATTGTCGCTATGGGAATTTTTCTGACGGCCAGTGTGATAAAATGCGTCTGGGGTGATTTTTCCGTATCTGGTGTGGATTCATTGGCGATATTTTATGTGGCATTGCTGTATATTTTCATGGAACATGCGTTCAGAAAGAAGGCAGGTTGCCCAAAAAGCAAAACGAAACAGAAATAAAAAACGCGCCAATGGCGCGTTTTTTAATGCAGTTGTTTATAATTCAATGCGTGTTCCAGTTTGGTTCTGATTGTGGCACGTAACCGTCTGGTTGGCCACCAACAGGACAGCAGGCGAATAACGGTTTTCTTGATTTTTCGTCTAATTGATTTTACTGTATTTTGTCTAATAAAAAATTCCGTGTTTTTTATGGTCACATGGTCGGGGGTGACTGGGTTGCGCTGGCGCGCTGCGTTACGAACCAGACATTATTTCATAATGTGTGATTGAACCGTACAATTCCGCCCACAAAAAATACCATGCAAATCGCATGGTATATTTTTCTGGTCGGAGTGACTGGGCTGCGCTGACGCGCTGCGTTACGAACCAGGACATTATTTCATAATGTGTGATTGAACCGTACAATTCCGCCTATAAAAAATACCATGCAAATCGCATGGTATATTTTTCTGGTCGGAGTGACTGGGTTCGAACCAGCGACCTCTACGTCCCGAACGTAGCGCTCTACCAGGCTGAGCTACACTCCGAAAACTGGGTATATCAAATATGCGCCAGGGATTATGCAACGCATGGAACAAAAAATCAACAACTTTTATTTGCCTTTTATACTTGTAAATATCAAAAAATTTGTCATATTTTATCAGGTACAAAAGAAAGGAAAAATATGTTTGCATTAAGATTCCTGTCCAAGGACAAATTTGACAGCTATGAGGATTATCTGGAAAACGCTGTGCCAATCGTCCCGGACAAATTTAATTTCGCCTATGACGTTATTGATGTTTTGGCGAACGAAGATCCTGATCATGTTGCATTGTTGTGGACAAATGACAGTGGTGAAAAAAAGACTTTTACATTTCGTGATTTATCATTGATGTCAAATTCCGTGGCGAACTTTCTGGCCGCGCGTGGGTTAAAGAAGGGTGACACTGCGTTACTGTTTATGCGTCGCCGTTGGGAATATTGGATTTTGATGATGGCGATGCACAAATTGGGGGCGATTCCAATTCCATCAACCAATCAATTAAAGGCCGAAGATATCAAATATCGTATTGATACGGCCGGTGTCGTGGCGATTGTTGCGTTTGATGATGGTTCGGTTATGAATGAAATCAAGACCGCCATTGGCGACAGTGCGATTCAATTAATTTCCAGTGATGAAATCGCAAATGCGACCCAGACGGAGCCAACAACGTTTGCGCGTGTCCCAAATGAAAACACGGACACAATGGTGATTTATTTCACCAGTGGCACCACAGATTTACCAAAAATGGTTGCACACGATTTCACATATCCGTTGGGGCATATTAATACCGCCGTGTTTTGGCAACGTCTGCGCGATGGTGATATCCATCTGACGGTGTCTGAATCGGGTTGGGCGAAATGTTCGTGGGGTAAAATGTATGGCCAGTGGATGGCGGGCGCAACGGTGTTTGTGTATGACTTTTCCGGTATTGCGACCGCACACGATTTATTAACGGCGATGTCGGAAAATCACGTAACGTCGTTCTGTGCACCACCGACGGCATACAAAATGTTAATCCATGGCGATTTAAGCAAGTATGACTTGTCATCATTGACCAAGGTTGATATCGCAGGCGAAGCACTGAATCCAGAGGTGTATTATAAATTCCTGGAACAGACAGGGATTAAATTACGCGAAGGATTTGGCCAAACAGAAACGTGTCTGATGCTGTTCACAAATGAATGGATTGAACCAAAACCGGGCAGCATGGGTAAACCGGCCGCCGGATGGGATATCCAGTTGTTGGATGAACGTAGTCGCCCGGTACCGGATGATACGGTTGGGGAAATCTGTGTGTCACTGAAAAATGGTCGCCCGGTTGGTTTGTTCCAAGGTTATCATCATGCAGAAAAACTGACCGCGACAGCATTCCGTGATGGGGTATATCATACGGGTGATGTTGCATATCGCGATTCGGATGGATATTTTTGGTTTGTGGGGCGTAATGACGATTTGATTAAAACGTCTGGATATCGCGTCAGCCCATTTGAAGTGGAATCTGTGTTGCTGGAACATCCCGCCGTGCGCGAGGTTGCTGTTACCGGTATTCCTGACGCGTCGCGTGGCATGGCGGTCAAGGCGACAATCGTTCTGAACAAATATTTCCAACAGACGGAATTTTTAAAGGGCCAATTGCAGCAGCATGTGCGTAATCGTACCGCGCCGTACAAATGTCCGCGTGTAATTGAATTCGTGGACAGTTTGCCAATGACAATCAGCGGCAAGATTAAACGTGCACTGATTCGTACGATTGACAGCACAAAAAACACAATTCTGGATCCGATAAAAAGTACAATCGGTCTGGGCAAAGACGAAGAAAAATGACGCGCCATCGTAAACGTATTTATATGACACGATTAACCCAAATGATAATCGCCGTGGTTGTCATGGCGGTTGTTGGTGTGGTTTATGTTTTTGGTGTTGTATCCCCTGTGCGCCAGGCGACAACGTTCGTGATTCCGCGTGGTGCATCGGTGTCGTCGGTTGCGGCCGGCCTGGAATCGGCGGGTTTGGTTTCGTCCGCGCGGTTGTTTAAATTTTCGGTGGGGCGGCATGGTGGTCGGGTCCAGACCGGTGAATATGATATTCCGCGTGGTGCCAGTGTTTGGCGCATTGCGCATATGTTTGCCCACGGCGATGTCGCGACAACCGCAATCGTAATTCCAGAGGGGTTAACCATTAAACAAATCAAGCAACAACTGTTGACGGATGCGAGTTTGTCTGGGGCGGTGGAATGTGCGCCTGGTAACACGGCCGCCGTATGCACGTTGCGCGATGGCGACATTTTCCCAGATACGTATCGTGTGGCACGTGGGACGGCGCGACTGGCGGTGTTGGCGCTGGCGCAAAAAAAGATGGCCGGCATTCATGATGCGTGGGTGCGGGCAGGGCACATGGCGCCTGCGCCACTGACAGATTGGAATGATGTGATAACGTTGGCGTCCATTGTTCAAAAGGAAACGCCCCGTGCATCAGAAATGCCAATCGTGGCCAGTGTGTACCTGAACCGGTTGCGTAAAAATATGCGGTTGCAGGCCGATCCGACCGTGGTGTATGCCATAACAAACGGACTGGGCGATATGCAGGGGGCGGCGCTGCTGCGTGGGCACCTGCGCGTGGACAGTCCGTATAACACATACACGCACGGCGGTCTGCCACCGGCACCAATTGCCAATGTTGGTCGGGCGGCGATTCGGGCCGTGCTGCGTCCGGCGGATACTAACTATCTGTATTTTGTGGCAGATGGCCGTGGCGGACATAAATTTTCAAATTCGTACAGCCAGCATATGCAAAATCATGCTGTGTGGCGCGAAATAAAAAAATCACGAAATAGCCAATAGGAACCTTGTCCTTTGTTAAATTTTTTAATGATTTAAAATTTTAATAAATTTTGATTGACAACGAATAAAACGCCCAGATTTCTGGGCGTTTTAGTATGTCTATGTGAATAAAATCCGAATCGCGAACGCGCGTATTATAACATATTTTGGGAATGTTTGCAAAAATCTTTGCGGTTGAAACTGGGTATAGATTCACGATAAAATATGGGTAACTAGACAAACAAATCTAGTTTCATGTTAACAAAAGGAAAGGATATAGATTATGAAAAAATTAGCGTTAACTTCCTTGATGGCAGTTTTTGCAGTTTCTGCTGCGAATGCGGCCGCGATTAATGACAATCCACTGTACCGTCCGACCGAAGGTATGTTTTACAGTGTGACGTCATTGGAATCACATTCCAAGGCGACAACTGATTGGGCGGCCACAGAAAGATTCGGTTATGGTGTAACCGACAAATTGGCAATCGGTCTGGAAACATCCGCGTCCCAGAAAAATTGGTTTGATCAGTCCAGTTGGGATGATTTTGGCATCGGTCTGTCATACCGCGTAATGGAAATGAACGGCTGGATGGTTGATTTGACCGGCAGCTATGGCGTTGGCCCAATTATGCCATACGGTGGTTCGTTCTTGGATAAAAACGATACAACATATGTATGGACTGTTGGTGCCCAGGTTGGCAAAGAAATGGGTAACCTGACATTGGCGGGTCATGTTGCATTTGATTATGTGAACAGTGAATCGTTCAACTGGGGTGACGATGGCATGCACCAGATTCGTCTGGGCGCAGATGCGTTCTTGGCATTGAACGACAACTGGGGTCTGGTTGGTGGTGTTGAATACGCCGGCATTACCGATGACGACATCAATGGTGTTAAAATTGAAAACGCCGGTACATGGACAGGCACAGTTGGTGTGAACTATAACTTCTGTGACGACACATTCGTTGGCGCATATGTTGGCCGTGAAATGGCCCACACTGGTGCTGGCGCATGGGAAACACGTCCAGGCTTCACATTCGGTGCTAAATTCGGTGCCCAGTTCTAATAATATTATCGGAACAAAAAATGCCCCCAGTTTCGGGGGTATTTTTTTATGTATTGGTCGCCGGATATAGCGTCTGGGTTAAAAATGGTACTAATAAAATTTTTGTCATTTGGTTTTTATTCTCAATCCCCCAGAAATAGGGGCTTTGCCAGTATTTATTTTAATAAAAATTCCCATATAATACTTGACAATTCGGGCCGGGGTGGTTATAGTATGTTCGCTTTCCGTGTAAACAAGGAAAGTGAAAAAACACAGAAAACTGCGACGTTCAGCAGATTTATGCCCATCTGGCGTGCCGGGTGGTGTGGTCTGGTTGCAGCTTTTGTGCAAACAAAAAAACAAGAACAAACAAAGAGATTTGAATGCCAACAGTAAATCAACTGATTCGGAAGCCTCGTAAAAAGGTTGTTGTGAAATCCACAGCACCTGACATGATGGAAGCTCCCCAGAAACGTGGTGTTTGCACACGTGTGTACACAACCACACCTAAAAAACCTAACTCGGCGCAGCGTAAGGTTGCACGTGTTAAATTGGCCAATGGTCGCGAAGTGACCGCATACATTCCTGGTGAAGGTCATAACCTGCAGGAGCACAGCGTCGTTATGATTCGTGGCGGCCGTGTAAAGGACTTGCCTGGTGTTAAATACCACATTATCCGTGGTGTTCTGGATACCAAGGGCGTTGACAGCAGAAAGCAGGGTCGTTCCTTGTATGGTGCCAAGACAGCAAAATAATAAATTAACCCAAACACACAGCATATCTGCGTGAGTAATCTGAAAAAACAGATGAAGAAATAAAGGAAAAACAAAAATGTCAAGACGTAAAAGTGCAGCGAAACGTGAAATTCTGCCAGATTCCAAATACAATAATCTGGTTGTCGCAAAATGTATTAATGTAATTATGTGGGACGGCAAGAAAGAAGTTGCCGAAAATATCGTTTACGGTGCATTAGAAAAACTGAAGAAAGTTGCAAAAGACGGTGATGAATTGGCCGCATTCTTGGAAGCGGTTGATGCCCTGAAACCATCAGTTGAGGTCAAGGGTCGTCGTGTTGGCGGTGCAACATATCAGGTGCCAGTAGAAGTTCGTCCGGCGCGTCAGCAGACATTGGCGTTGCGTTGGTTGGTTATGTTTGCGCGCAAACGCGGTGAACGTTCTATGGAAGATCGCCTGTTCGGTGAATTGCGTGATGCGTTGTCGGGCCAGGGTGGTGCGTTCAAGAAAAAGATTGATACGCACAAGATGGCAGACGCGAACAAGGCGTTTGCACACTTCCGTTGGTAATTATATCAAAACAAGAACAAATTGGGTTAAATCAATAAAACAAGGAAAGAATCTATGTCAGTCGGAAAAACCGCACCCTTACATATGTACCGCAATATCGGCATTATGGCCCATATTGACGCGGGTAAAACAACAACATCAGAACGTATTCTTTTCTATACAGGAAAAACATATAAAATCGGCGAAGTTCACGATGGTGGCGCGACGATGGACTGGATGGAACAGGAACAGGAACGTGGTATCACAATTACATCTGCAGCAACAACATGCTTTTGGCGTGATCACCGTATCAATTTGATTGATACCCCGGGACACGTTGACTTTACAATGGAAGTGGAACGTTCGCTGCGCGTTTTGGACGGCGCGGTCGCAGTATTTGAATCTGTGTCCGGTGTTCAGCCCCAGACAGAAACAGTATGGCGCCAGGCGGATCGTTACAACGTTCCACGTATTTGCTTCATTAACAAAATGGATCGTATTGGTGGTAATTTCTTCCGCTGTGTTGATATGATTCGTGAACGTTTGGGTGCAAATCCATTGGTTATCAATTTCCCAATCGGTGCAGAATCTGATTTCCGCGGCGTTGTTGATGTCGTTGAAATGCGCGCCATTGTATGGGAAGACGACCTGGGCAAAGACCCACACGTTAAACCAATTCCAGAAGAATTGCGTGAAAAAGCCGAAGAATTACACAATAAATTGATTGAAGAAGTCGTCACACTGGACGATGACATTATGGAAGCCTATATGGAAGGCAACAAACCGGATGTCGCAACAATCAAAAAATTAATCCGCAAGGGTACAATTAACCAGAACTTTAACCCAGTGCTGTGTGGTACTGCGTTCAAGAACAAGGGTGTTCAGCCATTGTTGGATGCAATCGTTGACTATTTGCCCAGCCCATTGGATGTCCCAGCGATCAAGGGAACAATGATGGACAAGAAAACGGTCATTGAACGTCACCCAGATGCCAAAGAACCGTTCGCCGCGTTGGCGTTTAAGGTCGCAAATGACCCGTTCGTTGGAAACCTGATGTTCATCCGTATTTATTCTGGTAAATTGACATCCGGATCGTATATCTATAATTCTAACCGTGATAAACGTGAACGTGTTGGCCGTATGTTGCTGATGCATTCAAACCAGCGTGAAGAAATCAAAGAAGCATCTGCTGGTGATATTATCACATTGGTTGGTATGAAAGAAACAATCACCGGTGATACACTGTGCGATGAAGCGAATCCAATTATTTTGGAAAACATCCACGTTCCAGAACCGGTTATCAGCATCGCTGTTGAACCAAAAACCAAGGCTGACATTGAAAAAATGTCATTAGGTTTGCAGGCGTTGGCCAAAGAAGACCCGTCATTCCGCGTGTCGGTTGACGAAGAATCTGGTCAGACGATTTTGGCCGGTGTTGGTGAATTGCATCTGGAAATTTTGGTTGATCGTTTGCTGCGTGAATTCAAGGTTGACGTTAACGTTGGTGAACCACGTATTGCGTACCGCGAAACATTCCGCAAGGCGATTACCGAAGAATACACCCACAAAAAACAGTCTGGTGGTTCGGGTCAGTATGCCCAGGTTAAAATTGAATTTGAACCGTTGGAACCGGGCAAAGGATACGAATTTGAAAACAAGATTGTCGGTGGTGCGATTCCAAAAGAATACATCCCGGGTGTTGAAAAGGGTTTGAAGATAGCCCAGCAGACAGGTGTTCTGATTGGCTATCCGACAGTAGATTTCAAGGCTACATTGGTTGATGGTAAATATCACGAAGTTGACTCCAATGTATTGTGCTTTGAAATTGCGGCGCGTGCTTGCTTCCGCGAAGCCATGAAAAAAGCATCGCCAAAGTTGCTGGAACCGATTATGAAGCTTTCGGTTAACACACCGGAAGAATACGTCGGTGACATTATCGGTGACTTGAACAGCCGCCGCGGACAGATTAATGGTATTGAAACTCAGTTTGGTAACCAGTTGATTTCAGCCTATGTTCCGTTGGCAAACCTGTTCGGATATGTCAAGACACTGCGTTCTTTGTCCCAGGGGCGTGCAAATCCGTATATGGAACTGTCGCACTATGCCGAAGTACCGCAGAACGTCGCAGATGAGGTTATCAAAAAGCTGACGAAATAAAAAAATAAAAAAAGATTGTGATTTTTGATTTCTGGTTTATTATATAGGTGTGAAATCCAATGATGGCCGGAAATCAAAGTCCGAAATCATTTAACAAGCCAAGCCTAAGGAGAAAAAACTATGGCAAAAGAAAAGTACGTAAGAACCAAACCGCATGTTAATGTTGGTACTATTGGTCACGTTGACCACGGTAAAACAACATTGACTGCTGCTATCGTTCATTACTATGGTGTCGGCGCCGATAAAGAAAAGGGCGTTGATAAGATTGATAATGCACCAGAAGAACGTGCACGTGGTATCACAATTAATACTGCACACGTTGAATACGAAACAGAACACCGTCACTATGCACACGTTGACTGCCCGGGACACGCGGACTATGTTAAAAACATGATTACCGGTGCGGCCCAGATGGACGGTGCTATCTTGGTTGTTGCTGCAACTGATGGTCCAATGCCACAGACACGTGAACACATCTTGTTGGCACGTCAGGTGGGTATTCCAAAAATCGTTGTTTATCTGAACAAATGCGATTTGGCGAACGATCCTGAATTGTTGGAATTGGTTGAAATGGAAATTCGTGAATTGCTGTCTGCAAATGACTTTGATGGCGACAATGCACCAATCATCCGTGGTTCTGCTGTTTCCGCATTGGAAGGCAAAAACGACGGTTTGGGCAAAGAATCCATTGATGCTTTGTTGAACGCATTGGATGAATACATCCCACTGCCAGAACGTCCAGTTGACAAACCATTCTTGATGCCAATTGAAGACGTGTTCTCTATCACAGGTCGTGGTACCGTTGTAACAGGCCGTATTGAATCCGGTACTGTCAAGGTCGGCGATGAATGTGAAATCGTTGGTTTGCGTCCAACACAGAAAACAACAGTTACCGGCGTAGAAATGTTCCGCAAGATGTTGGATCAGGGTGAAGCTGGTGATAACGTTGGTTTGCTGTTGCGTGGTACCAAGAAAGAAGATGTAGAACGTGGTCAGATTATCTGCAAACCGGGTTCCATTACACCACACACAGATTTTGAAGCCGAAGTTTATATCTTGACGAAAGAAGAAGGTGGACGTCACACAGCGTTCTTCAGCAACTATCGTCCTCAGTTCTACTTCAGCACAACAGACGTAACTGGTACAATCACATTGCCAGCAGACAAAGAAATGGTTCTGCCAGGCGATAACGTTCGTATCTCTGTGCAATTGATTGCACCTATTGCTATGAGCGAAGGCCGTCGCTTTGCTATCCGTGAAGGCGGACGCACAGTTGGCGCTGGTGTTGTATCAAAGATTATTAAATAACAACATGTCGCGGGTCGGTGTAACTGGATAAACAAACGCCAGTGATTACCGGCCCGGATAAACATAAGGAAAACGAACAAATGGTACCTGCATCTAAAATTCGTATTAAATTAACAGCGTTTGATCATCGCGTATTGGTTGAATCTGTTGATGAAATCGTGAAAACGGCAAAGCGCACTGGCGCAGACGTCGTTGGACCAGTTCGCTTGCCAACATTGATTCAGAAATTTACTGTCAACCGTTCACCACACGTTGATAAAAAATCACGTGAACAATTTGAAATCCGCAATCACAAGGCGGTCGTAGATATTGTTAACCCAACCCCTCAGACAGTTGATGCCTTGATGAAGTTGGATTTGGCGTCTGGTGTTGATGTAAAAATTAAATTGTAAAAATTAGGTTAAAATTGGTTGTTAGCGTCGGGAACATCGGATTCTGAACGATGATTTCTGACCTACTGACAGAAAAAAGGCAAAAAAATGAAACGTAGCGGATTAATAACAACAAAAATAGGAATGACGCGTCTGTATGATGATGCCGGCACGGCACACCCAGTAACAGTTTTGTCTGTGGGTGATTGTGCTGTCATTGGAAATCGCACGCAGGACAAGAACGGCTATGTCGCGAATATTTTGGGTATGCGCGAAGCCAAGGCAAAACATGTTGCAAAGCCACAGGCGGTTGCAGCGGAAAAAGCAGGGGTCAAGCCGTATCGCAAGGTCGTTGAATTCCGCGTATCGGATGAATGTGTTATCCCAGCTGGGACACAGTTGTCTGCGTCTCATTTTGTTGCCGGCCAATTTGTTGATGTCCAGGCGACAAGCAAAGGTAAGGGCTTCCAGGGTGCGATGAAACGTCATAACTTTGGTGGTAAAGAAGCAACACACGGTGTTCTGAAGGCGCATCGTTCATTGGGTGGTACTGGTATGCGTGAATGGCCAGGCCGCGTTCTGAAAGGTAAAAAGATGGCCGGTCAGATGGGCAATGAAACAGTAACTGTTCAGAATTTGAAAGTATTTGGAACAGACGCGGTTGAAAACTTGATTTTCGTAGAAGGCGCGGTTCCGGGTGCAAATGGCACATTCGTGCTGGTTTCTGACGCAGTGAAAAAAGAACAGAAAGATTTGCCAGTTCCAACAGCGCAGAACAATGAACCAGCTGCAGAGGCAGTTGCAGACGCCGCAGAAACTGTTGCGGAATAATAATGGGTCAACAGCAAAGTAAGGTGAATTAAAATGCAAATAGATGTTATAAATTTTGATGGCAAAGCGGTTGGCACGGTTGAATTGGCCGACAGCATCTTTGGTTTGGACCCACGCGCAGACATTCTGCACCGGGTTGTCACTTGGCAGCGTGCAAATTCCCGCGCAGGCACACATGCGGTAAAAACCGTTTCTGATGTCGCCGGCAGTGGTAAGAAAGCATTTAAGCAGAAAAAGACTGGTAACGCACGTCAGGGTGAAAAATACAATGTTCACATGCGTGGCGGTGGTGTCGTTCATGGGCCAGTTGTCCGCGATCATGCGATTGATTTGCCAAAGAAAATCCGTAGCCTGGGCTTGAAAATGGCTTTGTCTTCCAAGGCAAAAGACGGCAGCCTGATGGTTATTGAATCTGAAAAGTTGGCAACGGCAAAAACAGGTGCGTTTGCAAAACAGTTGAAAAAACTGGGTTTGGAATCAGCGCTGTTTGTTGGTGCGGATGTGTTGGATGAAAACTTCAAAAAATCAGCGGCAAATATTGCAAACATTGATGCACTGCCAACGATTGGTTTGAACGTTTTGGATATCCTGAAACACGAAAAATTGGTTTTGACGGCGGACGCGGTCAAAGCGGTAGAAGCAAGATTGGCATAATTTAATAAAAGGTCAATGAAATGGCAGAAAAGAAAGCAGAAAAGAAAATCGTTGCGACCGCCGGTATGTATGATATACTGCGTCGTCCGATAATTTCAGAAAAGACAGCGAAATTGTCTGAAAACAACGGTATTGCGTTTGAAATTGCGGCTGATGCAACAAAAGAAGATGTTGCACGCGCGGTCCAGGCGATATATAATGTCAAACCGGTCAAGGTGAACATTGTTGTTGCCAAGGGCAAGGTTAAATCCTTCCGTGGACGCAACAGCGGTACACAACGCACTGTAAAAAAGGCATATGTGTCTTTGCCAGCCGATGCAAAATTAGATTTGGCTGCAAACGCATAAGTATAAACAGTTTGGGCAGAGAATCCGGGCCATCTGGACGTTAGTGCCCAAACAGAAACAAAGGTAAGAAAAAAATGGCATTAAAGCATTACAAGCCGATGACGCCGGGAACCCGTGGTCTGACCCAGGTTGACCGCAGCGGATTGCACCGTGGCGCGCCGGAAAAGGCATTGACAGTCGGCTTAAAGTCCAAGGGTGGTCGTAACAATTTTGGTCATGTGACCGTTATGCACCAGGGTGGTGGTCACAAACGTAAATATCGTTTGATTGACTTTGATCGTAAAAAGACAGGCGTTCCAGCGACAGTTGTTCGTTTGGAATATGACCCAAACCGCACAGCGTTTATCGCGTTGATTGAATACAAAGATGGTGTTCGTTCGTACATTTTGGCACCACGTGATTTAAAGGCGGGCGATACAGTTATTTCTGGCATCCGTGAAGATATCAAACCGGGTAATGCGATGCCGTTGAAAAATATGCCAATCGGTACAATTGTGCATAACGTTGAACTGAAACCAGGTGCTGGTGGCCAGTTGGCGCGCAGTGCAGGTTGCTATGCCCAGTTGATGGGTAAAGACGGTGTGTATGCACAGATTAAAATGAACAGCGGTGAATTGCGCAAAGTTCATTCCGATTGTATGGCCACAGTTGGCAGCGTTTCCAATCCGGATCAGCGCAACGTCAATTTGGGCAAGGCCGGTCGCGCACGTTGGTTGGGTATCCGTCCATCTGTTCGCGGTATGGCGATGAACCCGAACGATCACCCGATGGGTGGTGGTAATGGTCATTCCAAGGGCCACGAACCTGTGTCGCGTACTGGTATTCCAGCCAAGGGATATCGCACTCGCACTAACAAACGTACTGCAAAGATGATTATCCGCAGCAGACATTTGGCAAAGAAGAAATAATAAATAACCCTGCATCTATATGGTGCAGGGGACATTAGAAAAACGGAGTAATTGATGTCTCGTTCAGTTTGGAAAGGTCCGTATGTTCACCCATCTGTCTTGAAAAAGACTGCGGCGGCGAACGAAAAAGATGACCGTAAACCAATTAAAACTTGGTCCCGTGGCAGCACAATCGTGCCACCAATGGTTGGGCTGACTTTTGAAGTTCACAATGGTAATAAATTTATCCCTGTGTCTATTGTTGAAGATATGATTGGACACAAATTGGGTGAATTTGCACCGACACGTACGTTCAAGGGTCATGCGGCAAACAAAAAGGCCGCGGCAGCCAAGAAATAATGATTTCTATATGGAATCTGCAAGAATATAAGGTAAGTAGTTATGACAACGACAAGATATGGAATCAAAGATAATCAGGTTCGCGCATTCAACAAAATGATCCGCGTCAGCCACCAGAAACTGAATCTGGTTTGCGACACTGTACGTGGTTTGCCGGTTGATCGTGCGATTGATGTCTTGAAATTTTCAAAGAAACGCGTATCTGGCGAAGTTTTGAAAACTTTGATGTCCGCGATTGCAAACGCAGAACACAACAAAAACCTGTCGGCAGACACATTGTTTGTCAAGGAAATCTGGTGTGGCAAGGCGTTGACAATGAAACGCATCATGGCCGGTCCGCGTGGCAGTGCACGTCCAATTTTGAAACCATTTTCTAATTTGACAATCGTTTTGGAATCTGGCACCGCGCCGTCAAAAAAGACAGCAGAAAAACCTGCTAAAACCGCCAAAAAGGCAAAATAACAAAAACGTGGCACGTGGTATGGGGCAACCCTGAATAAAGCCTATATGGCTTCAAGAACATTTGCCATAAACGTAAGGAAAAAGTAAGATGGGACAGAAAGTATCACCAATCTCTTTGCGCGAATTTATCAACAAAATTACTGATTCGCGTTGGATTGCTGGCAAAAAGGACTATGCGAACCTGCTGGCAGAAGATATCAAAATTCGCAAGTTTATTGAAAAGAAACTGAAGAAAGCCGGTTTGGCCAAGGTCGTTATTGAACGCTTTGCCAAGAAAGTTGTTGTGACAATTCACACATCACGTCCGGGTATGATTATCGGTAAAAACGGTGCCGATATTGAAACACTGCGTAATGATATCAAAAAATTGGTCAAAAATGATCAGGTTGTTGTGAACATCTATGAAGTTCGCCGCCCAGATCTGAATGCCCAATTGGTTGCCCAGAATATTGCACAACAGATTGAAGGTCGTGTTTCCTTTAAACGTGCAATGAAAAAAGCGGTTCAGAATGCACAGAAAGCCGGTGCCCAGGGTATCAAGGTTATGTGCAGTGGCCGTCTGAACGGTGCGGAAATTGCCCGCAGCGAACAAATCCGCGAAGGTCGTATTCCTTTGCACACATTGCGTGCTGACATTGACTATGCGTCAATTCAGGCGAAAACAACATATGGTGTTATCGGTGTGAAAGTTTGGATTTACACTGGTGATGTCGTAAACAAGGAAAAGCTGGCTTCTGAAATGGCACGCCCAACTGAATATGCCGGCAGCAGCGAAAAAAGAAACAAATAATTTTTGCCGGCATCTATATGGTGCCGGGGAAAACAAAAATTAGCAAAAGCAATAAAAGGTAGTTTATTATGTTGATGCCAAATAAAACAAAGTTTCGCAAAC